>NZ_KI912266.1:850272-994304 GCF_000235425.2 Pseudofrankia saprophytica
CTGGCTGTTGCAGGGGCTTGCTGACCGGTCGAGGCAGCATGCCGGCCCGCACACCCAGCCGGCCGAGGAGCACCCGCGGCACCGCTGGTGGCGGGTCATGTGCCTGACCGGCGTCGACTACTTCTCCACGCTCGGCTACCAGCCGGGCATCGCGGTGCTCGCCGCCGGCGCGGTCAGCCCGATCGCGACGCTGGTGCTCGTGCTGCTCACCCTGTTCGGGGCGTTGCCGGTGTACCGGCGGGTGGCGCACGAGAGCCCGCACGGCGAGGGCTCGATCGCCATGCTGGAGCGCTTCCTGCCGTGGTGGGCCGGCAAGCTGCTGGTGCTGGCGCTGCTCGGCTTCGCCGCCACCGACTTCATCATCACGATGACCCTGTCGGCGGCGGACGCGACCGCGCACATCGTCGAGAACCCGTACACCCCGAGCTTCCTGCACGGGGAGTCGATGCTCATCACGTTGGTACTGCTCGCCCTGCTGGGAGCGGTGTTCCTGCGCGGCTTCACCGAGGCGGTGGGCATCGCGGTCATCCTCGTCGTGATCTACCTGTCGCTGAACGCCGTGGTCGTGGCCGTCTCACTCGCCCAGGTCGTGAGCGAGCCGCATGTCATCGACGACTGGCATCAGCTGCTCGTCAACGAGCATCCCAACCCGTTCCTGCTCGTCGGGGTCGCGTTGATCGTGTTCCCCAAGCTGGCGCTCGGCCTGTCCGGTTTCGAGACCGGTGTCGCCGTGATGCCGCTGATCAAGGGGGATCCCGAGGACACCGAGGCGCACCCGCGCGGCCGCATCCGCGACGCCCGCCGGCTGCTCACCACCGCCGCCGCGATCATGAGCGTGTTCCTGCTGAGCACCAGCCTGGTGACGGTCTGGCTGATCCCGGAGAAGGACTTCGACCCCGGTGGGCCGGCCAACGGCCGCGCGCTCGCCTACCTGGCCCACGACCTGCTGGGTGGCGCGTTCGGCACCGTCTACGACGTCAGCACCATCTCGATCCTCTGGTTCGCCGGCGCGTCCGCGATGGCCGGCCTGCTCAACATCGTCCCGCGCTACCTGCCCCGTTACGGCATGGCCCCGAGCTGGACGAGGGCCGTCCGCC
Organism: Pseudofrankia saprophytica; assembly: GCF_000235425.2. NCBI lineage: Bacteria > Bacillati > Actinomycetota > Actinomycetes > Frankiales > Frankiaceae > Pseudofrankia > Pseudofrankia saprophytica. Next base: position 851,370 of record NZ_KI912266.1, read on the forward strand.
CGCTCGTCCTGATCTTCATTGCGATCGGTTTCCTCGTCACCTGGGTGTTCGACGCGAGCGTCGACAAGCAGGGCGGGGCGTACGCGACCGGCGTGCTGGTGCTCATCACGTCGGCCTCGCTCGCCGTCACGCTGTCGTGCATGCGGCGCGACGGCGACGGCCACCGCTCGACCCGACGGATGGTCACCTTCGCGCTGATCACGGCGGTCTTCATCTACACGACGATCGCGAACGTCTTCGAACGGCCGGACGGCCTGATCATCGCGTCGATCTTCATCATCACGATCCTGATCGTCTCGTTCGTCTCCCGCGCGGTGCGCGCGTTCGAGCTGCGGGTGACCGACATCCGGATGGACGACACCGCCCGCCGCTTCGTCGCCGAGGCCGGCTGCGTCGGCCACAACGGCGAGCCGGGCGGCAATCTGCGACTGGTCGCGAACGAGCCCGACTCCGGGGACGAGGCCGAGTACCGCGACAAGGAGGCGCAGGTCCGCCGGGACGCCCATCTGCCCGCCGGCGACCCGCTGCTGTACGTCGAGGTCTCGATCACGGATGCCTCCGAGTTCGAGAGCACGCTGTCGGTCATGGGCGTCGACAGGCACGGCTACCGGGTGCTGCGGCTGACCAGCACGTCGGTCCCGAACGCGATCGCCGCGCTGCTGCTCCACCTGCGCGACCTGACGGGCGCCCGCCCGCACATCTACTTCGAGTGGACCGAGGGGAACCCGTTCACGAACTTCCTGCGTTTCCTGGTCTTCGGCGTTGGCGAGGTCGCCCCGATCACCCGCGAGGTGCTGCGCGAGGCCGAGCCGGACCGGTCGCGCCGCCCCGCCGTCCACGTGGGCTGACCCGATGACGACGGGCAGCGCCGACGGGCCGCGACGGGGAAGGCTACGGATCTACCTGGGCGCGGCGCCCGGGGTCGGCAAGACCTACGCGATGCTCTCGGAGGGGCACCGGCGGGGCGGGCGCGGCACGGACACCGTGATCGGCCTGGTGGAGACGCACGGACGCCGGCTCACCGCCGACATGTCCGAGGGCTTCGAGACCATCCCCCGGCGGGTCCTGCGCCACCGGGGCGGCGAGTTCACGGAGATGGACGTCGACGCGGTGCTCGCCCGCCGCCCGACGCTCGCACTCGTCGACGAGTACGCGCACACCAACGTGCCCGGTTCCCGCAACGCCAAGCGCTGGCAGGACGTCGAGGAGCTGCTCGCCGCCGGCATCGACGTCGTCACCACGCTGAACATCCAGCACCTGGAGTCGCTGAACGACGTCGTCAGCACGATCACCGGGGTGCCGCAGCGGGAGACGATCCCCGACGCCGTCGTCCGGGCCGCCGACCAGGTCGAGCTGGTCGACATGGCCCCCGAGGCGCTGCGCCGCCGGATGGCGCACGGCAACGTGTACGCCGCCGACAAGGTCGACGCCGCGCTGTCGAACTACTTCCGCGTCGGGAACCTCACCGCGCTGCGCGAGCTCGCCCTGCTCTGGGTCGCCGGCAAGGTGGAGGAACAGCTCGACCGGTACCGCGCCGACCACGGCATCACCGCCACCTGGGAGGCCAGGGAGCGGGTCGTCGTCGCGCTCACCGGCGGCCCCGAGGGCGACACCCTCATCCGGCGCGCGGCCCGGATCGCGGCGCGCTTCCCCAGCGGCAGCGATCTGCTCGCCGTCCACGTAAGCCGCCCGGACGGCCTGGTCAGCGGCGCGGACCCGGCGGCGCTCGCCCGGCAGCGCGACCTGGTGGAAAGCCTCGGCGGCAGCTACCACCAGGTCCTCGGCGAGGACGTCCCGGCCGCGCTGCTGGACTTCGCCCGGGCCGAGAACGCCACCCAGCTGGTCCTGGGCGCGAGCCGGCGCGGCCGGCTCGCGCAGCTGCTCGGCCGCGGCGTCGGCGTCACGACGACCGCCGGCTCGGGCTCGATCGACGTCCACCTCGTCACCCACGAGCGTTCGAGCGCCGTCGGCAGGCGCGCACGACCCGCCGGCGAGGAGCCGGGCGACGGCGGTGACCAACCTCCCGCGCTGGGCGGGCCTCCCTCGCCGGGCGCGCGAGGTGGGCGCGACGCGGCCGGCCACGGTCGCGGTCACCGTGGCGAGCGGTGGGTCGCGTACCGGCGCCAGCTGGCCGGGTTCGCGCTGGCGGCGGCCATGCTCGCGCTGTTCACGGCGGTGGCGACGGCGAGCCGCTCCGCCCTGAACCTGACCTCCAACGTGCTGCTCTACCTGCTGGTCGTGGTGGCGGTGGCGGTCGTCGGCGGTATCTGGCCGGCGCTGGCCACGGCGGTGGCCTCGTCGGTGCTGCTGAACTACTACTTCACCCCGCCGCTGTACCGCTGGACGATCGCCGAGCACAACAACACGTTCGCGCTGGTGGCGTTCGTCGCCGTCGCGGTCGCCGTCAGCCGGGTCGTCGACCTCGCCCGCCGCCGCTCCGGCCAGGCCGCGCGGGCGGGCGCCGAGGCGGAGACCCTGGCGACGCTCGCGGGCACCGTGCTGCGCAGCGAGCACCCGCTGCCCGCGATCCTCGAACGGGCCCGGGAGAGTTTCGGAATGACGTCGGTGGCACTCCTCGAGTCCTACTCGTCCGACACGGCAGACAAGACGGGCACGGCGAGGACCGGGCGGGAGCGCTGGCGGGTCGTCGCGGCGGTCGGGCCGCGGCCCTGTACGCGGCCGTCGGAGGGGGAGGTCGACGTGCCGGCCGGCCACCGGTTCACCCTGGCGCTGCGCGGGCGGCCATTGCCGGCCGCTGACCGGCGGCTGCTCGCCGCGTTCGCCGCGCAGGCGGCGACCGCCGCGGAACGCCTCCGGCTCGCCCAGGAGGCGGCGAGCGTCCGGCCGCTCGCGGAGGCCGACCGGGTCCGCTCCGCGCTGCTCACCGCCGTCGGGCACGACCTGCGGGCGCCGCTGGCCGCCGCGAAGGCGGCCGTCACCGGGCTACGCGCCCAGGACGTGGTCTGGTCGGCCGAGGAGCGCGCCGAGCTGGTCGCGACGGCGGACGAGTCGCTCGACCGGCTGACGACGCTGGTGGAGAACCTGCTGGACATGAGCCGGCTGCAGGCAGGGGTGCTGTCGGTGTTCCCGCGGGCGGTCCACGCCGAGGACGTCGTCGCGCTCGCCCTCGACGGCATCGGCCCGGACGCGACCGGGGTTCGCATCGGCGGCGAGACCGGCGAGGCGAACCGGGTTCTCGGCGAGATCGGCGACGTGCCCGAGGTGCCGGCGATCCGGGCCGACCCGGTGCTGCTCGAGCGCGTGGTCGCGAACGTCGTCGCGAACGCGATCCGGTTCTCGCCGGCCGGGGCCCCGCCGCTGATCACGACGAGCGCGCTCGGCACACGGGTGCAGATCCGCGTCGTCGACCGTGGCCCCGGCGTGCCGGAGGCCGACCGGGACGCCATCTTCCGGCCGTTCCAGCGCCTCGGCGACACCGACAACACCACCGGCACCGGCCTCGGTCTCGCGCTCTCCCGCGGCCTGGTCGAGGCGATGGATGGCACTCTCACTCCGGAGGACACCCCCGGCGGCGGCCTCACGATGGTCATCGACCTCCCCGCCGACGAGGACAGCGCGGCGGCGGCCGCGGACGGCGACCACGACGGCGACGGCGACGGCGACGGCGACGGAAAGCTGGACGACACCGGCGGTGTCCGGTGACGCGGGTGCTGATCGTCGACGACGAGCCACAGATCCTGCGCGCGATGCGGATCAACCTGCGAGCACGCGGCTACGAGGTGGTCGTCGCCGACACCGGCGCGGGCGCCCTGTCCGCCGCCGCGTCGACCATCCCGGACATCGTCATCCTCGACCTCGGCCTGCCGGACATGGATGGCGTCGAGGTCATCCACGGCCTGCGCGGCTGGACGCGGGTGCCGATCGTGGTGCTCTCCGGCCGGGCCGAGAGCCGCGACAAGGTCGGCGCCCTCGACGCCGGCGCCGACGACTACATCACCAAGCCGTTCGGCATCGACGAGCTGCTCGCCCGGCTGCGCGCGGTCGCCCGCCGCGGCGGCGAGCAGGAGGCAAGTCCCATCGTCCGCTTCGGCCACGTCACGGTCGACCTCGCCGCCCATCGCGTCACCCGCGCCTGGCCCGCCGCGGGCGGCGCGGGCGACGGGAGCGGCGGGAGCGGCGGGAGCGACCAGGCCGCCGGTGAGGAGGGGGGCGAGGAGATCCACCTGACGAAGACCGAGTGGGGCCTGCTCAGGGTGCTGCTCAGCCACCCCGGCAAGCTCGTCACCCAGCGCCAGCTGCTCACCGAGGTCTGGGGCGTGCGGTACGAGACCGAGACCCACTACCTGCGCACCTACCTCAACCGCCTGCGCCAGAAGCTCGAGGACGACCCGGCCCGCCCCCGCCACCTCCTGACCGAGCCGGGCATGGGCTACCGCTTCCAGCCCTGACGACCGGCGCCCGCCCGGGCGGCCAGGCAGGCGGCCGTGCGCTGGCGGCTCGTGGCTGGCGGTTGGGTGCTGGTGGTTGGGGTTGGGTGCTGGTGGTTGGGTGCTGGTGGCTCAGCGCCGGGTGGCGCAGAGGGTAGCCATCAGGTTCTTGTCGCGGTCGACGCATGGCGTGAAGCCCTCGCCGCGGAGCAGGTTCTTCGCCGTGTCCGTGCTGACGTACTCCAGGAAGGCCGACAGCAGGCTGTCACCGGGCGGGGTGCCGTATGTGTAGAGGTACTCGACCTCCCAGAACGGGTAGTCGCCGCGTTCGACCGTGCTGATGTCTGGGGTCCAGCCGTTCAACGCAATCTCGTTGATCTTCGGGTAGGTGGCGGCGGCGCCGCGTTCCGCGTAGCCGAGCGCGCCCGGGGTGCGGGAGATCTGGTCGAGCAGGCTTGCCTCGCTGCTGAACTCGCACCGGGTGGTGGCCGCGTTCGGGTCACGGTCCTTGGTGAAGCAGTCGTTCGAGGAGACCGGGGGCTCCTGGGTGCCCAGCACCCGGCGCTCGAACGCCCCGCGAGTGCCGGACTCGGAGCCGCGAGAGATCAGGCGTATCGGCGCGTCGTTGCCGCCGACGTCCTTCCAGTTGGTGACCCGACCGTCGTAGACGGACTGGACCTGGTCGACGGTGAGACCGTGGATCCCGGCCGAGTCGTTCACGAGCAGGGAGAAGACGACCACCGAGACGGGCCGCGCGACCAGTGAACCGAAATCGCCGGAGGCCGGGCCGTCGGACATCGCGAGCCTGGCGGCCGCCGTCTTCGGGTCGTTGGCGCCCGTGTTCGCCACGGCCCGCAGCCCGCTGATGCTGCCGTTCGCGACAACCGCGATGTCCGCGTCACCGCAGGTCTTGTGGTACTCGTCGGCGATGAGCTTGACCACCGGAGCAAACGCCGTCGAACCCTCGATCTGCAGCTGACCGCGTAGGCAGCGGACCGTGCTCTCGCTCGGGTCCGAACGGGAGTTGACGATCACCAGGCCGATCAGCAGGCCGGCGAGGAGCAACGAGAGCCCGCCCAGGACGAGCCCGCGATTGCGGCGGCGGTTGGTGTCGCGTTCGAACTTGCCGCCGCGGATGTAGCCGCGGGCGTGCACCTCGTTGCCGTCGCCGGACAGCAGCACGAGGAGCTTGAACCGGACGCCCTCGTTCAGGTCCATGGGCGGCAGCTCGACCCTGTCGCCTTCCATGAACGGCCCCGGGACGCGGCCCGGGTGGTCCGGCCAGCGGGCATTCATGATCACATCGCGCAGTTCCACCGGGCTGGGCTCGACCACCTCGACGCCCATGGCCGATCGCCTTGGGAAGGTGAACGTGAGCGGGCGGACGATGTCCACCGCGTCCACGTCGAGACGGCCTGCGTTCTTCACCCGCACGAGGGTCAGGCTCGCGCCGGGAACGGGCTCTCCGTCGGTGCGCCGCCGCAGCTCCAGGTCCGCGACGTCGGCGGCCGACCGCGGGCTCACGTCAATCTTGGTGTTCAGGTGGACCCGGTAGCTGACGATCCGGCGCTGACGGACATAGCGGTCGATCAACCAGACGGCGAGCGACACCACCAGCGCCGCGGCCGAGAAGAACGTGCCCAGGTTGTCCGCGGTGGTTTCGAACACCTGGACAACGCTCCAACCCGCGGATCGACTACCCTCCGCATCGGCTTCGGTGCGGAGGCGATTTTTCGGACCAAACATACTCAATCGGTACGTACCGGCGTCAGGATTCCCCTCGACAGTTCACGCCCTGTTCACGAGTTCGGATCTCCCGACCGGCCTCGACAGCCGACGGGCAGTCGTCACCCGATGTGACCTCGACCACGGCTTCCCAACGGCTGGAACACGTCGTGACGGGCGATTGCTCGATCGGAGGGAAGTTCGGCGGGATATTACGCGGCGCATCAGATCTGCGTCGCTCGCGATAAGCATCATTCGGTAAGGGTGGCTGTTGGAAACCGTTGAGCGACATTGATTCGCGCGACAACGGCTCCTTGTTCCCCGAATTTTGCAACAATTGATGTGACGCTGGTCACAGCTAGTTGTTGACAAGCGCGTTGCCACAGGGCTTTACACGCAGCGTGACAGCCTTGCCGGACATCTGCCCAGTTCGCCCGCTTGTGACTACACCCGGTAGCTAGTTACGGTTGCTCCGCTCGCAGCAAGCAGCGATCCGGACGCCGAGTTCTGCCCCCGGATCGGTGCCCCCTCCGAGAACATCGCCAGGGCAGAAATGGGGGAACCACGTTCCTCCGGGCTCGCGCCACCCAGCGCGAGCCCTTGGGGTTAAGTCGGCCATTCAAAGGCGCTTTTCAGCGCGCCCAAAAATAGCCGGCCGGGCTTCCCGGCCCGAACCCGACAGCTAACCTCACAGGCGTGCGGGAAAGATTTTCGCAGAATGCTCAAGGGTCGTCATCGCAAGCAGAGTGCTTTCCGCCGCCGCAGTTCGGCTGTTGTCGCCGCCGGCGTCGTAACCGCCACCGCCGGCGCCGCCGTCTTCGCCGGCGCCGCTCCGGCCAGTGCCGCGTCCAGCGTCTCGGACTCCCAGATCGCCGCCTACGCGCATTCCGCGGGCCTGGACAGCTGCCGCGTCAGCCTCGCGACCTGGGTCGCGATCGCGCTGGCCGAGTCCGGCGGCAACGCCTACGCGCACGCCACCGTCGGCGAGGACTCGCGCGGCCTGTGGCAGATCAACATGCGGGCGCATTCCGGCTGGGTCGGGAGCCGCAACCTCTACGACCCGGCGACCAACGCGTGGGCCGCCACCCAGGTTTGCAAGGGCTCCGGCCCAAGCGCCTGGACCACCTACACCACCGGCGCCTACCGGAACTACCTGTCGCGTGGCTATGCCGCCGCGAACGCGGTCGGCAGCGGGACGGTCTCCGCCGCCCCGGCCGCCCTGGCCAAGGCCGCGCCCGCGATCCCGGCGAACGCCTGGTACCTGTCGCAGGCGGCGAACCACAGCGTCTACCTGGACGCGGTCCGCCAGTTGCAGCAGAAGCTCGGGAGCCTTGGCCACGTGGTCGCGGTCGACGGCTACTTCGGCCCGCAGACCTCCAGCGTCGTGCGCGCCTACCAGGCCGCCCACGGCCTGCTGGTCGACGGCGTCGTCGGTCCGCAGACCCACAAGGCGCTGTTCGGCTAGTCAACGCCGACCAGCAAGACCCTCCCGCGTCTCTTCCCCCCACCGGACGCGGGAGCCCCGGAACCGCCCTGATCTCTCCCTCCTGTCGAGGTCAGGGCGGTTCCGCTTGTCGCGGCCTACGTCCGCTCCGGCCCCTGGTCGGTCAGGTCGCTCTCAGGCCGCTCTGCCGCCGCCGGCCCGCGTCATGACGACCGTCCCGTCCGGGTCACCCTCCGCGTACGACTCATAGCGCAGGCTCAACGAACCCGATCCCTGGAGCGTCAGGGTGATGTCCTCGTCGGTGCATTCGGTGTCGCCCGGCTGCACCGCCTCGTGCACGCGGATCGACGAGCCGTCACCGACCTCGATCAGGGTCACCGTCTCGGTGCAGGCGCCCGGGTACGTCGTCGCGCCGACGACGTCACCCACCTTGCCGTCCTTGAGCTCCAGGGACATCTCGGAGCCACCGTGCGTGCCGTACCAGGTTCCGAGGAAGGCGCTCGGCACCGTGGTCCCGGTTCCGCTCCCGCCCCCGTCATGGTTGACCAGTCTCAGCACGCCGAGGACGACGCCGGCGACGAGGACCAATCCACCGACGACCAGCACCGGCACCAGCCAGGGTCGCCGACGGGGCGATGGCTGGTGGCCGCCCGGCGGCGGGTACCAGGGGTTCTGGCCGGCTGGCGGGACCTGCCCTTCCGGCGGAGCCCACTGGTATCCGCCGGCCGGCGGATACTGCTGCTGGTACTGGCCCTGCTGGTACTCGCCCGGCGGCTGCTGGTACTGGCCCGGCGGCGGGTAGCCCTGGTACGGGCCTGTTGGCGGATGCTGCTGGTACTGACCGGTTGGTGGGTACTGCTGCTGATATTGGCCCATTGGCGGGTAGCCCTGGTTCCAGCCCGTCGGCTGGCTTTGGCCCGAGAACTCCCCGGAGGGCTCCCCTACACCCATGCGGCCCAGTGTGCCGGACCGCCATCGGAGGGTTCATCCGGATGGCCGAATTGTCCCCGGTATGGCCGGGCATTGGGACCGCGACCGCCCCCTAACGTGGGCCGCCGCCGATGGGCAGGGTGATGTGCCGGCTGGCGGCATGGGCCACCCACGTGGCGAGGGCGGTGGCGGTCAGCGCCGCGAGCAGGCCGAGCGTGAGCGACGGCTGGGGCAGGCGATCCAGACCAAGGCGGCCGGCGAACGGCAGGCCGGTGACCTCGGACCGGAGCAGGAGCTCGGCGACGACCGCCGGAATCAGAGCCGGAACGACCAGCGGCGCGAACCCATCCCGACCGAGGACTCCGCGTGCGACACCGATCAGCCATCCAGAGGCGAAGTAGCAGGCGAACAGCGCCGCATAGGCGACGCCCGCCCGGACGTATCCGCCGCCCGAGAGCCGCCGGCCGTCGGACAGCTCATGGCGCCAGCCGAGCGCGTCGAAGGCGAGCCTCTCCGCGCCATAGCCAAGCGCGACGAACAGGCCACCGGCCACCGCGACGACGACGAGGGTCACGGTGGCCGCCGTGGCGAGCCGGGCCCGGGTGACGCCGTTGCCGACCAGCATCGGCGCGAAGGCCGACGTCATCGACAGGCCGGCGGCGAACGGTATGAACCGCTGCCAGCCCGAAAACCCGTGCTGCCAGAGGCTGTGGTCGGACGAACCCACCGCGGCGACGACGCCCAGCACGATGCCGAAACCGGCGGCGACGACCAGCCACAGCAGGCCGATCCAGATCATGGTGCCGGCCGTGGTGATCGCGGCGACGTTCGCCAGCGGCGGCGGCCCTTCCCGGTTCGCGGTCCGGGCCGAGGTCACGACCGCGGCCGCCGCGGCCGCCGGGACGGCCGGGGGACGGCCGGCGGCATCCGTCTCGGCTGCTTCCGCCTTGGCTGCTTCCGTCATGAGGTGCGCTCCCGGTGGTCGCCGGACCGGAGCCGGTCATCGGTAAGGCAGGTGACGAGCCTGCGCAGCCCCACCGGGCTGACGCTGATCCCGGCGCGGTCCGCCGCGCTGAGCGCGTCGGGGGGCACCTGGCCGGCGAGCACGACCGAGCGGAGCCGGCCCAGCCGGCGGTCGGCCACCACGGCCACGGCCTCACCGGTCAGGGCGTCCCTCATCAGGGCATCGCCGATCAGGGCATCGCCGGCCGTTGCCTCGTCGGCCGTGGCCGTGGCCGTTGCCGTTGCCTCGTCGGCCGTGGCATCGCCGGTCAGGGTGTGGACGAGGGCGGCGACGGCATCGGCATCGCCGGTCAGCTCTCGGCCGAGGCCGCGCAGGTCGGCGGCCCGCACCGCGGCCAGCACCCGCCCGCGGCCGAGGAGAACGACGTCGTCGAGCAGGCCTCCGTCATCATCCACGCCGCGGATGCCCTCGGCGCCCTGCTCCCCCACCGTGGCACCGGCGAGGATGACCGTCCGCGGATGGGCGGCCTGGTCGGCGCGCAGCTCCTCCTGGAAGGTCGACTGGTGCGCGGGCTCCAGCTCCAGATGCGCCTCGTCGACCATCGTCAGTGGCGCCCTGGTGGCCAGCCCCATCGTCACCGCCAGCGCCGCCCGTCGGCCCCGGGCCAGTTGACCGACCTTCGCGCCGGCGGCCACCTCGAACCGGTCGAGCAGCGTGTCCGCGAAGGCCTGGTCCCAGCGGGGACGCAGCAGGGCGACGATCTCCAGCACCTCGCGGACAGTCGTCGACTCGTCGACCCCGATCCCGCCCCGGCCGTCGACCAGGCTGATCCCGTTCATCAGCCGCGCGTTCTCGTAGGGGTCGTCACCGTCGACGCGCACCGTCCCGGCGGACGGGCGCCGGTAGGCGGCCAGGCAGGCGAGCAGCGTCGACTTCCCGGCCCCTTCCCGGCCGAAGAGGCCGCAGACGCGGCCCGGCTCCACGGAGAACGAGGCATCATCCAGCGCCGGTGGCGCCGAACCGCCACCCCGACAGCGGACCGTGAGCCGCTGAACGTCCACTCGATAGCTCATGCCGCCAGGCTGTGCCAGCCACCCGGCCACCGCCTACGGCCATTGGGCTATGGCTCGACGACCTCAGTTGATTCCGCCTCCGTTGATCCCGTGGAAGCGGCTATCCGGCGTCGAGGTGGGCGTCATGGACGAGCAAAGCGATCTGTACGCGGTTGTCGAGACCGAGGCGTACAAACAGCTTCGAGACGTAGGACTTGACGGTCGCGACGCTCATATAGAGCTCGGCGGCGATCTGGGCGTTGGACAGCCCGCGCCCGACCGCGAGCGCCACTTCGCGTTCCCGCTCGCTGAGCTGGTCGAGCAGGGTGCGGGCGCGCCAGACCTCCGCCGACGCGCGCGGCGCGGCCGACGCGCCTGGCGTGAAGGCCGGCGGCGACGCGCCCGTGGAGTCGGTGGCCGCCGCGGGGGTGGCCGCCGAGGACGCGGCGGCGTGCGCCATGAGGCGGCGGAGCACCGCGGGCGACAGGATCGGGTCTCCGGCCGCGACCCGCCGGATGGCACGGATGATCTCGGCCGGCGGGGTGTCCTTGAGCAGGAATCCGCTCGCGCCGGCCCGCAGCGCCCGCAGCACATGCTCGTCCGTGTCGAACGTGGTCAGGACGAGGACCTCGGGCGGGTCCGCCCGGGCGCGCAACGCCTCCGTCGCGGCCAGGCCGTCGACCCTCGGCATCCGGATGTCCATGAGCACCACGTCCGGGCCGTGCGCCTCGACCGCGGCCAGCACCTCGTCGCCGTCGCCCGCCTCGCCGACGAGCGCGACTTCATCCCCACCGCCGAACACCATGGCCAGCGCCGCCCGTACCAGCGGGTCATCGTCGACGACCAGTACCCGCACGGGTGCGGCCGGCCCGCCGGTCGCGCCAGGCGGAGCAGTCTGCCGTGGATCGGTCATCCGCCGCTCCCGCCCGGTTCGCGCGCCGACCGGGTTCCGGTGATCGTTCCTGCGGTGGTTCCGCTGATGGTTCCGGCGTTCTCGACCGGCGTCCATGACAGCCAGGCACACACGCGAAACTCACCGTCCGCGGTCACCTCGTGCCGAAGCGCCCCGCCGGCCAGGGCCGCCCGCTCAGCCAGCCCGACCAGCCCCGCTCCGCCGGTTGGCTCGGACCGCCCGGCCGACTCGGGGGCCGCGGACGGGCCGGTCTGGTTGCGGACCTCGATGCGCAGTCCCTCGCCGACCGAACCGTCGACCATCAGCGTGACCGGCCGCCCCGGCGCGTGCTTGCGGGCGTTGGTCAGCGCCTCCTGGACGATCCGGTAAGCGCCGCGGGCGGCTACCGGCCATACCGTGTGCGGCTCGACCACGCGGTAGTAGGCCCGGACGGCGGTACCGGCGCGACGGGACTCGCCGACGAGGGCCGCCAGGTCCGCAAGGCCAGGCGTCTCCGGGACCGGCGCGTACCCGTCGACCGGCCCGGCACCCTCGCCGCCGACCCTCTCGCCCGTCTCGACCCGCCCGACCCGCTCGACATGGACGACCCGCTCGACCCGCTCGGCATGGACGACCTGGTCGGGCCCAGGCCCAGGCTCAGGCATGGGCTCAGGCACCGACTCAGACACGGGTTCGGACACGGGCTCGGACTCGGGCACGGGCTCGGGTCCGGGCTCGGGTCCGGGCTCGGGTCCGGGCTCGGGCATGGCATCGTCCTGCCGGAGAAGGCCGATCACCTGGCGCAGCTCGACGAGAGCCTGCCGGGCGCTGGTACGGACCGCGCCGGCGGCGTGGGCGAGCTGTTCGGGTGGCGCGTTCGGCCTGAACTCGAGCGCGCCCGCGTGCATGGTCAGCAACGACAACCGGTGGCCGAGGACGTCGTGCATCTCCCGCGCGATGCGGAGCCGTTCCAGCCGGCGGGCGTCGGCCACCTGCCGATGGCGCTCGGCGTCGGCCAGCGCCGCCCGCTCCCGCCAGGAGATCACGAGCTGCCGGCGGGCATGGATGAACATCCCCCAGCCCGTCACCCCGGCCGTGAGTCCCAGGGTGAGCACCACCGAGCCCGCGTACGACAGCTCCGGATCCGGCCAGACCAGCGGGTAGAGGAAACCGGGCAACCAGAAGACACCGGCCACCGCGGCGGCCACGGGCGGGCGCCGGTGCACGGCGACGCTGAACATCAGGATCAGCAGGCTGAAGGAGGCCGACGCGGAGAACACCCCCAGGGGGGTCAGCGCGAGGGTGAGCGTCACCGGCCAGCGTCGCCGCCACCACAGCGCCGCGCAGGTCACCAGCCCCGCCGCCAGGTCGGCGGCGCGCAGAGCCGGCGACACGTCGGGCGCCTGCTCGACGAGCGGCACCCACACCGCGAGCCCGCCCCAGACCGCGGCCACGAAAAGGACCACGTCCACGGCCCAGTCCCGTGCCGACCGGGGTGCCGGCCGGCCGGCGTCGCCGTCGGCCGGGATCTCCTGGGTGAGCAGGGCCGGCAACAGCCAGTGGTACTCCATCCGGCGCACTCCGACGCGCCCGCCGGTGCCGACCGCGCCCATGTGCGGCAGCGTACGGGGTCGACACGTCGTCCGAAACCGCCCGAAGGGCGCTACCAAAGTCGATGCCCGGCCGGCTCGGGCGGCCGCCGACGGGGCTGTGGGGCGTCGGCGGACCGGGCTTTCAGAGCTGGTCGACGGCGGTCACGGTGAGGGCGGCGGCGCCGAGCTCGTCGGAGGCAGCGAGGTCGACCTCGGCGCTGATGCCCCAGTCGTGGTCGCCGGCCGGGTCGTCGAAGATCTGGCGCAGCAGCCACTTCCCGCGCTCGGTGGCCGTGTCGACGATGAGCATCTTCGGGCCGCGGGCGTCGGCGCCGGTGCCGATCTCGCGGTGCTCCTCGAAGTACGGCGCCAGGGCGTCCTCCCAGGCCTCGGCGTTCCAGCCGGATTCGGCGTCCAGCTCGCCGAGGTCGTAGTAGCGGCGCAACGCCGCCAGCTCCACCCGGCGGAACAGCGCGTTGCGGACGAGGACGCGGAAGGCGCGGACGTTCTTCGTGACGGCCGGAGGCTTGTCGGTGAGCCGCTCGCCGTGCTCGATCGCGGCGGCGGCGGCGAGGTCGCCCTTCGTCGGGTTACGGAGGCGTTCCCATTCGTCCAGCAGGCTGGAGTCGACCTGGCGGACCAGCTCGCCGAGCCATTCGATGAGGTCGGTGAGCTCCTCGGTGCGTGCCGCGTCCGGAACCGTCTGGCGCACCGCCTTGTAGGCGTCGGCGAGATAGCGCAGCAGCAGGCCCTCGGAGCGGGCCAGCCCGTAGAACTGGATGTACTCGGCGAACGTCATCGCCCGCTCGTACATGTCGCGCACGACCGTCTTCGGCGAGAGCTCGTAGTCGTCGACCCACGGATGGCCGCGCCGGTAGATCTCCAGCGCGGCGGTGAGCAGCTCGTCGAGCGGCTTCGGGTAGGTGACCTCCTGCAGGGCCTCCATCCGGTCGTCGTACTCCATGCCTTCGGCCTTCATCGCCGCGACAGCCTCGCCGCGCGCCTTGAACTGCTGCGCGGACAGCACCTGGCGCGGGTTGTCGAGCGTCGACTCGATGACGGACAGCGCGTCGAGCGGATAGTCGGGCGCCTCCTTGTCGAGCAGGTCGAGGGCGCCGAGCGCGAACGGCGAGAGCGGCTGGTTGAGCGCGAAGTCGAACTGCAGGTCGACAGTGAGCCGGATCGTGCGGCCCTCCGCGTCCGGCTCGTCGAGCTTCTCGACGACACCGGCGGCGAGCAGCGCCCGGTAGATCGCGATCGCGCGATGGATGTGCCGGCGCCGCGCGGCGGTGTCCTCATGGTTGTCGGTGAGCAGATGGCGCATCGCGGTGAACGCGTCGCCGGGCCGGGAGATGACGTTCAGCAGCAGCGAGTGGGTGACCCGGAAATGCGACGTCAGCGGCTCCGGCTCGGCGGAGACGAGTCGCTCGTAGGTGGGCTGGCCCCAGCCGACCTGGCCCTCCGGCGGCTTCCTGCGAACGACCTTGCGGCGCTTCTTCGGGTCGTCGCCGGCCTTCGCCAGCGCCTTCTCGTTCTCGATGACGTGCTCGGGCGCCTGCACGACGACGTAGCCGGCGGTGTCGTAGCCGGCCCGGCCGGCGCGCCCGGCGATCTGGTGGAACTCGCGGGCGGTCAGGATCCGGTTCCTCGTCCCGTCGTACTTCGACAGCGACGTGAACATGACCGAGCGGATCGGGACGTTGATGCCGACGCCGAGGGTGTCCGTCCCGCAGATGACCTTCAGCAGGCCGGCCTGAGCGAGGATCTCCACCAGCCGCCGGTACTTCGGCAGCATCCCGGCGTGGTGCACGCCGATCCCGTGGCGAACCAGCCGGGACAGCGTCTTGCCGAACCCGGAGGTGAACCGGAAACCGCCGATCGCCGCCGCGATCTGCTCCTTCTCGGCCTTCGTCGCGACGTTGATGCTGGTCAGCGCCTGGGCTCGCTCCAGCGCCGCCGCCTGCGTGAAGTGGACGATGTAGACGGGAGCCTGGTGGGTGGAGAGGAGCTCCTCGATCGTCTCCTGCAGCGGCGTCACGACGTACTTGAAGTACAACGGGACCGGCCGGTCCACGGAACGGACGACGGCCGTCGGGCGACCGGTGCGCCGGGTCAGGTCCTCCTCGAACCGCTTGACGTCGCCCAGCGTCGCCGACATGAGGATGAACTGGGCCCCCGACAGCTCGATCAACGGAACCTGCCAGGCCCAGCCGCGGTCCGGGTCGGCATAGAAGTGGAACTCATCCATCACGACCTGGCCGACGTCCGCGGCCGAGCCCTCGCGCAATGCCAGGTTCGCCAGGATCTCGGCCGTGCAGCAGATGATCGGAGCCTTCTCGTTGACGCCCGCGTCACCGGTGATCATGCCGACGTTCTCGGCGCCGAAGATCTCGATCAGCGCGAAGAACTTCTCCGAGACCAGCGCCTTGATGGGCGCGGTGTAGAAGGAGCGCCGCCCGGTCGCGAGCGCCGCGAAGTGCGCCCCGGCCGCCACCATGCTCTTCCCCGAACCGGTCGGGGTGGAGAGGATGACATGCGCGCCGGAGACGATCTCGATCAGCGCCTCCTGCTGGTGCGGGTAGAGGCTCAGCCCCTGCTCCCCGGCCCACTCCTCGAAGGTCGCGTAGATCGCGTCCTCGCCGAGCGGGTCCTCGCGGGCAGCGGCCAGCCCGCCCGGTGGCAGGGCGTCCATAAGATCGGTCGTCGCAAGCGTCATGGTGCTTCCGATCGTGCCTGACATTCCGGCCCGCTGGTATTCCGGCCCGCTGGCCGGCTACCCCGACGATCCTCCGCCACCCGGGCCCCGGCCAGCCGGCGAGCCTCCGGAACCAGCCGGCGGGGCCTCCGTAGCCAGCCGGCGATCCTGAGCGCGGACCCCAACCGGGCGAGAATCGAGTCGTGCGAGCCCGTTCGAGCCCTCCTCGTCCGTCGTCACCGCCATCGACATCGCCATCGCCATCGCCTCGATCGTCGCCGGCGCCGGCGCCGGCGCTGTCGCTGTCGCTGTCGACGCGGCTGACGTCGCCGCCGCTGCGGCGACCGGCGTCGCGACCGACGTCACGGCTGGCGTCGCGAAGGCGGCCGTCGTCATGTGGGTGACGATGCTCGTGGTAGCGGTAGTGGGAGTCATCGCGCTCGCCGGCCTGGTGGTCGGTACCGCCGAGATCCCGCACTGGGCCGCCTCCCGCCGGCATCTCGATCCGCTCGCCCGGCGCCCACCGAGGACCGGCGTGACCAGGCCCGACCTGGGGACCGATTCAGCGTCCGCCGGCGAGGGAGACGGGGGAACCGCGACTGGGGTCGTCGGGGAGACCGTGCTCGTTCTCGGCTATCCATCGGCCCGTGACGGCCGGACACACCCGCTGCAGCGCTGGCGCACCGAGATCGCGGTCCGGTCAATGAGCCACGACGGAAGCCAGGCTGGCGACCAGGCGAGAGGCCAGGCACACGACGTCGGCGGCCGAGCCGGCATGGACGGCACGTCGCTGGTCTCGGACGGCGCTCTGCCGGTCTCGGACGGCACACTGCTGGTCTTCAGCGGGGCCGCCACGCGGGGAGCGGTGATCGCCGAGGCCGAGGCGATGGCGCGCTATGCGCGGGAGGTACTCGGAGTGCCCCCGGAACAGATCGTCCTGGAGACTCAAGCGCACACCACCAAGCAAAATCTCGCGTTCGCGATGACCTACCTGGAATCGGCGGCGACCATCAAGATTGCCTCCGATCCGCTGCATGCGGCCCGAGCGCGTCGCTACCTCCGCCAGCTCCGTCCCGATCTGGCATGCCGCCTCGTTGCCGCGGACGACTACCGTCCGTTGGAAAAGCTCCCTCTGAAACTCGGCACCGTCGCCTACGAAGTAACCCGCCCCGCCCTCCGCCACGTCATGCCACCGCTACGCACCTGGCATCAGGAGCGGATCCGACGCCGGGCCAACCGCGCAGCGGGGTAACGGAAAGCCACGGCGACCCGAGAAGGCGGAGCCAACCCGAGAAGGCGGAGCCAACCCGAGAAGGCGGAGCCAACCCGAGAAGGCGGAGCCAACCCGAGAAGGCGGAGCCGGCCTCACCGGGCAGTGACTCTCGCGCCGACGCAGGGACCGTAGGCTGCCGCCCCAGCGTCGCCGGAAGCAGGCATGGCCGCCGACTCCCGTAGTCGACCCAGGCCGAGAAAAAACGGGCGAGCAATCCCTGCGGTGCGGTCAACACCGGATGAACAGGATTGCGCCATCGCGTGCGTTCCCCGTGTCTTTTTCATTGGCCTGCAACTAGCTTGGTCACCTCAAGTGACTCGGGGGGGCACTATGCGAGATTTCTCATTGTCCAGACAGCGGTTCGACTCTGCGGTCATCTCTGCGGTCATCGCGACGAAGGATGGACGGCGAGCAGCGTCCGCTGGAGGTCGACGAATTCGCCTCACATGCGCCGTGGCGGTGGCTGTACCAGCCGCCGTTTTGCTACTGGGACTGTCCGCCTGCGCGTCCGCGACAAAGGACAGCCTGGCTAACGCTGGCCGGATTCAGACTGCTGACGTCCTGTCGGACGGGATCACGACGACACCGGCCTCGGCGACCGTATCCGCATCGGCCTCGGTAGCGACGTCCTCAGCGCCACCCAGCCCGACGCCAACCACGGCCAATCCGCCGATGCCCTTCGCCGCCGCCAACCAGCCCGGCGCGACGCGGCCGCCAGCGCGCCCCGCGGCCCCGGCCACAACCGCGGTTCCCGCCCCGGTCAGGACCACCACCGCCGCGCCCGCACCCGCGCCGGCTCCAGCACCGGCCCGGACAACGGCCGCCGCTCCCGCTCCGCCGGCCAGCTCGAACTGCGATCCGGCCTACCCGGACGTCTGCCTGGAAGATGGCAAGGGCGACTACGACTGCGCCGGCGGCTCTGGCAATGGCCCGAACTACGTGCGCGGACCGGTCCGCGTCCTGGCACCGGATCCCTTTGGCCTGGACGCGGACGGCGACGGCGTCGGCTGCCAGAGCTAGACACCATCCCGCGGCGGGAGTCTCGGCAGCGAGATCCGCCACCCACGATCATTCAGTCGCATGCCGCCGTGCCATGCCGCCTCTTCACTGCACGCCTCGTGCCAAGAACGCATCCGGCATCGAACCAAAAGAGGGAATAGCGGCATCGGGTCGGTTCCGCGCGCTTCACCGTTTCCTGTTCGGAGCGCGCCTGACGCCTTGATGCCGGTTCGAGCGCTAACCTGATCGATCTACGGCGATCGAGGAGTGCAATGCTGATTGTTCCGGGAGCGACATCGCGCGAGCTTCCCCTTATCCGTGAGGCCGCGGTAGGGGTGGCCGACGCGCCTAGTGGAATGGCTCGCCGGCGGCACCGGCCAAAAGGCTCGAACGGGCAGTTCGGCATCGCGGTCACCGCCGTTCCGGCCGCATTTCTGCTGATTGCGCTCTCCGGCTGCCGCAGCGACCCAGACCAGGGGTTCATCCTCGCCAAGACCGGCCAACCCCAGCCGTCAAGCCCAAGCACCGAGCTCTTGGAGCAGACCGAGCCGCCGGCCGGAGTGATGGCCGTACCGGCGGCGACCCCACCCCCGCCAGCCGCCCGGACCGTCCCAACCACGCCCGCGACGCCGTCCGAACTGGCGCGACCGATCCCGTCCGGCGCCGCCGACCCGACCGATACAGGCACGCCAGCAAGCAAGATCGTGGCCGTCGCGGCCGGGCCATCGAGCCCGGTTTCCGCAACGGATTCGGGGCCCGCCATCGGTTCGAGCGTGCCGCGGAACCAGCCAGCAGCGGATCTGGCGGCGCTAGCACTGACCGCGCCACCACCAGCGACGACTACGCCGCGAACTGACGTGACCTCTCAGCCGGGGATCATCACGCCGACCCCGCAGACCTCGCCGACCCCGCAGCCGTTGCCGACCTCGCCGACGTTGCCGCCGCCGGCGCCGCCGGCGGCGGCGGAGGAACCGGCGTCTACTCCCATGCCGGCCCCGCCGCCGCTTTTGGTGCTGGCGACTCCACCGGCGCCGGCGGCCGCGTCAGTTTCGGCAACGACCCTTGCAGTTCCTGGCCCGGAGACGACGGCTCCTCGCCCGGACACGACGACGGCTCCCGCTCCCGGGTCCGCACCCGCACCCGCGTCGGCACCCGAGCAGCCAGGGGTCGCGGAACCATCTCCCATGCCGACGACCGTTGCCGCACCGGCACCGGCACCGGGCTGTGATCCGTCGTATCCGGACCAGTGCCTCCAGGACGGCGTCGGCGACTACGACTGCGCGGGCGGCTCGGGCGATGGCCCGAACTACGTGCGCGGGCCGGGCCGGGTCCTGGAGCCAGACCCCTTCGAGCTGGATTTTGACGGGGACGGCGTGGGCTGCCAGAGCTAGCCGCCGTTCCACGGCGCCCGGCTTGGCTCCAACGGCCAACGGCCGGCAGTCGGCCAGGCGGGGTCGACCATGCAGCGCCGTCCATGCGGCACTGACCATCCGGTGGCGACCCACGGATAACGTCAGGTATGCGCCTGCGGCCGACGATGATCGTGTTGGTGGGGGTTGACGGGTCGGGGAAGTCGACCGCGGCGAAACGGCTCGCCGGGGAGCTCACGGCGGCTGGAACGCCAGCGCGGTACTTCGAGAACGGCGGCGGACGGCCGTTGATCGATCCGCTGGCCCGTCGGCTCGGACGCCGGGACGGGCGGCACCTACTCGGCCGGCGTGGCTATCTGGCAGTCGAGGCGTCCATCCGCTGGGTCGCGATCGCCCGAGCGACCACGATCTCGACCCTGACCCGCCGCGTTTCCGTCATGGACCGCTACTCCTACTGCCAGTTCGCCATCATGCGAGCCCGCGGCGACAGCACACCCAGCGGAGGCGGCGCACCCGACGGAGGCGGCGGAGGCGGCAGCGCACGCGGCGCATACGGCGGAGGCAGTGGAGGCGGCGCACCCGGCGGAGGTGGCGGAGGCGGCGAGACTGGCGGCCACGCTGAGCGGCTGGTGCGCGTCGCCTACTCCGTTTTCCCTCGCCCCGACGTCACCTTCTACCTGACGATCCCGGCAGACGAGGCGGCCCGCCGCGTCGAAGCCCGCGGCCGCGACGTCGAGGACCCCTCCTACCTGACCGCCTTCGACGCCGCCTACCGCTCTCTCCCCGAGTTCCCCTCCTTCACCGAGATCGACGCCTCCCCCACCACGAACCAGGTCGCCACCGCACTCCGAGATCACCTGACAACCCTCAGATGATCGCCAGATCTGTACTCAAATCCGAACCGCACACCGCTCCCAGTTCGGATTCGAGTACAGAACCGACGATCAACCTCGTGCGCCACGCGGTGATCGTGAGTTCTGCCCGGGGTTCGCGCGCCAGCCTCGGCTGAGGCTCTGATCCGGATGCCGGGGCTCTGGTCCAGATATAGAAGGGCGATCCTCGCCCGGGCCGGCGTCGCGTCACCGCCGAGGTAAGGCGCCGCGGCATCCGCATATCCACAGGTCTTGCCTTGTCCACAAGCGGCGCCTCTGCCTGACGCGGCGAGCTGGTCGGGCGGATTCTGCCGCTCGTGGCGACAGCCAGTCAGCGGAAGCGGGCCGAGTACCCGGGGCTGGCGGCGGCTCTGCGCGTCGCCCGCCGGCAGCAGGGCATGATCAGCGTGGCTCAGGCCCGCGACGCCGGGCTGACCCGTGGGCAGATCGAACAGCTAATACGGACCAACGCCTGGATACGACCTTTCAACGGCACTTACTTCGTACCTGACGTACCTGGCGCGGATCCGCTACTCGGGCGCCTGCGCGCCGCACTGCATCGCCGTCCTGATGCCATCGTGTGCGGCCTGAGCGCCGCGCGGCTATACGGGCTCGGCGCGCTCCCGCCGTGCACGCCGACCGAGCCTGTTCGTCTGCTGGTCGCGCCTACGAGTTCCCGTCCTCGGTCCGCCGGGCTGGTCCTGCACGCCGGAACGGTTCCTGAGGATGAGGTGCGACCCATCCGAGGCCTGCCGGCGACAAGCCTCCCTCGAACACTCGCCGATCTGGTACTCGCCTGGGAACGACCCGAAGCGGTCGCGCTGCTGGACGCCGCGCTGCATGGCCGCCGACTGCTCAATCTGGACGACATACGGACGGAACTCTTCGGCCGACGCGGCGCAGCCAGCCGATATCGGTGGCTCCTCCAGGTCGACGGGCGTGCCGAGTCGCCGCTGGAGTCGTGGGTGCGGCTGGTTCTCGCGGATGCCGGGATACCTCCGGAGGAGCTGCAGTATCCAATCTGTGATGGGTCCGGGACGTTCGTCGCTCGGGTCGACATGGCCTGGGTGTCGCGACGGGTCTGTCTGGAAGCGGACGGCGCCGCCTTTCATGGCACGCCGGTTCTCGACCCCAAGCCCCTCCATCACGACCGCGAACGACAGAACCGCCTGCAGGGACTGCGCTGGCGCTTGGTCCGCGTCACCTGGAAGGACGTGCTCACCCGCCCCACCTACATCGTCGAGACAGTCGTCAACGCCCTACGCCAGATATGATCATCAATTCTGTATCGGGATCCGGGCTAAGAGCGGTGCGCGGTTCGGACCTCGATACAGAACCAGCGATCTCGCCCTTGGACGGAGGGGGTCAGAGCGCTCCGGAGCGCCGGCGCGCCGGCGCCAACCCGCGGGCAATCGGTCCGCGGTCGGGCACCTGCCTGGCCACTCGGGTAGCCGATCGCCTGGAGACCGCCCGCTAGCTCGCCAGACACGCTAGCTCGCCCAGGGCGGCCATCTGCCGGAGAACCCGGCGTTCGCCCGGCAATTTCTGGTTCGCCCGGAATGTCCGTTCCCCTCGGGCACATCCGCACTCTGAGCGAGCAGCCGGCGGCGATAGTCACTGTCCGGGTCAAATCCGCTTACCTAGGCGTACCTGTGGTGCAGCGCCCGTATCGGGGTATGCGACAGTCTGTCGGAACTTGACGGGGAGGCCGGCGCCACAATCCCACGAACCGGATCGTTGGTTCCTGTGGCTGTACCCCTTCTGGAAGGAAGCGGCTCGCACCGGCGGGGCGCCTCCGCGGGTGTGCGCCGGGCGGCGCGGATGACAGCGAGGGGGGCGCATGGGAGCAACGATCATCCGCCACGGCGAGTGGGGCGGGCCGGGCGAGGAGGCCACCGCCCGCTACCTGCGCGACCACCTGGACGAGCAGTGGACGATCGTCTGCGGCCGGCAGTTGGTACACACCTCGGGAACGCGCGACACCGACTTCATTGCCATCGGGCCGAACAGCGTCATCGTGATAGAGGAAAAATCCTGGCACGGCGACCTCAATGGCAACGATGTCTTCTGGTACGACCGGGCTACCCGCGAGGACCGCGGTAACCCGATCAACCAGGCTGTGGGCGCCGCCCGCATCCTGGCCGGCGGCCTGACGCAGCACAACCGGCCATTGCGCAGCGCGCTCAAGCAGGCTGTTCCGCTCGGAGAGGCTCCGCTTCACCTCGTCTACGCGCTGGTCGTGTTGTCCTCGCCCGATGTCAGGCTGAACGTCGACGATCCGCGCGTCGAGCGCCACGTGGTCCGCCTGGCCGGCTGCGAGCAGGCCCTCCGCGAGATCGACGACTTCGTCGGCCGCCATTTCAACTTCGCCCCCTTCCGCAAGCGCGTCGAAGATCACGTCGCTGGATTGTCCGGGCGCTCGGCGATTCCGAAGAAGCTCGGACCCTACGTGATCGTGACCGGACTCGACCCGACGCCGCGCGGACGCCGCTACGTCGGCCGGCATCACGACGGCTCGATAAGGGTGCTGCTCACCCTCGAGCGCCAGGGCCTCACCGAGGATGAACTCCGGAAGAACGACAACCCGCTGCTACGCGAGTACAACGCGATGCGACGATTGGCACCACTGCGCAGAGTCTTCGCCGTCGACCCATACTTCGGCGTCGACTACGAGCGGATGTGGGTCATCCCGATGCACCCGCCGGAGCCAACCCTGCTCACGCTGGGGAACCTGATCCGCGCCGACGTGCGGCCCGCGATCGAGACCTTCGTGGCTGTGGCCGCCGACTCCTACGCCGGGCTCGCCGACATCCACGCCGAGGGCATCACCCACCGCGCATTGCACCCGAGCCGGGTCTGGATGGACCCGGAAACGAACCGGGTGACGTTCTCCGACTTCCTCATCGCCAAGATCGCCGATGCCGACGTCGGCACCGTGCACGACGCCGACGACGTCGACCACGAGGGCCAAGCGTTCCGCGCACCCGAATGCCGCCGAACCGCACACGCCGCCGGAAACCCATCCGACGTCTACTCCCTGGCGCTGTGCCTGCTCGCCTGGTGGGAGCTGGGCCAGCCCGACCCATCGACGGCACCGCGGGCACCCGATTCGTTGCCGGGCAAGGTCCGCGACGTTCTGGACGCTGCCCTCGCCACGAACCCCGACGAGCGCGCCGGCGCCAGGCAGATCGCCGATCTACTCACCGCTCAACTCGCCGTGGAGACGCCGTCGACGGCCCGCGTGCCCGAGTTCACCCTCGAGTCGGAGTCCGGGTCGGAACCCGAGCCGCAGCGCACGACCATGCCCGGACCAAGGCCGGCCGCGAGCACACCCACAGACAGGCATGGCCTTCGACCCCACAGGTCCGAGACCGTACGCAGGCTCGGCGACAGCGCCGCCGCCACCACCCGCCAAGCCGTCGACCGAGCCCTCGCCGGCTACCAAACTCTCAAGACCACCAAGGCCCCCGCCCTCCTCACCAGACTCCACCGCACCCCCGCCGAGCCTGACGCCACCCACGATCCCGCCGACCGCCTACGCACCTACCTCCACCGCAGGCCCCGACGCCAGCCCTGACTTCGATCAGGGACTCCGAGGCCGGATGTGGACCGACGGACTCGGCAGTGCCCAGACGAACCGATGGTTCGCGGAGATGAGGGGTCGGCAAGGTTGGTGACGTAGCTCTTGCTCCCGGTCAGGGATCGGGCTCGGCCTCCCGCGCGCCGCAACGCTTCTCGGTGCGACGTCCCATCCCGTCGCAAACGGCATGATTACCCGTATTGCTCCCACAGGACCGTAGTTCCGAACGTTGCCACTGCAGGACAACCTGCACCTGCCGCGTGCCATCGCACTGGATCACGGCGGACACGTGTTGTCGCACCCGTGTGCCAACATGTGGCCTGCAGTCGATCGCTAACGGCGGAAGCAAGGACAACCGGGGGTAAGTACCATGGGTACCGAAGCGTCGAACATGCTGTCGTCGGGCGACGAGTTCGTGGATGAGACTGCGGACACGATCGCGATGATGGTGGCTGGTGGCAGCTCGGCCGACGGGGCCATCCGACGCCTCAGCAGGTACACCCCCAATGACGTCCTCGCGAACGCGCGCGAACTCTACGAGAAGCGGACGCAGCGGGTACGCAGCTTCGACGACGTTCACGTGCTCCTGAACCGAGAGAGGGAGACCGGGACGTGGTATGCCGGACCGCGCCCCGACCATCGTTTCTGGCCGGTGTTGGAGAAGCGACTTCGTTTCAGCGGCATCCCCGACGAATCCATGAACGCTCTCAATCGAACATCCGATCGAGTCGTGAGTCTCCTCAGGCCGCCCGGAACGGCCGAGATCAACGTCCGCGGCCTGGTCCTGGGCTACGTCCAGAGCGGCAAGACCACCAACTTCATGAGCGTGATTGCCAAGGCAGCTGACGTCGGTTACCGGCTCGTCATCGTCCTGTCCGGCCTCACAGAGAACCTCCGTGCACAGACCCAGGGCCGGCTGCAGAGCATGCTCGTCGAGGATCTGGAAGCCCACTGGCACCTGCTGACGTATCCGGAGGCCGACTTCACGGTGCGTGGCAACGCGCGCCAACTGCTCTCGAACCCGGACCACCGCCTGCTCGCCGTGGTCAAGAAGAACCCACACCGGCTGCGTCGTCTTGTGCGCTGGATGCGCCAGGCCGGTGACGAGGTTGTTGCGAACTGCCCGATCCTCGTGATCGACGACGAGGCCGACCAGGCGAGCATCAACGTGAGCCTCAAGGACCGTTCCTCGATCAACGGGCTGATCGGCCAGATCCTCAGGCAGCCGAAGACCGCCTACATCGCCTACACCGCGACGCCGTTCGCCAACCTGCTCATCGACCCGGAGAAGGAGGATGACCTCTACCCTCGCGACTTCGTGGTCGACCTGCCGCGTCCAGACGGATACTTCGGGCCCGAGAAGCTGTTCGGCCGGGACCCTCTGACGATCGACGAGGTCGAGGCCCTGGACCAAGGCCTCGACATCATCCGCCAGATCCCTGAGGACGAGGCCGTTGCGATCAGGCCCCCGCGGGTCAAGGACGGCCTCGACCTCTGGGAACCCGATATCACCCTGTCGTTGATCGACGCGTTGCAGTGGTTCCTGCTCGCGACGGCAGCGCGTCGTGCGCGTCCCGATGGCGGGCTCCACAACTCGATGCTGATCCACACCTCGATGAACGCCAGGGCACATTTCGCTACGAAGGCACCGGTGGAGAAGATTCTCCACCAGTTGCGCAAGGACGTGACGAACAGTAGGACGGCCGTGCTCGCCAGCCTGCGCAGTCAATGGGAGGAGGAGTCAGCCAAGCTGCCGTCCGCCTCCCAGGGCCTGAGCCCCGTTACCTGGGCGGAGATCGAGAAGTACCTTCCCGCCGTGTTGGCGGACGTGCGAGTCATCGTCGACAACTACCTTTCGAAGGACCGGCTCAGTTACGGCGACCCGGCCGGGATCACCGCGGTGGTGATCGGCGGCAACACGCTCTCGCGTGGGCTCACGCTTGAGGGGCTGACCTGCAGTTACTTCGTGCGCGCCTCCTCGGCCTACGACACCCAGCTCCAGATGGGCCGCTGGTTCGGCTATCGCCGCGGCTACGGTGACCTGCCGCGGATCTGGATGACCGACGAGTTGAAGGAGTGGTTCTTCGCGCTGGCGACGGTCGAGGAGGAGATCCGACGGGACATCCGCCGGTACGAGGTCGAGGAACTGAGCCCGCTCGAGGTCCCGGTCAGGATCCGCACCCACCCCGCGATGGCCATCACCTCGGCCGCCAAGATGCGCGACGCGGTTGACGCGGAGATCAGCTTCAGCCGGCACCGCGAGCAGACGATCCTGTTCCACCACCGCGACCAAGACTGGTTGCTGCACAACCAGGACGCGACCCGCCGGCTGGTACAGCAGGTCGGGGCCACGCCGGTCTCGATGCCGAGCGAGCACCTCCTCTTCAGGAGCGTGCCCTCGGCACTGATCGAGGCGTTCCTCAGCGACTACCGGTTCCACGAGGAGGCCTTCCGCATGAAGGGCGATCTCCTTCGCGAGTACATTGCCAGCCAGAACCGGCAGGGCTTCCTGCGGACCTGGAACGTCGTCGTCATGAACCGGACCGGCTCCGGCTCCGACGGCGCCATTGACCTCGGGCTCGGCCGGCCTGTGGGGCTCCTCAAGCGGAGCCGCCTGCCGATGCCAAGCAAGCCGTACGCAAACATCAAGGCGCTGATCTCCACGACCGACCGCGTAGCCGATCTCCAGCTCGGCAGCAAGGAACTCGGCGAGCTCCATGGCGGGAAGCCAGACGACAACAAGCTCCGCGTCTATCGCGAGGATGTCCTTGGCGACGTCGGCCTGCTGTGCGTCTACCCGATCGACAAGGTCTCGGAACCGAGGCGCTTGGAGGGCTCCTCCCCGCGCGTCGCGCTGGACGCGGTGGAGCACGTGATCGGACTCGGGATCTTCTTCCCGAAGGCGGGCGGAGTCAGGAGCGAGATCACCTATAAGTCCGCCGACCTCTCGAACCGGCAGCTCGAGACCGAGATCATCGATCTCGACGCCATCGACGAACTGGACGCGCAGTCCTGACCGGTTGCATGCGATCGTCGCTTCCGGCTCGCCACGACAGCAAGCCGGAAGTGACGACGAGTCCGGGTAGTCCACTCCGGCGGCGGCGGATAACGTCCGGAGCCAGCCCCATCAGCATAAAGCTCAGCGACCGGGAGCTACGATCATCAAGATTTTTTCGGAGCCGTTCCACCCACGCGGCAACATCGATGCACGCGCAGCCCGGCGTGCACTGGGACGTTCTGCCCTCGGGCCATGGACGGTCTTTCTCCGCGAGACTCTGCAGAACAGCTGGGACGCACGGATCGCGGGCGGCTCGATCTCGTACCACGTCGATGCCTGGCGGGTGAACGACGAGCAGCGCCGCACCCTCAGCACGGTGGTGTTCAAGGACCTGCCGGACCATGACGACCCCGCGATCGGCGATCGGCTCCGCACCGACGACCTGTCCGTCCTCGTCGTCACGGACTCGGGCACTCAGGGGCTTCGAGGACCCACCCGCGCGGACGTCGCTGTGGACGGCCCGACCGATTTTGTGGACTTCGTACGAAACATCGGCCGCGACGAAACCAAGCACCTCGGCGCTGGCACCTACGGCTTCGGCAAGGGCGTCCTCTACGAGGCCAGCTCCTGCTCGACGATCGTCCTCTTCACAAGGTCGACGGACGCGGGCAAGCCGGTTAGTCGGTTCATGGCCGTGGCTCTTGGATCCGCATACGCCCGGCCCGAGGATGGGCAGCGTTTCACAGGTCGCCACTGGTGGGGCGAACCCGACGCTACGACCGGCGCCGAGCCCGTGCTGGGCCAAGCTGCCGAGGATCTCGCGGCGAACCTCGGGATGACCCGCATTCCCCGCGACGGAACGGGCACCGCGCTCATGGTGTTGGCTCCGAAGCGAGATCCTGGTCAGAACCTCCGCGACGTCGTTGCCCGCATCGCAGCAGCCGCCTCCTGGCACGCCTGGCCGCACGACATGGGCGCACTCACCGGCGGTCCCTCGATCGATTTCGGGTTCGACTGCGACGGCGATCCGGTCCCGCTCCCGGCCAGGGACAAAGGCGTGCTGCGGCACTACACGAGCGCCTACCGGCTGGCACAGGCGTTCTACAGGGGTGACATCGAGAAGGGCAAGCACGGCCCGCACACGGTGACAGAGATCCGTTCCGAGCGGCCACCGAGGAGGCTCGGTGTGCTGGTGAACCGCGGCTTCGAGCGGGCACCGAAGTCTCCTTCCAACTTGCTCGAGGCGCCCCCAGCCGACCTTGAAAACAGCATCGCGCTCATGAGAAACCCACGGTTCGTCGTCAGGTACCTGGAGATCGGGGTTCCGAACAGCTCCGCAGGAGCCGCTGGTGTCTTCGTTGTGGACCCCGACCTGAACGACGACTTCGCCCGCTCCGAGCCAGTGACCCACGATGACTGGATCCCCGACAACGCACAGGCGACGAAGCACAAGGCCAACCCCGTTCGCGTGGCCCTGCGCAAGCTGCGGGACGAGGCGAAGAAGACGTCGACACCACCGCCCCTTCCAGGTTCGGAGGGTCTACACGCCGGCGTCGTTGGCATCTCCGAGCTGCTCGGGCGCTTTCTAGGTGACGCCACCGCAGCCGATCCCGGCTTGTCAGCGGCCGTAGGGCGCGGCGCGCCCGGTGAAGCAGGTGGGAAGATCTCGAGCGGCTCCCAGCATGAGACCGGGGCTCCGGGCAACGGCGCGGCGGCCCGGAGCGGCGGCTCCTCTGCACGGGTGTCAGTGGTTCTCGACCGGCGCCACCGACTCGTGGCCGGGGATTCGTCGGGGACGGAGGTTGAGTTCGGCTTCCGATTGAGCAGCAGCAAGAGGTCACGGACGGTCTACGTCACCGCGGTTCCTCGAGTAATCCTCGACGGCAGCCAGGCCGAGCCCGCCGAGAACGCGCCGGCGGGCGCGATGGTTCCGTCGGTGCTGGGCTGGCGGCCGGCCGGTAACGATCACGCTTTCGTCGCAGGCAGCCGCCTCGTCGTCCGTCCCGATGATTCGGCCGCATGGACCGTACGCATCCTCCAGCCGCGTGACACCGCGGTCACGGTCGTCCTAGACCTGGAGATCGCTGAGGATGGGGTCGGATGAAGGCGCCGGTTAGCCTTGGTTTCCTGACGCCGAAGCCAGGCGACATCCGGGGGGCGGACTGGCATCTGACCGCGGTCGGTCATCCCGTGACCGATGATCCGACCCGACTGCCCGAATGGGATTACTTCAAGGACGTCAAGGTCCATCGGACGCTGGAAGTGGACCTGCCCAAGGTGCTCGCCGACTGCCGGCTGCCGGCGGATGCACGTCTCGAGGCGACGATCAGCTGGCACTCGTCCTGGACCAACCTCCGTGGCGCCCTCCCGGGCATTCCGATCAGCAGTCGCGCCACCGAACTGGAGCTGAAGCTGCCCGGCGAGCAGTTGGGCGGCCGTCTCACTCTCGACACCCATGTACTGCTTCGCCGGCCCGGTGCTTCTCAGCACCCGCTCGCTCCGGCCCGGCCCGGCACGACGCTGTGGACGGAAAGCACCATCGTTGATCTCGGAAGTGACGCCCAGCGATTCCCGGTCGTCGCCGTCGACTTCGCTCATGCGGGCATCGCCGACGGCCGTGGTGGCGCCTGGGCGTTGTCCATCGAGGAGACGGACCTGGCTGCTTCCGCGACCGGTGCCGTTCGGCTCTACCTCAACAGCGCCCATCCGCGGATCCGTCAGATCCTCGACGCCGTCGAGCCATCCGCTGACGTGGAGCTGAGAGAGATCATCTTCTACGACGCGGCGAGAACCCTGCTCACCTTCGCGGCCAGCCACGATGATCTCGACGACGAGGCGGAGCACGACGCCGGGACCCTGGGTGACCTGCTCGTGGGCCTCGTCCGTGTGTGTTTCCAAGACAGAGGAGTCGCGGGGATGCGTGGGTTGCTCCGCGAGTCTCCGGGCGAGTTCGCGACGGAGCTCCAAGCGTCCCTTCGACTGCTGGAGCGCCCGGCGTGAACCATGTCTTCCCTAGGCTCGATCCCGGTGCTGCGCGCGTGCTGCTCGTCGAACGCACCGATGTGCCGCCGGACCAGTTGCGTTCCCTCGCCACCGCCGAACACCCGGGTATGGACTGGTACGCGACCGGGGGCTCGCGGATTTCACCGGACCGACTGATGGTCATCCGCGACAAGGTCTGCGCGCTGGCGGGCGAGTACGGCTGGCCAATGGCGCCGGCCGGCGGCTTCACCGACTTCGAGCACCGTCTCTACGAGCTCCTGCTCGGCACCTTGGAAATCATGCCGGCGGACGCGGCCGACGAGGGCGTGTGGTCCTTCCTCACGCTCGTCCTGCTTCCTGACATCGCGTTCTGGCGCTTCCCGAACACCCAGCGCAGCGCGAGCTACGAACGCCTGATCGGCAAGCCGCGCAATGTCTTCCGACGACTGTGGTGGCGGGCCTATGTGCTCGGGGCCGATCTCGCCGGCCAGTTGTTGGAGGACGAGGCAGTGGCCATCATGGAGCGCCCGACGCTGGGTGGTTCCCCGGCGGTCGCCCGCGCCATCGCTCGAACTCACATTGGCCTGGTCAGGGAGAAGGGGTCGCTGCCGAGGACCGCGCTTATGCGAGAAGCAACCAAGCGGCTCCGCCGGCTCACCACGATCCTGACGCTGCACGCCATGGATGAGGGCGATCTCCACGAAGTGGTGCAGGAGGTCTTCCTCGAGACGGCCTTCGCGCTCGGGCAGGACGTCTAGGGGTGCTGACCTCATTGGTGGCGTCAGTTGCCAGGCATCTGTAGAAAGGGACTCGGCGCACCTGACCAGGAGACCGAAAGAAACTCGCGGGCCCGGGTGCAGGCTACGTAGAGGAGGCACAACTCACGCAGGGTGTCTTGGGCGTGAGCGGCCGGGTCGTCGGCCTTCGGCGTGACCGCGTATGGAAGCGGAATCGAGCGAGCCGAGGCGTCGACGACGGCCATCGCACGGTACTCCAGGCCTTTCATGCGATGCATCGTGCCGATCTCGACGCCGCCACGCTGTTTGCGGTCGAGCGGGCTGCACGTGATCCCGGCCGCCTGCAGCGCCTCTGCTGCCGCGTCGGCCCCCTTACGAGTGCGGGCCGCGATGCCGATCGCGGCTTCGGCGACTCCCCCGTCGAGCCAGCCTCGGACCGTCACCACGAGTCCGTCCTGTTCGGCGGCCGACGTCGGGTAGCCACGAGTCGTTGGCGGCTGCGTGCCGCGGAACGCGGAACGATAGCCGTCCAGACTGTCCGTGCCGGCGTCGAGGTCGTCCACCGTCTGGCCGCCTAGCAGGGCAATCGCCCAGGTGAGAATCTCCTCGCTGGTGCGGTAGTTGAGACGCAGACGGTACGACCGCCCACGCACGTTGATCCCCATGGTCGTCAGGGCCACACGATGGTCATAGATCCGCTGGTGCGCATCGCCGACGATGAAGAGGTCGTCGGGCCCGTCGGACACCACAGCGCGTAGCAGTCGCCACTGTACGGGGTGCAGGTCCTGCGCCTCGTCAACGACGACATGTGGGAACAGATCGCCGACCGACATGGCACGGGCATATTTCGCCGCGTCGTCTGCGAGCTGGTAAAAGGTTCTCGCACCCGACTCGTGCATCAGACCTAGGAACCGCTCGACCGCCGTCCAGAGCTGGACACGCTGGGGCCTGGTCAGTGGCTGTGCCCTTCCGGTCCTGGAGACGGACAGGTAGTCCGCCAATGTCCTGGCCCCCTTAGCGAGGATGACGTTCTCCCACTCCTGGCGGAGCACAGTCGGTTTGAATGGCACGCCGGTCGCGGCCGCCGCGGCGGACCACATCTTCGCCAAGAGCTCGTCGTCGACGATCACCTTTGGGGTGGCACCCTCGGCCTCGGAGACGATGCGATGCGCGAGCGCGTCGACCGTAGTCACCTCGATCGAGGAACTGGAATCGATGCCGGACACCGAGTCGAGCGACCTCAGGCTCGCCCGAAGGTCATCGGCGAGTGTGCGCACGAAAGTCGTGAGCAGAACCGGCCGCCTCGACTTGGGCGGGAGCCTCCGCGCGAGATGATGTGCGCGATGAAGCGCGACGACCGTCTTTCCGGTACCGGCACCGCCGGTGACCCGGACCGGGCCCGCATGCCTCTCGCGGTAGGCGATCCGACGCTGCGACGGGTGCAGAAAGATCCGCCAGAGCTCCAGTGGGTGGTCCAGTGCCTCCTGTAGTTCTCTGGCGCCCTTCGGAACGAACACGGTCGGTGAGCCGAGGGCTCCGGTCGTTGATGCATCCGGAAGCGGCATGCCACTGGTGGCACCGGTCCGGATGCCGAGTTCAGTCCGAACCTCGCGCAGGGTGAAACCAGCGGCGAGCATCTCCATCGCCTGGTGCTGACTCGCCGGCATTGCCTGGGCAAGCAGGTCGAGGTCGGCGTCGGACCGGACCCGGCGCACGACCGGGAGGTAACTGGCCTCGATGCCAAGTTCCAGGAGAACGACGTTGTCGTACGCGTCGAACATGCCAGGCGACGGGTGCGCCTCCGCACCGGGAAGCGCTGCCGCTGCTGCCCGCATCGCGGAGACATCCACGATCTCCACGTCCTGCGTCGCGGAGTTGATCGCGAAGGTGTGGTTCTCCAGCCAGGCGTACGCCTTGTCGTGCTCGAGTATGTCGAACAGGATGTAGTGGTCACCTTCCGTAGGTGCCATCACGACGCCCCGCCAGAACTTGGTGACCCGGATCGTCCGTCCGCGATCATCTGCGATCGCATGGGGTTTCTCGAGATGGAGCCCGGCGATCGTGCTCTCCTGGAACTTCCCGAGGAGCTCCGGAATCCGCTTTTGGACTTCCTTCGGAAGATCCGGAAGCCGCTTGAAGAAGCTCTGCGCGAAGCCTAGCGACGCCATGGACACCCCGAGCGTTCGATCCGACACACCAGGTGGGTGCGGAACGCCTGGCTGACAGGCTGCCCGAACCCCGGGAACAGCCGTGTACGCGCCGATCCCGCGACGCAGCACATAGTAGTCTCGCGTCACAGGATGACGTCCCTTCGGCGGTTCCTGCGCGCAAGCTGACGTCATCCTCCGCATCCCTGGGACAGCACAACGCACACCCGGCGGCTCACGATCGCCGTGCAGCTGCAGTCTGCGACGAAATCTATCCATACGAGTAGCAACAGCGAACGGAGGGACATGTTCGGCTCGACGGACCATCAACAGTCGCGACGGCGCCTCCGCGTCAGGCCAGCCTTGCTCTCCGTAACGTAGCCGCGCCCAAAGACGCGCGGCGTGGACGACCGATACAGATCATCCCGATGGCGATCATCAGACATGAAACGGGGGCGTCGGTGACTTCCAGCGTGGACGACCGACGGAAGATCATCGAATACTTGGAGCGTCAGCTTGTAGGGCCCGTCAACGGCCGCGACGAGGTGCTCCAAGAGGCGCCTGACCGGCGGTACCTGACCGGTCTGCTGTACCCGCGGACCGAGGTGACCTCGTACCAGTCCACGCAAGCCACCGAAGCCGCGGAGCAGGATGGCGAGATCCTCGACGAGGTCCCCGGTCAGGTGGGCAACCAGGCTGACGAGGCCGACGAAGATCCCCTGACGCTGGCCGGCCAGAACAAGCCGAGCTCGGTCGGCCTTAGCTTTGTCACCAGCGAGTGCTCCCCGATCG
This sequence comes from Pseudofrankia saprophytica, assembly GCF_000235425.2. NCBI lineage: Bacteria > Bacillati > Actinomycetota > Actinomycetes > Frankiales > Frankiaceae > Pseudofrankia > Pseudofrankia saprophytica. The sequence goes on from NZ_KI912266.1 coordinate 884,802, forward strand.
TGGTCGAGGTCGAGGCCGCGTGGTACCTGTCCGCTGGCCATGGTCGGGACGTCCGGCAGGAATGGCGAAGGACACCCATCTCACTCGTCGGCGACGACGCCGTGCGCATCGAGCCTCCCGACGACGCCGGGCGGCCGCGACTCACGGATCGCAGACTGATCCTCGATGGCCGCGCGAGCGTCGAGGTGGTGTGGCGGCGGCACGGACCTACCGGCGCCATCGTCACTGTCTCGTTGGTGAACCAGATCCGAGCCGAGACGCACGCCGAGATCACGGCCGGCTGTCTACTCCAGGTCACCATGCGCGCTCGTCCTGCGCAAGGAACGATCGAGCGTTACCCCAGCACTCCGCATCTCTATGGCGATGACGAGACTGAGGAACTCGAACTCCTCTACCGGAACGTACCGACCTACGCGATCGGACACGGCGCAGCTGCGGCCTGGACCGGCAATGGTCGGGAGACCCCGGCGTGGGTCCACACGGCATTCCTTCCCAGGCAGGTGGTGCCCGGGATCTCCTTCGAGGTTGCCGGTCATGAGAAGGTCCTCGACCTCGCCCGGCTCGCCGAGTTCGACACCACGGGCTGGCCGGAGCTGGTCCGCGGTCTGGACGAGTTCGTAGACAGCTACGAGACCTGGGGGGACGGCCTACAGGTCCGGGCCGACGGCGACGTCCCGCCCAAGCTTCGGGCAGCCGCGGCCCGCGTCATAGCGGACGTCGACGCAGCGCGAACCCGGATGCGCGCCGGCGTCCGGCTACTCGAGGCAGATCCGGTGGTCCGCCGGGCGTTCGCGCTCACCAACCGGGCGATGCTCAGGCAGATGGTCCACAGCGGACCGAGTCTCGCCGGTCAACCCCATGACCCCACCAGCGCCCCCGAGGTGAACCCGGACTACCCGGCAGACACGTATCGCTGGCGGCCGTTCCAGCTGGGCTTCCTCCTCCTGACCCTGGAGGGCGCTACCACCGAAGACTCGAACGACCGGGACCTCGTCGACCTGATCTGGTTCCCGACCGGTGGTGGCAAGACCGAGGCCTACCTCGGACTGACCGCATTCATCATCCTGCTACGCAGGCTGCGTGGTGGAGACACAGCGGCCGGCACGACAGTGATCACCCGCTATACCCTTCGGCTTCTCACCGCCCAGCAGTTCCAGCGGGCGGCAACGCTGATCTGCTCCTGTGAGCTTCTCCGTAGGGACAACGAAGCCGAGCTGGGTTCGGAGCCGATCTCGATCGGGCTCTGGGTCGGTGGCAACAACAGCCCGAACACGTACGTGGAGGCCAGGAAGCTGCTGCAACGGCTGCGTGAATCCGAACCGGCGACCGAGAGCTTCCAGATCGAGACCTGCCCGTGGTGCGGCACACGGATCACGCCCGACGAGAAGTCCGAGACCCCGATATGGGCGATCAGGTCGACCAACAACACGTTCGAGGTCTACTGCCCGAACCACCGCTGCCCGTTCCATGAGCGTCTGCCGCTCTCGTCCGTCGACGAAGATCTTTACGAGCATCCGCCGACGTTCCTGGTCGGCACCGTGGACAAGTTCGCACGGACCGTGTGGGACCCGCGCTCGGGCGTCTTCTTCGGATCGGGTTCCCAACCGGGACCCTCGCTGATCATCCAGGACGAGTTCCACCTCATATCCGGCCCACTGGGCACGGTCGTCGGGATCTACGAGGCCGCCTTCGACGTGCTGCTCAAGCACAACAAGACCCGACCGAAGTTCGTCGCCTCGACGGCCACGATCCGGCGGGCGGAGGAACAGACGAGAGGTGTGTTCGGCCGCGAGGTCGCACTGTTCCCACCCGCGGGCCTCGAAGCTGACGACTCCTACTTCGTCCGTACCGATCATGACGCTCCCGGACGGCTCTACACCGGCGTCATGCCACAGGGCCACACACCGCTAACGGCGCTGGTGCACCTAGCGGCGGCGCTGTTGCAGGCACCGGTCGACCTGGATCTCACGGCGGCCGGTCAGGACGCCTATCGGACACTCGTCGCCTACCACAACAGCCTCCGCGAGCTCGGCAAGACGATCACTCTCGCGCACGACGACATTCCGGCCCGCGTGAAGGTGATCGCCAGGGACGCCGAGAACCTCAGAAAGCTGACCGACGACGATGTCGTCGAGCTGACGAGCAACGTCGCCTCCCACAAGATCCCAGAGGTGTTGGAGCGGCTGGGCAGGGCTCACGACCAGGAGCGATCGGTATCCCTCGCGGCCAGTACCAACATGCTGTCTGTGGGTGTCGATGTCGGACGGCTCGCGCTGATGGTCGTGGTCGGCCAGCCCAAGACGACTGCCGAGTACATCCAAGCAAGCAGCCGAGTAGGCCGAAGTAAGAACCGCCCAGGCCTCGTCGTCACCCTGTACTCACCGTCCAAGCCCCGAGACCGGTCACATTACGAGGCATTCACCTCTGACCACGCGAAGTTGTACCGATCGGTCGAGCCGACCTCCGTAACCCCGTTCTCGCTGCCGGCCCGCAATCGAGCACTGCATGCAGACCTGGTAATCCTGGCCCGCCACGCCTGCGGTTGGAGCGGGGAGAAGGACGCTGCCCAGTTCGACCAGGACGACCCGACGATGACGACGCTTCTGGACATGTTCATGGCGCGGGCGTCCGACACCGTCCCGAGGGGGGTGGAGCACAGGGAGACGCGGGAGCGCGAGGCACAGGAAATTGAAAAGGACCTGTGGCAACTCGCCGCCGAGTGGCGGGAGAAGGCCCTCCAAGCGGGCAGCGACGAGTTCGGGCTTACCTATCGGGCGGTCAAGCACCGGCCTGGACTCCTCCGTCGGCATGACGAGGCGGGCGATGGCTGGGCGACGCTGGACTCCATGCGCAACGTGGACGTCACGGTAGCGATCAAGGTCAGAGGGGCGAACAAGTGACGATTCGGAAGGTCCGCCGATCGCAGACTGTCAGCCCGTTTGGACCCGGCGCCATCATCGACCTGGTTGGAGAGTCGTTCGTCGCCGAGGACGTCAGCCGATGGCCGCATGGCGCCGAGGCAATACATATGCCGAGGCTCGCGGCGTCCCTGCAGATCCATGAGATCAAGACAGCGCCCGTGCGAGGACTGCCCTACTATCGCTTCCCACAGTGGCTCTTCTGCCCGAGCTGCCGCCGCATGGAGCGTTGGAGCACGGTCCGGGAGAAGAAGGATCCCGTGCCTCGCTGCCAGAGCTGCACCAGGAAGCCGATCCCACAGCTGGTGCCGATGCGGTTCGTCGCCGTCTGCGCGCGCGGCCACCTTGGCGACGTCGACTGGCGACGCTGGGCGCACTCAGCCGCTCGGGCTGGTTCCTCCGGCCGGACGAGTGCCGGGACAAGCAGATGTGCAGACAGCCGGTTGACGTTCGAAACCAATGCCGGCGTTGGTGGTGGACTGCATTCGACCGAGGTCCGCTGCTCGGTCTGCGGCGCCTCGCGCTCTCTTGAGGACCTGCCGACGAAAGAGTCACTCAGACGTGTCGGGCAGCGCTGCACAGGGCGGCAGCCATGGCAGGTCGATGCTGAGGCCGTCTCGTGTGACGAACCCCTGGCCGCGGTCCAGCGAGGAGCGTCCAGCGTCTACTTCCCGGAGGTCGTCTCCGCCATCGACATCCCGCCGGAGTCGAACTGGAGCGTGCTGAGCAGCCCCGCGGTCCTGCTGAAGGCAAACAGCAACTTCAACCTGGTCCTAGACAACCCGGGCCACCCGGCGCGCAGCGTCCTCCTGGGAGTGGCCGCGACCGAGACCGGCCTGTCACTTTCTGAGGTTGAGTCCGTCCTCTCAGGTCTGGAGACCGATGCGGAGCCGTCGGCCCCGGCCAGCGACCGGGCTGACCTAATCCCAGACGAGTGGATGGCGCTCATCGACCCACCGGCAGGCCCGGACGCCTACGACAGGCGCAACAAGTTCGTCGCCCGCAAGAAGGACCTGACGGCGACGACGGTCGACGGACGCCTCAGCGCAGCGGCAAGTGAGCTGACATACCTGGCCACCGAGGTCACCATGGTCGAGAAGCTCCGCGAGGTCCGTGTCCTGGAGGGGTTCAAACGCCACAAGGCTGAGCAGCTGATCTCGGCGAACCTCGGCCCTTACCGGACGCTCCTGCCCGGTGTGGAGGTCTACGGCGAGGGATTCTTTCTGCGTTTCAACGAGGATGCGCTGGCGACGTGGGAGGCGCGGCTCGAGGTGATCGGCCGCGCTCATACGCTGACCGACCGGAAGGAAGACCGCCCAGAGTTCGCGTGGCTGCCCACGCCGACCTCCCGTTTCCTGCTTCTGCACACGTTCGCGCACCTGCTGCTGCGTCAGACCGCATTCGAGGCCGGTTACTCGGCCTCCTCACTGCGCGAGCGGCTCTACGTCACCGACCCGAAGTCCGGCCCCCGCATGGCGGGCGTACTGATCTACACCGCCGCCGGCGACACTGAGGGCACCCTCGGTGGCCTGGTTCGGCTGGGCGAACCCGATCGGCTCACGACGCTGGTCGCCGGCGCACTCACCGCCGCACGCTGGTGCTCGTTCGACCCGGTGTGTGGCGAGTCGACGGGGCAGGGACCGTACGGCCTGTCCATGGCGGCGTGCCACGCATGCTCACTGGTTGCCGAGACCAGTTGCGTGGCCGCCAACCGGCTGCTTGACCGCCGTCTGGTCGTGGACGAGGAGTTCGGCTTCTTCCGGAACATGCTGGCCGCGATCGACGGCGACCTCGACACCGGCTCATCGTGACAACTGCGCACGCCGAGGGGCCCAGAAGCGGAAAGACCGTTTCCCTGGACGCCCAACTGATCGTCGCATCTCCGGGTTCTGGGATGGCCCGCTCGGCAATGCAGCTCGCCGGACGGCTGACCTCGATGGGTCTGCGGGTCTCCGTCGTCGCCCAAGGCTCGCTCCTGATGGCCCAGCTCCGCCTGCGGCGCTTGGCTGACGACCGGGGCACGCGACTCGAGCGGTACCACTCGTTCTTTCCCGATCTCTGGCGGAAGTTGTTCCACAGCGATCCGCCGATGCTGGGACTGTGGGAGTACGACTTCGCGGCATGCCTCGACCGCGCGGTACGCGATGTCTCCCCACGCCGGGTCCGCCGACACGTCGTCGTCGTGGACGGTGGACAGCTTCCACGGGAATTCTATGTTCTGCTGCGCGTTCTGGGTGTCTCGTTGACGGTCTTCGTCGAGGCGGACGCAGGCGCGGGCGCCGGTGGTGCCTCCGCCCGAGAGATCGAGTCCGTTCTGGGCCAAGGCGCGGCGATATTCCTGCGCGAGAACAGCCGGAACACGACGTCGATCGCCCGGCTGGCCGCTCACCTCCGTGAGCAGGCCGGCGGTCGTCGACCGGCGCTGCCGGACCGGGGCGGCGCATCGCCAGTGCTCTGGCATGACCCGGACCTGACGGAGCTGACCAACCGGCTGCGCGACTATCGCGTCCAGCATCCGCGTGAGCGCATCGGAGTACTGGTCCAACAGATCACGCAGGTGGACGCGCTGTACCGGGCTCTCAGCCGCGACACGACGGGCTCGGTCCAGTTCCAACACAACGCCAGCTTCAGGCTCCCGGATGGGCGAATCGACTTGGATCGCTCGGGCCTGAAGGTCACGACCTGGGCCTCCGCACGGGGAGTCGAGTTCGACACAGTCGTACTTCCAGAACTGCAGGATGTCACGCTCGACCCGTCCATCCCGTCATTGGCGGGGGCACTGGAGTATCTGGTGACCCGGGCTCGCCGGATGGTCATCCTCGCCTACTCGGGCGACGGCGACCCTCGTATCATTCGCGAGCTTCCTCTCGACCTCATTGACGACCAGCGAGGCAAACCGTTCGTATACCACGAGTTTGGACCTGGCGAGCCCGCTGTCGAATTTCCGGCGCCCGACGAGGTGGCGGAACCCGCGGATGACGATTCGCTCGACGACGCCGAGGAAGATCCGGACGATCGGTCTCTGGCCCAGCCGGACAGGAAAGATCTTGGGTTGGTGGTCGGGGATCTCGATCCGGTAGCCCTCCCACCGGATGCTGTAGCCGCGGCGCGCCAGCTGCTCGAGGACGACCACCAGCGCCGCCGCCCCGACAAGCACATCCTGAACGCTGCGGAGGAGGTCGGCCTGGCGATGCTCATGCGACCCGATCGTCCGCTGCACGAGGACCTCGGGAGGGAATTCCGCAAACCACTCGCACCGAACGACGAGCGAGCCAGGTCGTACGACGCTCTGGTACTGCACAACCGGAGGCTCGTTTTCTCGATCGCACAGAAGTACCAAGAACAGGGCCTTGAAATCGACGACCTCATACAGCACGGCATGATCGGCCTGATGCGCGGCGTCCAGAAGTTCGACGCGACGAAGGGTTACAAGTTTTCGACCTACGCCACCTGGTGGATCCGTCAAGCGATCGCCCGCGCGGTCGCGGACGAAGCCCGGCTCATCCGACTGCCCGTGCACCTCGTCGAGAAGATCAACAAGGTCCGGCGAGTCCTCGGCGAGTTACACATGTCAGTCGATCGCGCGTCGATCTCCGCCGTCGCCGGCCAGGCTCGGCTGTCCGAACGCGAGGTCGAGCAGTGCCTCGTCCTCCTCCGCCGAGACGTCGTCGGCCTCGACCAGCCGGTCGGTGACGGCGGAGGCACGGTCCTCGGCGATCTGGTCGGTATCGCCGCCACCGATGCCGATCCGGACACGATCCTCGATGGAGAGTGGCTGCGTCTGATCGTGGCCAAGGAGCTCGCAGAGCTGAGCCCGAAAAGCACGGAGATCATCAGGCTTCGGTTCGGCTTCGAAGACGGCGAGCGGCAGACGCTGGAACAGGTCGGGCAGGTCTTCGGCGTGACCCGGGAACGAATCCGCCAGATCGAGAAGAAAGCGCTAGGGCAGTTGAAGGACAGGCTCCGGAAGGCATACCTGGAGGACATCGCCGGTCCGGGGCCCAAACCCGTGTCGCAGCCAGTACGTGGGCAGGTGATCCCGCTTCATGGCCGAAGGCCGCTGGCGCCAGGGCCATCCAGGGTCGTCGACGGCGCGGCGTCCACGCACGGCGCCGTTCAGCCAGCCAAACGCCACCCGACGGCCGCGCCAGGGGCGGTCGATGTCCAGGTCACGTCGCAGACCTCGGCGCCTGTTCCCACAGTCGAACCCACAATGGCGCCGACGCCCACCAAGAGTGGGTCGGCCGGCCCCGATGCCGGCGGGGTTCCGGTGGCTTCGCGGGATCCGTTCCTGCTCACGCACCCGGCCACCCAGGACTTCGGGACAGAGCGTGTGCCCGGCGACGGCCTGTCGGCGCTCGTGACGCCGTATGTGCTGCCCTACCCGGAGACACTCAACGAGGAGGATCTTCGGGAGGCCGGCGAGCCAGCCTCGTGGCGGGAGTCGCAGGGCCTCTATGTCGTGTCCGATGGCCGTTTCTGGTCCCTGGGTGGGTGGCTGGGCCTTCCCGATCTTGATCTCAGTGCGGACTTTTCTCTGGCCCGACTCGAGATCGAGATCGAGCCGATCCAGCTCGATGCCTGGCGCGGCCCCGCCCCCGACCTGCCGCTGGTCGTGCCGACTCCGCTACAGCCGCGTCTCACAGTGCTTGCGAAGATGACGAGACGACTTTCAGCCGATGTGTTCCGGCGCCACCAGGAACCACCCGCGACACCCCAGGACGGACGGCAATGAGTACAGAGATCACCGACTTCGTCGCCGAACTCCACCAGTGGGTGTACGAACGGGCATCGTCCGAGGAGATCATGCTGCGTGACGCGTTCGTGCAGGTCGCTGCGGAGGCTCTGACCGAGGACGGAACACTCGACAACCCGGAGTCCTGTTTCATCCGGATGCAGTGGAAGAACCGGCATATTGAGGTGGCTGGCTTCGACATCAGCACTGACGGATCGATCCTCCGGCTGCTGGCCGCGCACCACGGCGAGGCGATGGTCAAGAAGAGCCAGATCGACCAGCTGGTTCGGTACACCATCAACTTCGGCGAGGCCTGTCTGGCCGATCTGCCCGACAAGCTTGAGCGGTCCAGTCGGCGGGATATGGCCGAACGGATCCGGGACTCCTGGGCCGACTTCGAGCAGGTCCAAATCATCGTCCTGACAGACGGAGCCGCCAGCACGACCGGCGCCTGGGCCGACGACCTCACCGTCGGAAACCTGCCGGTGACCATCCAGCTCTGGGACCTGACCCGACTACACCGCCTCATGACCTCGGGACGCCGCCAGGAGGAGATCGTCATCGACCTCGTCGAGATGGGGTACGAGATTCCCTGCCTCGAGGCACCGAAGCAGGCCGATGAATACCAGTGCGTCCTGGCGGTGCTGCCTGCGCGACTGATCGCCGAACTGTACGATCGTCACCACAGCCGTCTGCTGCAGCGCAACGTGCGCGCCTTCCTGCAGGCCCGCACTAAGGTCAACAAGGGCATCGCGGAGACGATCAAGGACAATCCCGGTCGGTTCCTGGCGTACAACAACGGCATTTCGGCAACCGCGACGGCCATGGAGTTCGAGATCGCCGCCGACGGCCGCCGGATCATCCGCACTCTCCGGGACCTTCAGATCGTCAACGGCGGCCAGACGACCGCGTCGTTGCATGTCGCGCTTCGCGGCGGTGTCGAGGGACTCGCCGACGTCCATGTGGCCACCAAGTTCACGGTTGTCGGCGACCGGCTCTTGGACGAACTCGTCCCGAAGATCTCGATGTACGCTAACTCGCAGAACGCGGTCACCACGGCCGATTTCGAGGGCAATAGCGCCTACCACGTCGAGATGGAGAAGCACTCACGTGCTATCTGGACGCCAGCCGCCGGTGTCGTGGCGCGACAGACGCACTGGTACTACGAGCGGGTCCGCGGCCAGTACGACGTCGACCGGGCACGCTTCATGACACAGTCGAAGCGGAAGCAGTTCGACCTCGACAACCCCAAGAGCCAGAAGATCACGAAGACGGACGCCGCCAAGTACGAGTACGCCTATCGGCGCCAGCCACACGTCGTGAGCCTCGGTGGCCAGAAGTGCTTCCAGGAATGGTCGACGAAAGGCGAGCCGAGCATGAACGACGCACCGACCGACGCCGAGTTCCGCGACCTGGTCGCGAAGGCAATCCTGTACGCCCGGGTGCGCAAGCTCGTCCAGCAGCAGGGCTACGGTGGCTATCTCGCCAACATCGCCGCGGCCACGCTCTCCCTTGTCGTCGACCGCTTCGGCGGTGCGATCGACCTGAATCGGATCTGGCGAATGCAGGCGGTCCCGGAGGCACTCGAACGGATCGTGCCCGACCTGGCCACGCGGGTCCGCGACGTCATCACCAACCCGCCGGGGAACGGGAACGTGACCGAGTGGTGCAAGAAGGAGGCCAGCTGGCACGAGGTACAGCTGATCAAGTGGACACCCCCGGCCGAACTGGTTGCCGAGCTGGCCGTCCAGGCTTCCGATGCCGCCTGAGGCGCCGGACCGACGCCCGGCCCGCGACGACGGCGGCCGGCACGGCGGGTATGGGGTCAGGCTGGTTCGGGGACCGTTCGTACGACTGGAGCCCCACGCAGAGAGTTGCGCGGACACCAAGGAGCTAGCCGCGCTCGTCGGGCGCCTACGGGCTGAGGATCCGGACCAGTTGCTCGTCGCCGACCTGTTCTCGGGGGCCGGAGGGCTGAGCCTCGGGCTGGACCAGGCCGGGCTGCGGGTGGTGCTCGGCGTCGACCATGACTCCGAGGCGACGGAGACACATCGCCATCATTTCAGCGGTCTGACGCTCGACGAGGACCTGTCCGACCCGGCGAAGGTCGATGAGATCGCCGAGCTGATCCGGTCGTTGCGGCTGGACGTCGTGGTCGGCGGGCCGCCTTGTCAGCCGTTCTCTCGGGCGGGCCGGTCAAAGATCCGGCACAGGGCGCGACTGGGGCTGGCCGAGGCGCACGACCGACGCCGGGACTTGTGGGAGTCGTTCCTGGCGATCGTGCGCCATGCGAAGCCAGGCTGCGTACTGATGGAAAACGTGCCGGACATGGCGCTGGACCGGGAGATGTTCATCTTTCGAACCATCGTCCACACGCTCGAGGGGCTTGGCTACTCGGTCCAGGCCCGGCTCGTCGACACCTCCGAGTATGGCGTTCCCCAGTTTCGGCAGCGTCTGATCATCGCTGCTATGCATGGCGGAGCTACCTTCAGTTGGCCGAAGGAGGCAACCGAGCGAGTCCACCTGTGGAACGCGATCGGAGACCTCCCCGAGGTTGAAGGTGGATGGCGGCCGCCGGGAGGGCCGGCCGGTTGGTCGATGTATGACCCGACCGAGCCGCAGAACAGCTTCCAGCGCGCCATGCGCGCGAAGGTTCCTCGCGGCGAGCGGGACCGCGTCTACGACCACATCACCCGACCGGTGCGGCCCGACGACCGCGCGGCGTTCGAGCTCATGGACGAGACGACGCTCTACTCGGACCTGCCGGCCGAGATGAAGCGCTACCGCGACGACATCTTCGACGACAAGTACAAAAGGCTGAGCGAAAACACCTTCTCGCGGACGATCACTGCCCACATCGCCAAGGATGGCTACTGGTACATCCACCCACGCCAGAGTCGGACCCTGACCATCCGCGAGGCGGCGCGTCTGCAGACGTTCCCCGACCACGTCCGCTTCGCTGGTCCGCCCTCGGCCGCGTTCAGGCAGATCGGAAATGCGGTGCCGCCACGCCTCGGCGAACATCTCGGCCGGGCACTGGTTCAGAGCCTCGACGCACCCACAGTGCCACAGCCAAGCACCGCCGAACTCGCCAACCGGCTCACCGCCTGGTTCGCCGAGCAGCGCGAGACCACCCTGCATGTCCCCTGGCTGACGGCCAGAACTCGATGGCAGGTCGTTGTCGCCGAGATGTTGTTCGACCGAGTGACTGTCGAGCAGGTCCGGCTGTTGTGGCCGCTGCTCGCTGGCTGGAGTAGCCCCGCCACCACGGTCGAGGCCGCGGAGGGATTCCTCGAGTCGGCCAGTTGGATCAGGCGTCGGCATCGTGCGGAGCAGCTTCTGGAGGCGGCCCGCTGGCTCCTAGAGCGTCCAGAGGCGCTGGACGCGCCCGATCCGGTCGGGAAAATCCCGCATGTAGCCCAGTCTGTCATCGATCTGGCTGTCCTCGTCGTCCGGACGGCGGACGTCGACGAGAGTCCGGAGCCCGTGCTCGTCGGCAAGGGGGTGCTGCGCCTAGCGGCCCGGCATGATGACAGCTCGGTCGACTTCCAGAACCGGATGTCCGACGGCCGGCTCGCGGTGGCCAGGCTCATCGGTGGTCCCGGCACCGCCCGCGAGGCGCATCTGGCGTTGGTGGCGCTGGCGAACTCGGTCTGCCGGCCGCATGCCCCGGTCTGCGCGAGCTGCCCTCTCGCCGCCACCTGCCGCCATGCGAACCAGCCTGACAGGACCGGGTCGACGAAGGCGCGACAGAAGAAGACCTAGGCCAAGCAGTCGGCAGCATCCCCGGCCGCCGCGTCCTTCTGTCGCCTTGCCCAAACGCCAAGGGGGTTGGCGGAGCGTCCATATTGCTTGTGGCCGGATGGCGGGCATGCCCAGCCGCTGTGGGGCGAGCGTGGCCCGGGCTGGAAGAATCCGGTACGTGACCAAGGACGGCCCAGGCGCCGCGGACGACATGGGCCCCAAGGCGACGCGGCCTACCTGGGTCGCGACCGACGCTGGCAACCACCTGCGGGGCCGCAAGGCACAGAACACCAAGCCTGAGGTCGCGCTCCGGAAGGCCGTGCACGGTCTTGGCCTGCGCTTCCGGATCCACCAGACGGTGGCTCCGCGATGCACCCCCGATTTTGTGCTCCCTCGCTGGCGACTCGCGGTCTTCGTCGATGGTTGCTTCTGGCATGGCTGCCCCGAGCACGGGATGAAGCAGTATCGCGGCCCAAACGCCGAACTGTGGCGCCAGAAGATGGAGGCAAACCGCAACCGGGACCGACGCAACGACGCCGCGCTCGCTGAGGCCAGGTGGGCGGTGTTGCGCGTATGGGAGTGCCAGGTACGGCGAAGTGCGGGCGAGGCTGCCCTGCTCGTGCAACGCGCCGCTCAGGACGCGAAGAGGCCGTCTGCAGACAATGCCTCGTCGAGCCTGGACGCCGCCCGCGCCGCCGACCTACGGGCGTAGGCGCAGCCCGCTGACGCGAGCGGGCAGGCGGCACAGTCCGGCGTGGTCGACTCGCACACTGTCATAGCAAGATGGCGGATCGCTGCCATCCGCATGGGCGCCTCCTCGCCCCTCTTCGCCACCCGGCCCGGCTCGTCGGTCCCGGATGTTTGGTCAAATTTCTGCTCACCCGTGCCGACCAGCCTTGACAGGTCGATGCGTCCATTCGTCAGCAAATTTTGCTCGTCGGAGGTGGTGTCAAGGAATCGGGCTGCAACCCGGACCGCGCTGGCGCCGGCCACGAGGACGTCATACCCACGGAGCAACTTGAAGACCTTCGCCTCGGCGGGCCGCAGTTTGAGGAGCTTGATAACGTCGCCAGCGTCCTCTGACAGCTCGACATCAACAATCTTTCGGAGCCGCTCAAGCCTGCGGCGGGTGTTGCTCGGCGCGACGCGCAAACAGGCCTGCAGCGTGGCGTCGTCAAGGCGATCGCACCCGCTCAGCACGGACAACGCGGGCATGTCCTCTGCGGGGATCGGCTGGGCTCTGGACAGCAGCGCGCAGGCCGCCGCGAGCAGCGGCGTCATCGCCTCGCCTGGAACGGCCGTCCATGCCTCGCTGCGCGACAACTTGGCCGCCCACTCCACCAACAGCCGATGGACCTCGGGCCAGTTGGCCGCCGGCGCCGACGAGGCTCCTGATTCGTCGGCGGACATCGGTCGCAATGCCTGCGCCGCCGCAGTGCCCGCAAGAGGCGGCACGGCATTACCTATCTGCTTGAAGGCGTCGCTTCGATAGCCTGCGAATCGAAACCAATCCGGGAAGGTCTGGATGCGCGCCGCCTCCCGGACCGTCAGCGTCCGTAGTTCGGACGGGTGAATGTACCAGTAGCCGTCCTTCGCGATGTGCGCGGTGATCGTCCGGCTGAGCTCCTTCCAGCCGAGCCGGTTGTACTTGTCGTCAAAGGAATCCGACCGGTACCTCTTCATCTCGGCCGGAAGGTCCGAGTAGAGCGTTGTCTCGTCCATGAGCTCGAACGCCTTGCGGTCGTCGTCGCGGACTGGGCGGGTGAAGTGATCGTAGACGAAGGTCGCGTCAGCTCCCTGCCGCATCTCGCGGGCAAACTCACTCAGCTCTGCGTTTTCGACGTAGGGCAACCGGCGTGCCCCAGTGGACAGGAGCAACCGAGGAAGGTCACCGATCGCGTCACAGACAGTCGTCTGCCGCTTCTCGTCTTCTTTCGGCCAAGTGAAGGCGCCCCCATCCCGCCGCGCAAGCAGTATGAGGCGACGGCGATGCTGGGGTACCCGATGCTTCCACGTGTCGATGATTCGGACCTGGGTTACATATCCGGACACTTCCAAATCGCCGACTATACGGCGTATTGTCTGGAAGTCATCACCCAAACCCATGTCGGGGACATTCTCCATCAGCACCGCGCGTGGCTTCAGCTCCAGCACGATCGACAGGAACGCCATCCACAGCTGGCGGCGGGGGTCGATGCGTGAGCGGGTGCCCTGTTCGACCAGACTACGAATCTTGCTCGACCCAGCCCGGCTGTATGGCTGGCATGGAGGCCCACCGGCTACGAGATCAATCTCAACACCGTTGAGCGAGGCGACCAAGTCGGCTCGGACATTGGGCTCACTCAGATCGAGTTGCAGCGCGCGGCCACGGAAGTTGGCACGGTGGGTCTCGATTGCACGCTGGTCATGATCGACGGCCGCGACCACCGTCCATCCGGCCTGCTCTAGCCCCAGGCTGAGACCCCCTGCTCCTGCGAACAGATCCAGAGCCAAGCGACGACCGGCCGCCACCTCCTCCGCGCACCAGGCAGCGAACTCGTCATCGGGCGGACTTCCAGCGCAGGGTGGAAGCCGTAGTAGATCACTGCGCTCTAGGCGCACGCCGTACGTAGCCACCGCCCGCCTCCCCAAAGCCGTCAGCCCGGACTAGTCGCATCCGGAGCAGCCACCGACGCGCGGTAGTAGTTAACAACAGCTACGCCAGATGACCCTCAGGGGACCTGTCGGCCCCTTCCCGAAGCACACGGAGACCACCACCAGGTCCTTCGCACAGACGTTCTACCACCGGGATGCGACAAACTCTGGAGCTCCAGACACGGTCTCGAGCCGCCACAGCGGCGCCGTCGGCGTCGGCGTCGGTCGCACCACGCACGGGCGGACCGTCGTGGAGCCATCCAACGCCCACCTGCGCCAACTACACGGCAGAAACCGAGACAACACCTGTGGCGCGCTGTCCACAGCGCCGAGGTGTGTGGGAGCCTGGAGAAGGTCCGCGAAGGAACGAACGAGGGGGAACAGGTGACGGCACGCAGGACGTACGAGGTGACCCCGTCGGCGGCCCGCCTCACCCGGTCGCTCCGCGACGTCGGCTACGACTTTCCCGCCGCCGTCGCCGATCTCGTCGACAACAGCGTCTCCGCCGGCGCCACCCACGTTCAGGTGATCATCGAGTTCGACGGTGTCAACTCCCGCGTGTTCATCGCCGATGACGGCATCGGGATGAGCGAGAACGCCTTGGTAGAGGCACTGCGCTTCGGGTCGCGGCGCACCTACGAAGCCACCGACCTCGGCCGTTATGGCCTTGGCCTGAAGACCGCGTCCCTCTCGCAGGGGAGGTCAGTCACCGTCGTCACACGGCGGTCCGCCTCCGTCGACCGCATCTTCGTCCGCGAGCTCAACCTCGATCTCATTGAGGAACTCGACGAATGGCTCGTGGTGGCGCCGAAGCGCTCCGCCGACACCGACCGAGCGCGCGAGCTGCTTGGCGATGGCGCTGGCACCGTCGTCCTCTGGCGTCTGCTCGACCGCGTCCTGCCCGAGAAACACCCGGAGGGCGGCTGGGCCCGACGTCGGATCGATACATACGCCCACCGCACCGCCGAGCATCTCGCCATCGTCTTTCACCGCTTCCTTGAAGGACTACCAGACGGCCGCAAGGTGACGATCTCGGTCAATGGTGAGAAGGTTCGCCCTTGGGACCCATTCGCGCCGGGCGAGGAGCACTGCCACAAGCTGCCGGAGCAACAATTCGAGATCACCGTCGGCGACGCATCGGGCACAGCCCACCTATGCCGCTTTGTTCTGCCCGCCCGTACCCAGTTCTCCTCGCAGGACGAGTTCGAGCGCCTGTCGGGCCCGCTGAACTGGAATCGCCAACAGGGCCTATACGTCTACCGCGCCGACCGGCTGGTCCAGTGGGGTGGATGGGCTGGTATCCGTGGCATCGACGAGCACACCAAGCTGGCTCGTGCCTCGCTCGACTTCGACACGTCGCTCGACCCAGTTTTTAATATCAATGTGTCGAAAATGCGCGTCTCGATACCGCCGCAGCTCCGCCAGATGATCGCGACATCGGTTAACGAGCTGTGCCTCGCCGCCAACGCTGCCTACCGCCGCTCATCGCCCCGCGGCAACATGCCGCTGCACCTCGGCGCCGGTCAGCCGGCACCCACTCCAAGCGCGGACTTGGCGCTTGCAGGCCTCGCGCTCCGCTCGGCGGCTATGCAGTCCGGTCACTACGACGCGCTGGAAAGTATCTTCGCCATCGTCCGCCGCGACGCCCCCCAGATCGCGACCGCGCTCGGCCTGACCAGCTGACGACGCTGACCTGCGGAACGCAATCGCCCGAGTGATCCACTGCTTCACTCCGACCTCGTCCGAAGGTCCGGTACGCGACACCAGTCGAGTAGGCCATGAGCGACGATCAATTCGATGACGTTGCTGTTTCTAGAAACTGAGGCACCCGTCCTGCTGCGGGCCGGGACCTGGCCGGTGCATCCCTTCGCCCATCCGGGAGGATCCAGCTCCAACGGGCGGGCGGCTCTGTCACTGGACGAGCCTGCGCGTGACGTCAGCGCTGGAGGAATAGGACCAAGTCCGGGCCAAGCCTGTCGGGCTCATGGAGAAGCTTGTCGAGCGCGCCGACCACGGCGCCGACGAAGCGGCTGTCCTGGGGGAAGGCCTTCGTCGACACGAAGACGATGCCGGCATGGGAACGACCGTCGGCGCGGTACTGGGTATCAAGCCGCGCGAAGTCCTTGATGTTCAGGGTGACGAGCGCGCGCCCGTGACGCGTCGCCTCCGCGAGTAGCTGGTCGTCCGGCAGAGCGAGCAGGGTGGACTCGGTGACGACACAACGGACGTCGTGCCCCCGCTCGCCCAGCTGACCGGCGATCCGCTGACTCAGCATCTCGTCGAGCAGGAGCGGCCGGCTCATCGCGCGAGAAGTTCCTGCTCGCGTTGCCAGGCCCGTTCGGCCGCGAGCTCTGCTTCGTCCGCCGCCTTGATCTCGGCGTCCACCTCGTCCGGGAAGGCGGCCCAGTAATGCACCGCCGTGCGTGCCAGCCGAACGGGCAGGGCGGTGTTGTCGCAGACCAAGGCCACCAGCGCTTCCTCGGCGAGGTCCGGCTCAGCGGCGCGGGCGGACCTGAGAGC
The DNA here is from genome assembly GCF_000235425.2 of Pseudofrankia saprophytica. Lineage (NCBI taxonomy): Bacteria > Bacillati > Actinomycetota > Actinomycetes > Frankiales > Frankiaceae > Pseudofrankia > Pseudofrankia saprophytica. The sequence goes on from NZ_KI912266.1 coordinate 901,353, forward strand.
CCTGATGACCTCCCAGACATCAGGCCCACCGACCAGGCCCGCACGCCGCCCCGTCGGGCCGCTCCGGAACGTTATGCCGGGATGCTCATGCATCCGCAGACCCTCGTCGATCAGCAGGTTCGCGGCCGAGGACAGCGACAGCCCTGGATGGGCGGCGGTAAACGCCGCCAAGCGGACGGCAACGGCCTCGTCGAATCGGACTGGAGTCGGAGCTCGCTTCGCCACGACTACAGTGTAGTTACATGAAGTCGCAGGATCCACTAGGATCCAACCTGCACCAGCCGCATCGCCGGAAGGCATCCGAGCGACTTGCCGGTCAAGCCTGACAGCGAGCCCGCAACGCGATTCCCGGCCGGCCGGGGCGTCCAGGTCATCGGACGGCCGACGGCCACTGAGCATCGGCACGTTCATCTCCATCTGTCCGCTCAAGCGGTGCGAAGCATCCGCCCCGGCCAGACGATCGTCCGGCCGGACGGCATTACTGTCTACTCAGACAGTGTCTGAGTAGACAGTACCGGAGTTGGACAAAGAGAACAACTACACCGGTTACTGACGGCCACGAAGGACGATGTCTGGCCGGATCGGATCGCTACCCCCGGGCATCGCCTGGCCAACGAGCCACGCCGTCGCCCGAGCCCGCCGCCTCGGCTGGTGAGAAATGCCGGCAGTTGCTCCCGGCTGGCAGCCCTGATCGACAGCCACCAGCAGCGACGGGGGCTCAGCGCCCAGATGCGCCCCCGACTGACGCCGCGCGAAGGCATCCAGAAACAGCCCCTCGCTGGGCACCCTGCGGCTGGTGAAGACGACGTCAAGGCTGGGAAGCATCTTGATCAGTCAGCCGGAGCCTGAAGTCGGGCTCGGGGTGGGACCTGCACTCGGGGTCGGGAGACAGAGGTATTCCCCGTCGACGATCTCGTGAAAGCGGCGCTTTCGGCGGGTGCTCGCCGACTTGGCTCTGATGTCACGGCTGCCCTCCCAGAATCGACGGCCGTCGGATCCAGCGAGCACGATGTGGGCGGCCTCACGCAGTGCCACCTCGGTGAGGGCGTTCAGCTCGAACATGAGCTCCCAATGGGAAAAGATCATGTTCACGTACAGCTGAGCCCGCTGCTGCTCCGGGTCGGCGGAATCGAAGAAGTCACCCCAGCAGCGCCGGTAGACCTCGTCGTCCATCGCCATCCGCAACAGATCCACGTGCAACGACCGCAACGCCTGGTCTCGCCGGGCCCTCACTACCCCAGGCTGCAGACCCACCGACCAGACCGCCGCGGCGAGCACGGCCGCCGGCAGCAGCGCCCGGGCCGCTCCATGCCTTTCGCCCGCCATCGCCCTCCCCCTCATCGCACTGACGTAGCCATCACTGTCTCACCAGACAGGGCACAAGTCATCACCATGGCGACGAGAAGGAGCAGTCGTTGCCGAGGAACCTTCAAATGGCAACGAATGTGATCAGGATGGTGGAGGGCTGGCTCACAGCGAGGGTCTAACGCCCCCTGGGCATCGGCGCTGGTGGCAGCGGCCCCAGCTTGCTCGCGGCGGTCAGCTCCAGAGGAGCGGGATCAGGCTGCGGCCGAAACCACTGGGCGCGCCGATGGCGATCGCCTAGCGAGATGCCGCCGACTTCAGCGAGACACTCAAGCATCCGGGATGTCCGGCTTCGCGGCGATGAGCATTTCCCGAGGGATCACAACCAGCCGTTCGTCTGAGCCGACCTGCACCCCATCCGGCAGGCGGTGCTCGTAGGTGACGGTCAGATCGCGACCAACGATCGCGATGTCCCCGTTGTCGAGTTCCCAGATGTCAGGGCATTTTGGAGTGGCATCAGTAACGCCAAGCTCAGCCGCCGAGAGTCCAAGCCGACGCCTGAATCCAGTCTTCGGATCCGCGTTCCAGACCATGCGCCACCCCTAGTAGTCATGGCAACTATCCGCCCAGGCATCATGCGTGCGCCACTGCCTGGTGCCGGTTACGCCAATCCTAGTGCGAAGGTGAGGGACGCTCATGCATTTGCGCAAACCCTCGGGACGCGGCGGTCCGCTGGGCGCGCACGATGACGGTGACGCCGGCGGGACGGACGGGGCGTGAAACGCGGAGGCGGAGCCTGAGGGGCTTCGCCCCGCCTGTTCGGCTCCGAACACTCCGATCTGCCCGACCCGAAACCAGCCGCGACTATCAAAGCCAACCCGTTGGCATGATCACTGTTTGCGCCCGCTGGTGGTCGCGGAAGGACCGCGGATGCAACCAGCGGAGGGCAGAAATCGCGATCATGCCGGGTGGCGGAACGGAGCCAACCGTGCCGGGTCGGGCGCCAAGCCTCGGCGCGAGTCGGGAAGCGGGGGGCGGGGGCGGAAGCGGGGGGCCCGCCCCGGCGGGGGGAGTCGCCGGGGCGGGTTCCTGACTGCTTCCTTTGCGGGGTATCGCCAGAACTATGCCGCGGCCGAGGCTGCGGCCGCGGCCGCAGCGACGCGGGCCTGCTGCTGAGCCCCGTAGGCGTCTCGTTCGTTGAGGCGGGGGAACGGCTCGGCCGGGACCGGGACGCCGAGGAAGGCACACAGCGGTTCCCAGCCCTCGGCGACGTCGAAGACCAGCAGACGATCCGCCGGGATCTCCCGTTTCACCTCGGCGATGTGGTCCTCATAGACCCGCAGGGCATGGTCCTTGTCGCCGAAGCGCCCGTCGAAGACGCCGTTCCAGATCAGCAGGTTGAGCAGCCTGATAAGCGGCTCGACCTCCGCCGGCAGTCGCTCCGGGACGTTCAGGATCGCCTGGTAGAGCGTCTTGTGGACGCTCTCGTACCACTTCTCCGGGTCGCGTACCGAAAGAACCACCTTCGACGCCGGGTCGTGAGCGGCGAGCTCTCGCCAGAAGCGCGCGCCTGGCCAGTCGACGGTCGACTTGTACCCGGCGTACATGGAATCCCAGTCGACGGGTTTTCCTTCGACCGCGTCCAGCCAGTCGAAGACGGTGTCGCGCCGCTTCATCAGTTCAAAACCATGATGGCAGGGGCCGAACCCCAGCTGTTCGAGAGCTGCCTTGAGCGAGAGAGTTCCGGTGCGCCCGAAGCCCGCGCCAACGATGTCGACCATTTCCCTCCTCGGTAGATTGCTTCGGGGCAACGCTATCGAAGGGGACTTTCAGGCTGACACGGAACCCCCCGCCGAGGACGAAGAGCGCTTTGCTGTGCATCAATGTCCGCCGGGGATTGATGACGTGGTAGCCTTCTCAGCCGCACCACAAAACCGCGTTCCCTACCGGAATTGCGGGAAAACGCAGGCGTCGTGTTTATCTGCGTACAGTACGCAATATTGCGGCACCCCGCCCCCCGCTGTCGGAACTGACAGTCACGCGGCGGGAAGGCGATACGCTCGACTCAGCTTTTCACGCGGGCGCGCCACGGCGCCACCAACACTGGATGGACAGCCGCCTGGATGGCCGCGGCGGACGCGACCCGACCGCGGCGATCCGTGCTTGGACGAGTCACATCCACCGCGAGTCCATGGATACGGCGAGGGTCAACCGCCGGCCCGCCCGCCGCGCCACCGTGCCGCTGGACCCCTCGGCCCCTCGGCCCCTCGGTCGCTCCGTCGCTGGCGACCGCTACCTGCGGCCACGCACGCCAGCCGGCCGACCGTCCCGGTGCGGGTGCGGTGCAGGTGCGGGTGGGGGTGCGGCGATCAACGGCTTGACGCGTCACACCACCTGCACGGAGGGCTGATGTCGCACCCATCTCCCGGCGGAGGACATCTGGGACCGCCTGGCTCAACACCGATGGTGCGCGACGGAGCGGCTACCTTCCGTTATGAAGCGAGCCTATGTGAGCGGCTGCTGTACAGGTCTGGTTGCTAGGCTGCGGCGCCGGGAGGTAGGTGCTGATGCCGGACGAGAAGGACCCAGCCGGGCCGGATGCACGGTCTGACGAGTCGAGCGCGCCGGCATCGCCGGCGGCCAAGGAGACCACGGACGACGAGGGCCGAGGCCAGGACAGTAAAAGACGGGGCGGTAAGAGACAGGGCGCCATCACGACACCGCCCATCATCCTGTCCGCCTCCGGGATTCCGATGGTTCAGGGTGTGGACGCGGGTGCCGGGCCGGGTGGGGCCGCGGGCGGATGGGCCATATTGCCGCCACCCCGGGACCCCGCTTCCGGGCCGTGGGGGCTCACCGCCCCTACTCTTACGGATCGTGACCAGTCCGGCTCGTCTAGTGATGACTCTGAAGTCGACGACATCGATCTCGACGTCGATGGCACTGACGACACCGACGACCTCGACGACGCGGTCGAGGACGGCTCGGCGGCCCGCGGCGGCGAGGAGGCCGGCGTGAAGGTCACCGGCCGCTCCTCGGGCACCGACCACGGCGACGACGATCTCGACGAGGACGACGACGGGCTCGACCCGGCCGACCTCGACGAGTCTGATTTCGACGAGCCCGACTTCGACGAAGATGACGAGGACGAGGACGAGGCCAGCGATGGCGGCGAGGGCAGCTCGCCGAGCTGGCAGAAGAACATCTCCGGCGAGCGGCCGCGACGGCGCGAGATCGCTCCGGAGGTGAAGGTCGCCGCCTTCGGCATCCTCGCGGCCCTGCTGCTGACGGTCGGTGCCATCGCGCTCTCGAAGTCACTGGGAGGCTCGTCGTCCGACGACACCGCGAGTGTCACCCCCGAAGCGACCGCGAGCGTCAAGCCGCCGGCGACGTCAAAGGTCGGTGACTGCGTCTACACCGAGGACGAGCAGACGCCCGCCCGTGACGTCACGCTTCCACCCGCGGGATCCAGCGTCGACACGAATCCCGCCAAGATGGTGATCACCACCAACCTCGGCACGATGACAGCGACCCTCGACGCGGCCAAGGCGCCGTGCACCGTGCACGCGCTCAGCTACCTCGCTGGGAAGAAGTACTTCGACGGAACGACCTGCCATCGGGAGACCTCCGGCCCTGACGCCGGGATCTACGTCCTCCAGTGCGGTGACCCGACCGGCACGGGCGGCGGCTCGCCCGGATTCCAGTACAAGAACGAGAACACCACCGGCGTGAACTACAACCGCGGCGTGATCGCCATGGCCAATGCCGGTCCGGACACGAACGGCAGCCAGTTCTTCATCAACTATGCCGATCCATCCGAGGAAGGTGCCCAGGCACTCGCCGGCAACTACACGGTCGTCGGTCAGATCACCGAGGGACTCGACGTCCTCGACAAGATCACCGGCCCCGGCGCCGCAGGTGAGACGGGTGACGGTGAGCCGGTCACCAAGCCGCAGATCCTTTCGTTCACGATCACCCAGTGAAGCCCGGCGAACGGCGACCTGACCGCGGTCATCCGGTGACAAATCCGCGGTAGCGCATCGCGCGCTCGCCATCGCGGTCACCCCGGCATCTCTGCGACGATGTTGGGGTGACCGCCCTGCCCGGCCAGCGAGAACTCCGCCGGTCCAGCGCGTCCGGCCATTCCAGCACCCCCACCGCGCCACCGGCGACCTCCGTCGCGCTTGCCCGCAGATCCACCCTCACACGCAGATCCGACCTTGCGCACAGATCCGCCTTCGTGCGTGGATCCGTCCTCGCGCTCGCGCACAGATCCGCCCCCACACCAGCGCTCGTCGTCGCGGCCGTACTAGCGGTCGCGTTGACAGTCGCGGGTTGCGGCGGCGGCGCTGGCTCCTCCGCGGCCACCGGATCTCAGCCGGTCCCACATCAGTCCTCCCTGCCGGGAAGTTCCTCAGGCACCGACGACGCGGGCTCGGCGTCGGGATCTGGCGGGGCCGGCGGCTCGAGTGTCGGTCCCGGCTTCGGGGGCAGCGCCCCGGTCGACGGCGGCAACGGCGCCGACGGCAGCCGGACAGTGGACTGCGGCGACGTGATCGACGAGATCCCGGCACCACCCGGCGAGTTCTCCACCGTCGCGAAGGATGTCGCTCTTCCCACCCGCGTTCAGATCCAGGCCGCCCGCGACACCAACATCCCCACCTCCGACCCGCAGGCGTATTTCGCGAAGTACGGCCTGCTCGTCCGCGTCGGCGTCGCGGTCGACCTGGCGCTGGCGCCGACCTTCGCCAATGAGGCCGCGATCGGCTGGGGCAGGGGCGAGCCGGGCCTGGTCGTTCACGTTCCGGCCTGCTCGACGCGCCAGGACGGCGCCGTCTGGCTGGTCTTTGCCGGCGGCTACTACGTCAACACCCCGCGCTGCCTGGCTGTCGAGGTCCGTACTCCGTCCGGCACGGGGTCGGCCGACATCGGCGCCGGCGCTCCCTGCCCGGGCCAGTCCACCGTGCCACCCGGCAGCTAGTACGCCCCAGCGCCCGTTCACCCGCCTCACCCCATCGCGAGCCCCATCGCGAGCGCCATCGGATCAAGATCAGTCAGACGCCACGCGCCGGCGGTGACGCCCAGCGTCTGACTGATCTTGAGAAGGTCATTCCGAAACGACATCCCCCGGTGCCGCTGACCCCGCGGTGCCGCTGACCACAATGCCGCTGACCACGGTGCCGCTGACCACGGTGCCGGTGACTCCACAGTGCCGCTGAGCAGGACCTCAAGTTGCCCGCCACAAGTCCGCAAGTTCGCCGCAGGCCCGATGACGCATGGTTCCGGAAGCCGCCTCGCCGAGGCGCGTTCCCGATCACGGCCGGCACTCCCGGCCCGTCCGCCCGGAGCCGGCATGATCATCACGAACCAGACGGCCGGCCCGGCCAGGGTCCTCCGAGTCAGCAGCACCGTCGACACCGACGAATTCTGGGCAGGCGGCGCCGGTACGACCCACGGGGCCCGCCACGCGGAGACCGGCCTTGGGAGCCCCGCACACCATGAGACCGCCACGCACCCTGGGACCCCGGCCCAACCTGAGACCGCCGCAGGCCCGGGGACCGCCGCGGGCCCCGGGACCGCCGCAGGCCCTGGGATCCCGGCACACCCTGAGACCCCAGCATTCCCTGAGACCGCCGCGCGGCGGCTCGCGTTGCCGGTGCTGTGCGCCGTCCAGCTGATGGTGCTGCTCGACGGGACGATCGTGAACATCGCGCTGCCGACGATCAGCGGCGCGCTGCGGCTGGGGCCGGACGACGCCAGCTGGGTCATCACCTCGTACTACCTGGCGTTCGGAGGGCTGCTGCCGCTCGGCGGGCGGGTCGGCGACCTGCTCGGCCGCCGCCGGGTCCTGATCGCAGGGACGGCGCTGTTCACCGTCGCGTCCCTGCTCGGCGGCCTCGCGGGTAGCGGCACGATGCTGCTGGTGACGCGGGTGCTGCAGGGGGTGGGCGCGGCGGCGGCCGCGCCGAACGTGCTGGCCCTGCTGACGACGACGTTCACCGACCCGCGCGCTCGGGCACGGGCGATCGCCGTCTATGCGGCCATGTCCGGCGTCGGGATCGCGAGCGGCCTGATCGCCGGTGGCCTGCTCACCGGGTGGGTGTCCTGGCGATGGATCTTCCTGGTCAACGTCCCGCTGGGGCTCGCCGTGCTGGCGCTGGCGCCCCGGGTGCTGGCTGAGACCGCCCGTCGGAGAGACGCTTCGGCCTTCCCAGCCGGCCCAGGCTCCGCTGACGAGATGGACGTCGCCGGCTGGATCGACCAGACAGGCCGAGTGCGCGGTACGCGCCGGCCGGGCGGCGGCTTCGACCTCGCCGGCGCCGTCCTGGTCACCGCCGGGATCACCACGGTCGTCTACGCGCTGGCTCGCGTACAGTCCGCCGGCTGGTCGGACCCGTGGACGCGCGGCTCGTTTGGGCTCGCCGCGCTCTGCCTGCTCCTGTCCGCCCGGGTCGAGGCGCGCGGCGACACAAGGTGGCGTTCCCTGCCACCGCCGTACTCGTCGCCATGATCACGCACTCGTCGACTCGGGATCAGCAGATGTCGCCGTCCACCGGACGTATGCCCGCCTCAGCCAGTCCGGCGGACCTGGGGCTGCGCGTGGCGAGAGACTTGTGGCATGGGCGTGGACGTGCCGTTGGAGCGGTTCGAAGAATTGGTGGTCGAGGCGTTGGACAGCCTGCCGCCGGAGCTGGGCCGGCAGATGCGCAACGTCGCGGTCCTGGTGGCGAACGACTCGGCGGAGGGTCTGCTCGGGCTGTATGAGGGCGTCCCACTCACCGAGCGGGGCGACTGGTACAGCGCGGTCCTTCCGGACCGGATCACGATCTACCGAGATCCGATCTGCGAGATCTGCGCGAACGAGGCTGAGGTCGTCCACGAGGTTCGGGTCACCGTCATCCACGAGGTCGCCCACCATTTCGGCATCGACGACGCCCGTCTCCACGAGCTTGGTTGGGCCTAGATCCCACAGCCGGCCCGCGCCGGCCCGCGCCGGCCGGGGACCGCCTCGTCGAGGCAGGTCACAGTGGGGTTCGGACGGCGATCCCGACCCCAATTTCGACTGCCTCGACAGCGATGTCAGTCAAGACTCGGGCGTCGCCCGTCCAGGTCCACCTCCTTTGAGGAACGCCGCACTGAGCCGTCGCTGTGATCCCCACGCCCGCTCTCACCGCCGAGCTTCACCGTCGATCACCGGCAGCACGCGTGGCCGGCGATCTCCAGCTCCTCGCCGCCCACACTCATCCCATGGTTTTCCACTGGTGCCGCGTCGGCCAAGGTTGGCCGCCGGTACCACCGCGCCATGGGCTTGATCGTCAGATCTGTACTCGGATCCGAACCAGAGCCGGCTCGGAGTTCGGATTTGGATACAGTCCTGGCGATCTTCGAGATGTCGACCGGGCGAACGCCGCCGCGGACGGCATCGGGCGTGGATAAAAGGGGCAAAAGGGGCACGGAACGTCGGCCTGCGCAGGGAAGTTCGACACGTTGAGACAGACTGATTACCGAATGCGACAAAGGGTGGGTGCTAGGGCGAAGCCGGGGGTAGGGGTTGGGCACATCTGCCAACCGAGCGGCGGAGGTAGCGGTGGCACCCACGGAGCCATGCCTGGGACGGTCCGGCATCGATGCCGACGTCGACGTCGACGTCAGCCTCAGTCTCGGCCTCGATCATCGACAGCCGAGCACCTCGCGGGTCTACGACTACTTCCTCGGCGGGTCGAACCACTTCGCCGTCGACCGGGAGCTGGCCGCTCGCCTGTCGGCCACGCTTCCCGACATCGGCGCGATCATGCGAGAGAACCGGGCTTTCATGCGCAGGGCCGTCCGTTTTCTCCTGGACGCCGGCGTCGACCAGTTCCTCGACCTTGGTTCCGGCATTCCGACCGACGATGGCCCGGACGGCAACGTGCATGAGCTGGCGCGGCGGCGCCGCCGACGTGCCCGGGTCGTCTATGTCGATCTCGACCCGACGGCCGTCGCCCGCAGCCGCGTCGTCCTGGCCGGCAACAGGGACGCGACGATCATCGAGGCCGACCTGCGCGACCCGGACGCGGTGTTCGGCCATCCGGACACCCGCCGGCTGCTCGACCTGACGAAGCCCGTCGCGGTGCTGATCCTGGGCGTCCTGCACGACATCCCGGACTCGGACGACCCGCAGGGGATCATCGCCCGGATCCGGAAGCGCCTCGTCCCGGGCAGCTTTCTCGCGCTCTCCCAGGGCACAGCCAACACCCGCGCCGATCCCGACGGATCGGCGACGAATGCCTACGACGACGGATACGCGCGCGGCGCGCCTCGGCTCACGCTGCGCGACCGCGCCCAGGCCCTCGCCTTCTTCGCGGGCTTCGAGCTGGTCGCCCCCGGGCTCGTCTTCCTCGAGCACTGGCGCCCGTATCTGGACGACGACGCCGACCGCCTCACCTCCCCCACCCGCGTGGCCGGCGCCACCCCAGGTTTCCGGGCCGCCCTCGCCGGCATCGGCATGCGATGAGCTCCCCTACCGATCCGCGGCCACGGGTCCGGTTGAGGACTGGGAGGACTGGGAGGACTGGACAGCCAGACCTGGACCTGTTCGGGTGCGCGGCTATGGGTGGCGGTGGGTGAGGCGATGGTGGTGGCCGTCGCGAGCCACGGGGACCAGCGAGATGACGGGACCGTCCGGCGTTCCGAGGACGGGCGCCGACGCTCCGGAGGCAGCGGCGAACGCGGTGGCCATCTTGTCCGCGCACATAGGACGACCGAACAGGTGGCCCTGGCCGAGGTCGGCGCCGAGCGCCAGCATCCGCGCCGCCTGCGCGCGCGTCTCCACCGACTCCGCCGTGACGATGTGCCCCAGCCCGTGGGCGATGGAGACGATCCCCTCGATCATCTGGTCCATGGCCTCGGACCTCACCGACCCCGCGAGTCGCCCAGCCCGTTCCGCCCCGGCGGCCACCAGGCCGGCGACGACGAGGCCGGTGGCGACGGCGGCCTCGGGCGCGCCCCCCACGACGGCGCCACTCGCGGCCGCGCCGTCCGCGGCCGCGCCACCCGCGGTCGCGTCATCCACAGCCGCAGCGGCGGCCACAGCCACGCCAGTGGTGCCAAGGCCCGAGACGGCGTCCGCATCCTCATCGGCATCGGCGTCGGCGTCGGCGTCGGCGTCGGCGTCGGCGTTTGCCTCCCCCTGGGAACAGAACTGGCCGGCGAGCTTGAGCGCCCCGACCGGCAGCGTCGGCAGGTAGGCGAAGTTCGAGTAGCCCGTGCCGAAGTCGTCGATCGCGATCCGGATACCCGCGTCGGCGAGCTGCCGCAACGCCTCCGGCTGGCGGCCGAACGCGTCGATCATCAGGCTCTCGACCAGCTCGAGCTGTAGGCGGCGCGGGTCGAGGCCGGCGCGTTCGACGATGTCGAGGATCACCGGCACGACGTCCGGCTCCTCCAGCTGGCGTACCGACAGGTTCACGCTGACGAAGGGGCCGGAGACGGCCGCGCCACGCGCCCGCGCCCCGCCCGGGGCACCAGGCGCGCCAGGCATCGCCTCGCCTGACGCCGGACCCACTGACGCCGGACCCTCGGACATCGGATCCTCTGGCCCCGGCTCGCCGGCGGGCACGGTCGCATGGGCGGACGCGGCGACGCTGGCCCAGCGGGCCGCGTCCCGGCAGGCGGTCTCGAGCACCTGTAGGCCGAGCGGCACGATCAGGCCCGACTCCTCGGCCACCCCGATGAACTCGTCCGGCGACAGCAGGCCCCGGCGCGGGTGGTCCCAGCGGACGAGCGCCTCGGCGCCCTGAATCATCCCGTCGGTCAGCCGGACGATCGGCTGGTAGTGCACGACGAACTGGCCGGCGCGCAGCGCCGCCGCGATCGAGCGGGTCTGCCGCGCCGTGGCGGCCGCGGCTGCCACCTGCTGGGAGGACGACGACTCGTAGCTCGACGACTCGTAGCTCGACGGGCTCTCGCCGGCGCCCGCGAGGCGCGCCGGCTCACCGCCCTGATCCCCACCGAGACAGTCGCGACCGGTGAACCCGCCGAAGGTGCCGGCCGTCAGCCGGGGGTCATGACGGCTGGTCACGTCCTCGATCGTGACGGCGTAGTACGAGCCGCCGGCGGCGGTCTCGTCGTCGACCATCGCCGCCGTCAGGCTGACCCATACCCGGAGGTCATCCGGACCGTCCGGCCGGTCCAGCCGCCAGATGCCATGCCCTGGCCGACCAGCGCGTACCGCCGCCCACATGTCGATCAGCTCGGCTCGGTCGCGCGACGGGACCAGGTCCCAGACATCGCCGATGGACAGGCGGGTCAGGTCACGCCCGACGATCGCGCTCGCGGTGTCGTTGGCCTCCAGGATCGACCCGGAGTCGGCGACCACCAAAGTGCCGATCCCGGCGTGCTCGAAGACGGACCGGAACCGCTGGTCGCTGCGCCGACCGGCGCGCTCGGACCGGCGCAGGTCGGCGAGCTCCGCGCGGTGCTTGTCGCCGGCGGTGGCCAGGGCGCGCTTGCGCACCGCCTCACCGTGCCCCGAGGCGACCGCCCCGAGCACCACGAACGCGGCCGGTGCGCGCCCTGGGCCCGCGGCGACGGTCAGCGGCGGCCCGAGCACCTCGACGGTGCGGGCGAGAGCGTCGGAGTCGGCGAAGCCGATCCGGGCCAGGCGGGCGCCGACCGCCAGGCCCGCGGCGCGGTCCACCGGGTCGGCGGCGAGCGCTCCGAGCAGTTGACCGGTGAGTTCGCGCAGCTCGGCGCGCATGCCGGCCACACAGGCGTCACGAGGATCCCCGGGCGTGGGCGGCCCGCCCGCCTCCGGCGAGGGGCAGGTGTTCGCCGGCGCCGCCGTCATCGACACCGCGTCGTACCAGCGATCCGCGATCCGGTCGTCCACGGCGCCTTCCCTGCGTTCCGGGAGCTCATTGTGTTCCGCCCATGGTCGCAGAGGCCGTTCCGAGGCCGCACACTGGCACCCGAGTTCGTCGCGACCTGCGCCCTATGCGCGCCGCGGTCCCCGTGACCGCGAGATGAGCCGAGCCCAAGGCCCCACCGGCGCCTGGCGGACCGCGTGGCCATCAGCACAAGCGGAGCGCGAGCTTCCGAATTGTCGGGTCGGCGGGCTGTCGGGCCGGCGGGCCGCGGGTTGGCGCGCCGACGTGAAAGTCCGGTGAACCGGCCCGGCCGCGCGGCGTGGTACATCGAACCAGCCATGGCGACCTGGTAAACGAGCGGACACGGAGCGACGCCGATCACCGAGCGCTCTCGGTTCGTTAACAATGCCGAATCAAATGGCGCACTGGTCATGATGGGGCGCGCGCCGGAAATGCACGGCAGAATGCACGCGTGATACGCACGGTCAACCTGCACGTGCATCTCGGAATTATTTGGGTCGTCACCGCGCCGCGGGCGATTTTGCGCGCGGACGGCGGCTGCGCCGAGGATCCTTCGGACCCGGCCGGCCGCGCCGCCGGCCAGCGTGCCAGCGGGGCCCGCGCCGGCCCGGGGCGCGCGCACCGCGCGACGGCGGCTCACGGCACGCGGACATGCCAGAACCGCCGCCAGGGATCACGGCGGCTGGTTACACGGCTGTCACAGGCTGGCGGCGATCTTCTTCAGGACGTCGGCGGTGCGAGCAGGGGTGGTGCTGTCGACGCAGAGCCGGTCCATGGCCTCCATGTACCGGTCGACATCCTCGCGTTTGTCCAGGTAGTTGGCCCCACCGAGAACCTCGATGTAGACGACGTCCGGAATGTCCGCTTCGGGGAAGCGCAGGATGCTGAATGCGCCGCCCTCGGCCGCGTGGCCGCCGAAGTCGAACGGCATGACCTGCAGCGTCAGCGAGGGCTGGTTCATCAGCTCCAGCAGGTGCTCGATCTGCGCCTTCATGGTCTTGGTGCCGCCGATCGGCCGGCGCAGCGCCGCCTCGTCGATGACGACCCACAGTCGAGGCGCGTTGTCCCTGGTCAGGAGCTTCTGCCGGTTCATCCGCACGTTGACGCGGGTATCGATGACATCCCTGGCCACGCCGCGGTTGCCCTGCGTGATCACCGCCCGCGCATACTCCTCCGTCTGCAGGAGGCCGGGGATGAACTGGAGCTCGTAGGTGCGGATCAGCGAGGCCGATTCCTCTAGGCCGATGTATGGCTGGAACCAGTTGGGCAGGACCTCGGAGAAGCTCTGCCACCAACCCTGCTGGTTTGCCTCACGGACCATCGCCAGGAACGGCGTCCGCTCTGCCTCGTCGGTCACGCCGTAAAGAGTAAGCAGATCCTCGACGTCGCGTTCCTTAAAGCTGACACGACCTAGTTCGAGCCTGCTGATCTTCGACTCGGAACCACGAATGTGATAGCCGGCTTCCTCCCGGGTTATCCCTTTTGCGTCCCGCAGCCGGCGTAGCTGGGAGCCGAGCAGGATGCGACGAACGGTCGGGCCACTGCCCGCCGACGGTGTCGTCACGTCCCGCTCCCTCTGATCCAGTCCTTACGACGGTTAGCAAGCTTGTCCGCGTTCGTGGCCGCCGTCCAGTGCCGATCAGGATAAAGCTGTCCCGACCGCACGGTTCGGTTGTTCCGGACGCGCCACCGGCCACGGCCCACCGGTGCCGCTGAGCACACCGAGTCAGGCAGTCGCGGAGCAAATCCGACATTCACCTCACGACGGACAATCGTTACAACCTCGCCGGACGCCACGACCCACGCGGATCCACCGAACGGAGCCATTCTGCCAGCCCGCCCAACTGTCCCGATAGTTGGGCGGTCGACCAGTGCGCCAGCTACGCCCAGCCGAGAGACCCTCGCCACGGCGATGTCCACGCGGCCAGGGTAGGGGACTCCGGCCATGACAGGCCTCACGGCCTTCCCAGACGCCATGCGCGGATGGGAGGTTGTCCTCGCCGACTCGACACCGGCGAAGGTCGACCCGACACCAGCAGAGTGGGCGACGCCGGACGGAACGGGCCGGTCGTAACCGGACGGCGACGGCGCAACGTCGGCGACAGGCGCGCCGGAGGGCACGACGACCACCCCGGGGCGCGACGCGCCCTCGTCCGCCACCTGACCCCTCCGTCGCGGTCACGACGCGGGATCCCACATCCCACGCTCGGACCCACCAGACCCAACCGGCCACGGTGCGTCGCTTGGAGATTCCTACACCATCGGCGGCTCGTTGGCATCATCGACCGGATCTGTCACGTTGCGCACAGATGACAGTGACGTAAAGAAATCGAGTCGTGACGGTTGGCGGGCCGGCGCGCCGAGCGACATCGCCTCGGAGCCACCTTTCCGCCGCGGTCACGAGCGATGCACTTTTCCACAGGCACCGTGGCCACAGGCACCGTGACCGCAGGGGACGCGACTACAGAGGACGCGGCCGCAGGGGATGTAGCAAAGAGGAGTCGCAGCCGCTCCCGCCGCGGCCGAGCTGGCCACCTCTTCTGCCAGCTCTTCCAGGAACTGGGCTCTTCTACTGGGGCGGGCTCTTCCAGCAGATAGGCCACGCGCGCGAGGCCGAAGCTCCAACTCCCGGCCCCGCCCGCCCGCCGCGGTCCCGCCGCGGTCCGAATCGCCCGAGCGGCCGAGGGCCAGGCGGGCACGCCGCCGGGCGCGACCGCCACGGGCACGCCGCGGCGCGACCGGAGCCCCCCGCGACGGGCGGCTCGCAAGGAAGGTCGGCACTAAAACCCGCAGGTCATCGGCACGAAGCTCCGCACGCTACGTCCGTTGGGCGCATCTGAGCTTGCGGACGCACCTTCCTTTCGCGCCCAACGTTTGCACACGTCCTCTCCCGGGCAGATGCACGTGCATGCGACCGTGCCATACTGTGACTGCAAGCAAGAAGCACGGTGTATCCGTGGCTTCCGAGGCACGGAGGAGGTGGGCTGGTGCCTGCGACTCGACTTCCGAGTGAGCGACTCCAAGGAGTTGTCGCCTCCTCGGCGCGCGTCGCCGCCAGCCTGGGGTTCCTGCCGGATCGGCGACGGGGTTCCCGTCGGATCGGTGAAGCCGATCTGGGAGGTCGTGATCGGACAGGTGTGCTGACAGGTCGGCGATCTGGGAAGTACGGGGCGCAACGCCCCAACGGCGTTCCTGGTCTTACTGGCCGGGAGCCCTTCCCGAGACGGAGGCCCGGCATGAACGACTGGCACCGCTCGCCGAGGTCGAGTCGCTCGCCACAAGCAGACGGCTCGACTGAAACGTTGGACATGGATTCGGGGTGTGCCGCATACGGCGGCAACCCTCCCCGGCATCCCCAGGAGACCGCCTTGACCATGATCTACAACGGCATGTCCGCTGCTGCGCTGAAGAGCGTCACCTGGCAGAAGAGCCAGCGCAGCAACTCCCAAGGGAACTGCGTCGAGATGGCGCGGCTCTCGGACGATGCCGTCGCGGTCCGCAACTCCCGGGATCCGCGAGGCCCGGCGCTCATCTACACACTCGCCGAGATCGAGGCCCTGATCCTGGGTGCCAAGGACGGCGACTTCGACAACCTCCTCTGCTGATGCTGGCCTCCGTTGCCATCGACGCCACGTCTGACAGCACTCCGCCCCCGTACGGAGACCGCATGGACACCATGACATCGGAGCAGACGCTGACTGGAGAGCGCATCTTCACGTCCAGCGACCTCCCCAGTCTGTCGCTACCGGATGCCGACGGCCTCGTCACCTGTCGGTGGTTCCAGGATTCGGTGCCGGGCCGACCGGCCTGGCACGCGCCAGCTCAGTCACTCCGGCCCGGATGGACGATCGAGGCCGCGGTTGACGACGACGAGAGCCAGGGGCAACGGGGTCCCGGTCAGGTCTCTTTCGTCGTGGTCGACCGTTCCTGGCTGGTCCGGGAGGGCATGGATCGGGTACGCACCCGCGCCGTCGATGCCGTGGTGTTGCACTCCAAGTGCGGCCCGCCCGGACGAACCGCCCTGGCCTTGGCCTTCAGCGCTCATCTGCGCACTCGCCAGCATCGAATGGGGCTTGGCGCCGACGTCGTCACCGCGGCCGTCCGCCCCGAGCTGGCCGGTGCCCCCGGGCTCTTCCGGGTCCCGCACTTCGTCACGATCTCCGACGGGACGGGCACGGTCGCCGACACCACCATCTGGCAGGTGATGAGCGGCCCGCGGTATGACGCGTGGCTCGGCGGCGCCCCCCGGCCCGACCACACCGCGATCGAGGCGGCGCTGCCCGGTCTGCTGCGGCTGCGGCACCTGTGGCGCACCGGTCGCCTCGACCGTTCCCGCGCCGACACCCTCGGCGCCGTGCTCGACGGCGGTGAGCTCACCGCCCAGAAGATCTTCCGCTACCCGCGCGTCATCCTCCCGGTCGCCACCCGGGCGCTGCGCGGGTCACTGTGACCGGTACGTCCTCTGTGAGACGTACGGCCTAGAGCGTCTCCCGCTCAGCAGGGCCGCTGGCCAGGCCGACGCCGCCAGCCATCCCCGCCAGAGTCCAGCCCCGGCACAACGGCGTGTCCGGGGCTCTGGCATGTCCAGGTGCTTCTCGGGTTCAGGTGCTTCTGGGTGTCCAGGGACATCGCGGTGCCTGGACAGGCGCAATCAGACGAAGGCGTCGTCGACGAAGCAGTAGACCCAGTCCTCGCCCGGCTCGAAGGACCGCACGATCGGGTGCCCGTCGTGCGCCGCGTGCGCGCGTGCGTGCCGGCGCGGCGACGAGTCACAACATCCGACATGCCCACAGGTCAGGCACAGTCGCAGATGCACCCACCTGGATCCCTCGCGCAGACAGTCCTCGCACCCATCCTGGGTGCTCGGCTCGACAGCCCGGATCATCTCGGCGTGCGGGTCCACCGTCGTCATACCTTCACCCAACGACGTTGAGAGCCCAAGGACAACCCCACCGGGCCGAGTCGCGCGTGCGCCGCGCCAGCCAACGTTCCGACCCTCACCAACAGCGGTACCGTCGGGACTGATGGTTACCGCACGGGGACGGCTGTGGTCGCGACCAGGCAGGCGGGGTGGCAGCGATGCGGATCAATGAGGCTTCCGGCGGCCTTCGGGTCGTCGACCAGGTCATCGACCTCGTCGGCGACACCCCGCTGGTCCGGCTGACGTCGATGGTCGAGGCGGCGGCGGACCTGCTGACCGGCGGCCGGGACGATGATCGACCCGCCCCTTACCGCGGCGCCCAGATCCTCGGCAAGCTCGAGTACACCAATCCGGGTGGCTCGGTGAAGGACCGGATCGCCGTCGCCATGGTCGACGCGGCGGAAGGCGACGGCCGGCTGCGCCCCGGGGGCACCATCGTCGAGCCGACCAGCGGCAACACCGGCGTGGGGCTCGCGATGGTCGCGGCGATCCGCGGCTACCACTGCGTGTTCACCATGCCCGACAAGATCAGCGAGGAGAAGCGGGCCGTCCTGCGCGCCTACGGCGCCGAGGTCGTCATCTGCCCCACCGCCGTCGACCCGGACGACCCGCGCTCCTATTACTCCGTGGCGCGGGAGATCACCCAGCGGACCCCCGGCGCGTGGAGCCCCGACCAGTACTCCAACCCCGACAACCCGGCCGCGCACCGGGCCACCACCGGTCCGGAGATCTGGCGGGGCACGGACGGCCGGGTGACGCACTTCGTCGCCGGCATCGGCACCGGCGGCACGATCAGCGGCGTCGGCCAGTACCTCAAGGAGGCGAGCGGCGGCCGCGTCCAGGTGATCGGCGCGGACCCGGAGGGCTCGGTGTACTCCGGGGGCAGCGGGCGGCCGTACCTGGTCGAGGGCGTGGGCGAGGACATCTGGCCGGCGACCTTCGACAAGACGGTCGTCGACCGGGTCGAGGCGGTCAGCGACCGGGACTCGTTCCTGATGACCCGCCTGCTCGCCCAGCGCGCCGGGCTGCTGGTCGGCGGCTCCTGCGGGCTGGCGGTCGTCGCCGCGCTGCGGCTCGCCCGCGAGCTCGGCCCCGACGACCTGGTCGTCGTCCTGCTGCCGGACTCGGGCCGCGGCTACCTCTCGAAGATCTTCAACGACGAGTGGATGTACGACTACGGCTTCCTCGAGCCACCGTCGGACGAGCCGGTCGTCGCCGCGGTCCTGGCCAGCAAGCAGGGCCGCGGCGCCGGGGGCGGCCGGGGAGGGAGCCAGACGGGTCCGCCGGAGCTGGTCCACGTCCACCCGGACGAGACCGTCGGCACGGCCATCTCCTACCTGCGCGAGTACAACGTGTCGCAGATGCCCGTCGTCCGGCACGAGCCGCCGCTGCGGGCGGCGGAGGTGGCCGGCGCGGTGCTCGAGCGTGAGCTGCTCGCGGCCGTGTTCGCCGATCGGGCCGCGGTCGACGCCCCGGTCTCGGCGCACATGTCGGCGCCGCTGCCGACGATCGGCGCGGGTGAGCCGCTGTCCACCCTGGTCGAGGCCCTCGGTGGCGATGACCCCGCGGTGCTCGTGCTCGACAGCGGCAAACCCGTCGGCATCCTCACCCGCGCCGACCTGCTGAGTTTCCTGGCGGCCCGGTGACCGCCGTCGGCCCCCGCCGTGCCTCCGGCGGCGCCGTGAATGGGAACGCGGAGGACGGCCGGCCGGAGGACGGCCAGGCGAACGGGAGCGGCGGGCGCGACTGGGGCGGTTTCGAGACGCTCGCGGTACACGCCGGCCAGGAGCCGGACTCCGCGACCGGGGCCGTGGTCGTCCCGATCCACCCGGCGTCGACGTTCGCGCAGGACGGGATCGGCGGGCTGCGGGCCGGTTTCGAGTACGCCCGCTCCGGCAACCCGACGCGGGCGGCGCTGGAGACGTCGCTCGCGGCGCTGGAGGGCGGCCGGGTAGGGCTCGCGTTCGCCTCGGGACTCGCCGCCGAGGACGCCCTGGTGCGCGCCGTCTGCCGCCCGGGCGACCACGTCCTCATTCCCCTCGACGCGTACGGAGGCACCTTCCGGCTGTTCCACCGCGTCTACGCGGAATGGGGCCTGGAGTACACCCCGGTCGACCTGTCGGACCTGGATGCCGTCAAGGCGGCGCTGCGTCTCGGCCCCGGCGACGGACCGGCGGGATCGGGCCTCACCGGCGAGGCCGGCGGTGTGGGTGGTGTGGGTGGTGCCGGCGCGGGGGGCGGGCCCGCCTGGGCCACCGGGTCCGGCGGAACCGGTCGCACGCGGCTCATCTGGTGCGAGACGCCGACCAATCCGCTGCTGTCGATCGCGGACGTCGCGGCGCTCGCCGAGCTCGCCCACGGCGCCGGCGCCCTGCTCGCCGTCGACAACACCTTCGCCTCGCCGTATCTACAGCGCCCGCTGGCGCTGGGCGCGGACGCCGTCGTCCACTCGACCACCAAATACCTCGGCGGTCACAGTGACGTCGTGGGCGGAGCGGTCGTGGTCGACGACCCCGAGCTCGGCGAGCGGGTTCGGTTTTTCCAGAACGCGACGGGCGCCGTGCCCGGCCCGTTCGACTCCTGGCTCGTATTGCGGGGCATCAAGACGTTGGCGGTCCGGATGGACCGGCACTGCGCGAACGCCGCCGCCGTCGTCGACCTGCTCGTCGGTCATCCTGGAGTCGCGGAGGTCCGCTACCCGGGCCTGCCAACGCATCCGGGGCACGAGGTCGCCGCCGGGCAGATGCGCGGTTTCGGCGGCATGGTGTCGTTCCGGGCCCGCGGCGGCGCCAGTGCCGCCGCGGAGATCTGCCGGCGTACCAGGCTGTTCACGCTCGCCGAGTCGTTGGGCGGCGTGGAGTCGCTGATCGAGCACCCGGGCCGGATGACGCACGCCTCGGTAGCGGGATCGCCGCTCGCGGTGCCCGACGACCTGGTCCGGCTGTCGGTGGGCATCGAGCTCGCGGACGACCTCGTCGCCGACCTCCGCCAGGCCCTCGACGCCGCCGCCACCGACGCCGCCGCCGGGGCCTGAAAGACGCTCCGCCGATCGCGGCGACGGGCGTTCCCGATTCCACATGCCCAGCCGGCATTTTCCGTCGCCGGCTACACTCCGCCACGATCAAGGGCGGGAGGCGGTCGGCGTCGCGCGCCGGGGCACCCGCCACCGACTCCCAGAATGTTTACTGAAGGTAAGCAAAAAGAGTTTGCTATCGCGTTCGCGCAGCCACGCTGCGTGCTTCGAGCGAGGCCAGGCCGAACCGGCCAGGTAGCCCTCACCGAGGTGCCTTCCGCTCAAAACCGCGCAAAAGATCACCATCCGTAGCCAGCAGCACACATACCCGCTGGTAATGGACATGCCGACGATGACGGAAACCGCCGACGCACTACTGTCCAGGCTGGGTGTCTTCACGGTGGCGCATGCCAGGCGGTGAGGGCCGTCGGTGACGCAGAGCCATGCAAACCGCGCGGGCCACGCGGCCAGCGCCACGAGGCGCCCACTGCTAACCGACCACGCAGCGCTATCGGGAGGGGTGGGGCGTGGGAACTGGAAACCCAACAGTCACCGGAGCCTGGCCGGCGGCACCGTCGCCGGATCCGCGCTCGGGCGGTGACGAGGGCGGGGGCGCAAGGCCGCCGTCCACCGGCACCACCCAGCAGAACAGCCCGGCCGGCGGGCAGGCGGGGATAGCCGGCGACGAGGCGCTGTCAACCGGCGAACGCGCCGGGAGACTGCTGCGCGAGTTGCTGACCGGCACCGCCGAGTACCGCCGCATGTGGGAGTCCCGGGTACGCCGGGCGAGCGCACAGGAGCCCAGCTTCGCCGCGGTCGCCCGGGTGATCGCCGAATACCTGTGGAATGCCGGCGTCGTTTCCGAGGAGGACCAGGAGCTCGACCGGGCGCTCAAGGACCGGGTAAGCCGAGCGCTCGGCGGCGGCCGCATCTCGGCGCAGACGATGGAGTGGTTCATCGAGGCGTTCGGGATGCGCCGGCACGAGGCCGGGCTGTGGGCGGCGTTCGCCGGCCTCACCGACCCGGGCGTCGACACGAGCTCCGGCACGCTGCGCGGCGGACCAGCGATGATCATGCCGCAGCGACATCGCACCGTCGCGGTGTTCGAGCGCTACCGGTTCGACGCGACCGGCTCGCTCGTCGAGCAGCACACCTTTCAGGTGATCTCCGCCCAGGAAGACGGTGTCGGGATCTATCCGTGGGTGCTGCGCACCGACGCGACCGCCGGCGAGGTTCTCATCGGCGGTACGCCCGGAGCCCGGCACGCGTACAGCTCCCGGCTGACCCTCGTCGAGGTCGAGCTCGACCGGACGCTCGGCCGGGGCGAGCGGCACGCGCTGGAGCTCCTCGCCCGCTACCCGGCGGGGCTGCCGACGCAGGAGGTACGCCGCGCCGCGCGGGCCAAGACGGAGAACGTCGACATCCTGATCCAGTTCGACCCCGACCACCCGCCGCGGGACCTCCGCTGGACGGTGTGGAGCACGCACGAGGGTGGCCTGATCGTCGACGAGGAGCCGGCGGCACTCTCCGCCGACGGCACGGTCCACCGGTTCCTGCCGGCCGTCCACCACGCGGTGGTCGGTTTCCGCTGGAGCTGGGACGAGCACTGAGACCGCGCTTCGCGCCAGCCTCAGGCTGGCGCGAAGCGTCAGGCCGCGGCCCAGCCGCGGAATCAGCCGCTCAGCCGCTCAACCGCTCAACCGCGGGTGGCAGGCGGGACCCGGGCGATGAGGGCCTCGACGTCGGTGCCTCGGGGCAGGGTGCCGAAAACGCGGCCACCGGCCTCGCCGAGCCGGGTGGCGCAGAAGGCGTCCGCGACGGCGGCCGGCGCGTGCCTGACCAACAGCGAGGCCTGCAGAACCAACGCGAGCCGCTCCACCAGCGAACGGGCGCCGAACTCAAGGTCGTCCGGACCGAGCCCTCTGAGCTCATCCAGATCGGCGCGCACGGCGGACCACGCGGCGTCGAGCCGTTTGTCTCCGTCGGCCGCGAGCTCCACCTCGGCGCGGTAGGCGGCGAACGCCTCCGGCTCCCGACCGAGCGCGCGCAGCACGTCGAGGGCGTTGACGTTGCCCGCGCCCTCCCAGATGCCGTTCAGCGGCGCCTCGCGGTAGAGCCGCGGCATGGGCGACTCCTCGGCATAGCCGTTACCGCCCAGGCATTCCAGCGCCTCAGCTACGAACGCCGGCTGGCGCTTGCAGATCCAGAACTTCGCCAGCGCCGTCGCCAGGCGCAGGAAGGCGCGCTCGCCCGCGTCGCCGCGCGTGCTCCGGTCGATCCCGCCGGCCAGGCGCAGCACCAGCGTGGTCGCCGCCTCCGACTCGAGCGCCAGGTCCGCCAGGACGTTGCGCATCAGCGGCTTGTCGATCAGCAGCCCGCCGAAGGCGGACCGGTGCCGGGTGTGGTGCAGCGCCTGGATGAGGGCGGCGCGCATGCCGCTGGCCGAACCGAGCGCCGAGTCGAACCGGGTCATCGCGACCATCTCGATGATGGTGCGGACGCCGCGCCCCTCGGGACCGACCAGCCAGCCGACGGTGTCGTCGAACTCCGGCTCGCTGCTGGCGTTGGAACGGTTGCCGAGCTTGTCCTTCAGCCGCTGGATCCGGAAGGTGTTGTGGCTGCCGTCCGGCAGCACCCGGGGGACGAGGAAGCAGGACAGCCCGCCGGGCGCCTGCGCGAGAACCAGGAACAGGTCGCTCATCGGCGCGCTCGTGAACCACTTGTGGCCGCGCAGCCGGTAGCCGCCGTCCGGGTGCGGCGTGGCGACCGTCGTGTTGGCGCGCACGTCCGAGCCGCCCTGCTTCTCCGTCATCCCCATGCCGGCGATCAGGCCCAGCTTGGTCAGCGGCGGGTTCAGGCCCGGGTCGTAGACGCGGCTGGTGAGCAGTTTCTCGTAGGCTCTCGATAAGTCGGGCGCTGCCCGCAGCGCGGGGATCACGGCGTAGGTCATCGAGACCGGGCACGTGTGTCCCTGCTCGACGGTGCTCCAGACGTGCAGCCCGGCGGCGCGGGCGACGTGCACGCCGGGGCGTGAGCTGCCCCAGGCCGAGCCCGCCAACCCCTCGCGCACGGCGACGTCCATCAGCGCGTGCCAGGACGGGTGGAAGTCGACCTCGTCGATCCGGTTGCCGTACCGGTCGTGGGTGCGCAGCTCCGGCGGGTAGCGGTTCGCCTCGTCGCCCCAGCGGGCGGCCTGCTCCGAGCCGGCCAGCCACCCGAGCCGGTGTAAGTCGTCGAGGTAGTAGCCGGCGCCTTCCCGCTCGACGCCCTCGACGAGCACCGGGTCGTCCGCGACGTCGTGGTCGCCGAGCGGCGGCGGCTGATTGCGCACCTCGTGGGTCGCCGCCGGCCGCGAATGAACCGGTTCCCGGCCGGCTGGCGGGCCGACCCGTCCGGCCGATCCGGGTGCCGTCGACCCTGGTGCCGTCGACTCTGATGCCACCGTCACGAGCCGCACCTCCCCACCTGCCCGCCGGCCGCCGGCCGGCATCGCCGCCGGCCACGGGCGCGGGCTCGCTGAGCCCGGCCACGCCGACTCAGCGAACAGGGTATGCCCGCTTGTCAGCGGTAGCTAAGAAACTCGCGGCCCGCTGCGTCAATGTGGCTGTGCTCGTTGAACGAAATGAGACTCGTCCCCGAGCGACCAGAGACGACTTTGGTGATGCTTCCGTTAATCATCACTCGGTTGAGCGAGATGATGCCGTCGACACGCAGGTCGAGCAGACGCGCACAGATCGCCGCGATCGGTCCGGCGGAGGAGAAGACCACCGCGGCGGCGCCCGAGTCGAGCCGGCGCAGCAGCCCGTCGAGCGCGTCGCCCACCGCGTCGCTGAACGCCACGTAGCTGCCCGGCCCGGCGTCCGCGCTCGCGATCCACTCCGACAGGGCCACGTCCAGCAGCCCCTGGTAGGCGCGGGACGACATGCCCCGCGACGGCGGCAGCTGGCCCGCGTTCACCGGCGCGCCGCCCACGTCCGCGTGCCGGTTGATGATCCAGTCCTGGTCGTACTCGTTCCACCGGCTGTCGGACTCGACGTCCGCGGACCAACCGGCGGCGGCGGCGGTCTCCCGCTGGCGGCGCAGAGCACCGCTCACGGCGAGGTCGACCCGCGCGCCGCGCGCCCGCAGCTCCGCGCCGACCAGCGCCGCCTGCCGGTAGCCGAGCTCGGAGAGCACGTCGTAGTCCGCGGACCCGAACGACGCCTGGCCGTGCCGCACCAGGTAGATGACGCCCAACGCCAGCCTCCCCCACCGCTCCGGCTGCCCAAGCTATCCAATCGGCATCCCCAGGCGCGATGGGTACGAAGCCAGCCCCGGGCCTCCCCGGCCAGTCGGGGAGGCCCGGCGTAGATCAGCTGGTCGCGATCGTCTCGACCAGCAGGTCGCCGACGGCGTACTGCTGGCGGAGGCGCTTCTTGTCGAACTTCCCGACCGACGTCTTCGGCACCTCGGGGATCACCGCCCACCGCTCCGGCAGCTGCCAGCGCGCGACCTTGTCGGACAGGAACTCCCGCAGCTCGGGGAAGGTCACTTCCGTGTCGGGGTGGAGCACGACGAGGGCGAGCGGGCGTTCACCCCAGCGCTCGTCCGGCACCCCGATGACACTCGCCTCGGCGATCGCGGGGTGCGCCATGAGCAGGTTCTCCAGCTCGACCGACGAGATCCACTCACCGCCGGACTTGATGACGTCCTTGGCCCGGTCGGTGAGCGTGAGATAGCCCTCGGAGCTGATGTGGCCCACGTCGCCGGTGCGCAGCCAGCCGTCGTGGAACTTGCCGGCGTCGTCGACGCCGTAGTAGGCGCCGGCGATCCACGGGCCCCGCAGCTCCAGCTCACCCGTGCTCCGGCCGTCCCACGGCAGCTCGGAGCCGTCCGCGCCGACCAGTCGAGCCGCCACGTTCGCGGCGAACCGGCCCTGAGTGAGCCGGTAGGGCAGGGCCTGCTCGGGGCTCAGGCCCGCCGGCGGACGGGCCACGGTGACCAGGGGCGACGTCTCCGTCATGCCGTAGGCGTGGAGCATCGTGATCCCGAGCCGGTCGAAGTCCTCCATCAGCGAGGGTGGGCAGGCCGCGCCGCCGACGAGAGCCTCCTTGAGCGAGGAGATGTCCGCGGCGCCCGGGTTGGCCGTGACGTAGGCGTGCAGGCCCTGCCAGATCGTCGGCACGCCGGCCGCCTTGTTCAGCCGGGTTGCTTCGATCATCTTCGCCAGTGGCTCCGCCTGCAGGAATGGGCCGGGCAGCACCATCTCGGCGCCGGTGAGGAAGGCGATGTACGGCAGGCCCCAGGCGAGCACGTGGAACTGCGGCACGATCGAGAGCACCCGGTCGGCCGCCGACAGGTTGATCATCGACGGCAGGGCGGACGCCGACGAGTGCAGGACGATCGACCGGTGGCTGTAGACGACGCCCTTCGGGTCGCCGGTGGTGCCGGACGTGTAGCACATCGCGGCGGCCGACCGCTCGTCCACGTCCGGCCAGCCGAACTCGGCCGGGCGCCCGGCGATGAGCCCCGCGTAGTCGTGGACGCCGATGGGCCGACCGGCCGCGACGGCGAGGGCGTCGAGATCGGTGCCGGCGTCGGCCGGGCTGTTGACGACGACGTGCTCGACGGTCTTCATCGCCGGCAGCAGCGCGCGGGCCAGCGGCAGCAGGGTGTGGTCGACGAGCAGGACCTTGTCCTCGGCGTGGTTCGCGATGAAGGCGATCTGCTCGCCGGGCAGCCGCAGGTTCAGCGGGTGCAGCACCGCGCCCATCGAGGGCACCGCGAAGTAGGTCTCGACGTGCTGCTGGTTGTTCCACATCAGCGTCGCGACCCGGTCGCCCTGGGCGACGCCGAGCTCGACCAGCGCGTGCGCGAGCCGGGCCGCGTTCGCGCCGGCCTCGGCGAAGGTCGCCTCGACCAGGCCGCCTCCGGGCTGCGCCGTGAACATCCTCTGGTCGGCGAAGACGGTGGTGGCGTGATCGAGAAGCCGCCGGATCTGCAGCGGCACGTCCTGCATCGTGCTGATCATCGGGGTGCTGCCTCCGTCCTTTCGAGCGCGGACCGTTCCGGGCGCGAGCGGTCCGAGGTAGAACGTTGACTCAACAACCATCTCGCGCGCCGCGGGCCGGCAAACCGCTCCGTCGCGCCACGAAATCCACCACGGGCGGGATGTCGACGTCCGAGACCGAGCGACCTGGACGGCTGGAGCGGCCGACCGGGAACGCACCGGAAGGCCGGCGGGGACCCGGGCGGCACGGCGGCCACCCGGCACGTTCGAGCCAGACAGGATGTGAGACAGGTCACCGGCAGTCTGCCGTATTGCGTCCGCTTGAGCTAGATCCGCCATCAGGGCGGTAGGACCGAACGTCCCTATTGACGAATCCGGCCGGGCGTCGGCGAGCGCGCCGCCGCGGCTCGCGAGCGGGATGTCGAGGCTGGCACGGCTGCCGTATGGTGTAGCCGATCCATTACCGTTACGACTTCACCGCCCCGTCTCCGTCACGCCGATCCCACATGGGCACACACGTGGGGTTGTCAGCCAGAGCTCTTGGCGCAACGGTGTCCTCGGGCGTCGCGCGCGTACGGGACACGCGAGGACGACCGGCGGGCGTTCGGTGGACCGTTCGGTGGACATCGGGGTGTGCCGAGGCGAGCGAGGTGAGCTGGTGCGAGCCGTAGGAACTCAGCCACTGGGTCAGCAGGAGCTGTGGCGCCCCAGCGCGAGCCGCCCCGCCGCGAGCCGTGCCGGCCGGAGCCGCGCGGCCAGGAGCGCCGCTGGCCCCACCCGCGCGGACGCCGCGCCCCGGCTCACCGGGCGGGCTCGATGATCTCGCCGACCAGGCCGGGCTGGCCGGCGATGGCGACGAGCGGCCCCACGGCGGCCATCGGGCGCCCCGTGGCCAGGGCAGCCGTCGCCGCACCCGAAGCGGCCCCCAGCGGTACCCGCTCCGGCGACACCCAGCCGCGGGCGCTCGTCGTCGACGACAACGACATGATCAGGACGCTGGTCAGCCGACTGCTGCGCCACGAGGGGCACTCGGTGGATGTGGCCGCCTCGGTCGAGGACGCGCTGGCCCTGCCGACGACCGACTACCAGACGCTCATCATCGACGTGCGGCTCGGCTCCGGGAGCGGAACCGACCTGATCGAGCGGCTGCGCGCGCAGGACCCGTCCACGCCCGCCCGCTGCCTGCTGCTGACCGGCGGGATCGACGACGACCTGCCGCGGGATGTCGCGGTGCTGCGCAAGCCGTTCAGCGCCGACGACCTGATCACCGCCGTGCACGGCCTGCGAGGCGCGTGCCGACCAGCGGCGCAACTGGCCGCCGGCCCACCCGAGCCACCGGCGCAGACCGGCCCGATGGCGACGGTCGTCGCTACTACCACCATGATCCCTTCCGTGCCGCCCGGCCCGGTACCCACGCCCCGGCCAGTCGACAGTCCCCGAGGGGCGTCGTGACCGGCCAGAACCTCGATCTGACCGTCCGAGCCGCGCCCGCCCGCGCGGCGCGCGACCCCCGCCAGCCCGCGCCAGCCGGCCGGGAGGCGCCACCCGCCGGGCCCGTTGCGATCATGGAAAGGGCGACGGCCGGCCGTTACGGTTTGCCGGTGGTGGATGGCGGATCAGGCGGCGCATGGCCCAGCAGGCAGGCGGCCGGCGTCATCGCCGTGTCCGCCTCCGCTCCCCCCCGCTCGACGCCCGACACCAGGCCGCCCGACACCAGGCCGGTGGCCACCGCCGAGGTGCGGGCCACCATCCCGGCCCGGCCAGAGGCGTCCCCCACGGCGCCGGCCCCAGTGGACGACCCGGTGGACCCGGTGAGTGAGAGTGCCCGCCTGCTGCTGCGGCTGATGGTCGCCAACCAGGAACGCGAGCAGCGCCACCTGGGCGACGTCTTCCACGACGGGCCGATCCAGGACTTCACGGCGGTGCTGCTGGCCTGCTCCGCCGTGCGCCGCACCCTCACCGGGCCGGAGGCCGAGCGGCTGGCCGACGTGGAGGCTCAGCTGCGCGGGGCCATCACCACGCTGCGCCTGCCGCCGCCGGCGTTCCGGGCCAGCAACGACGCTCGAATGATCCTGGAGTCGGCGCTGGCGAGCCGGGTGCACGGGCCGCTCACGCGGACGCTGGAGACGGTGATCGAGGTCGGCGACCCGGCGCCGACGCGCGCCGAGATCGCCGAGCTGCTGGGCGCCCTCCAGATCCTGCTGCTCGAGAGCGACCCGCTGCGGCCGGCCGCGAACGCCGCCGTGACCATCCGGTCGGGCAACGAGGGCCTGGCGCTGACGCTGCACGTGATGCCCGACCCCATGTCGGCCGCGGCGAGTCCCGACGCCGCCAGGGACGCGGGCGCCAGGACCGACCGGTTGAGCCGGGTCGCCGCGCTGACCGGCGCCCAGATCAGCGAGGAGGCACCGGGCGGTTCCTGGCGGGCGTCGCTGGCGTGGCCCCGGCCGGCCCCCGCCCCCCGGTGGCCCATACCCGCATCGAGCAGCGCCCTGGCCTCGCCGCCTACCAGCCGCGCCCGGCCGACAACCACGACGGCGTCGGCTGACGGTCGCCGTGCCGCCGGCGCCGTCCGCGCCGGGACCAGCCCCATCGGGGCCAGCCGCGTCGAGGTGCGGTGGCCGGTGCCCACGATCCGGTACGCCCATCCGCTAGCCCGGAGGGGCGGGAGACGGGCGGGTGAGCCCGGGGACCGGAAGCTTGGCGAGCAGGTCGAGGAACGCGGCCGCCCGCGGCGGGAAGGCCGCTCTGGCGTAGCCGACGACCGCGACGACCGGAGCGTCGGCCAGCTCGACCCGGCGCGGCGCGAGGTCCGCGCTCACGGCCACGTTCGGGACCAGCGCGACCCCGACCCCGGCCGCCGCGAGCCGCGCGGCCGCGTCCACGGTGCGTGACTCGACCGCCGCCCGCGGGGTGAACCCGGCCGCGCCGCAGGCCTCCAGCACCAGGGTCCGCAGGCCGTGCCCCGACGCGTACATCACCCAGTCGGCGGCGGCGAACGCGCTCAGCGGGACGCCGGTCTGGCCGGCACGCGGGTCGCCAGGTGGGACGACGAGCACGTAGCGCTCGTCGCCGAGCCAGCGCACCGGCCCGGCCCAGTCGGGGGGCCGCGCCCCGACCGCGAGGTCGGCGCGCCCCTCGGCCATGAACTCCTCCAGGCCGAGCCGGTCGGGGTGCTCGGTGATCCGCAGCGGAACGTCGGTGAACCGCTCCCGGAAGGCCACGACCGCCGACGGCAGCACCCACGTCGCCAGCGACGTCAGCGTGGCCACGTGCAGGATGCCGCCGTCGAGCCCGGCGGCCGCGCGGGCCCGGGTCACCGCGGTGCCCGCGTCCGCGATCAGGCCGCGGGCGGCGTCCAGGAACGCCCGGCCGGCCGGCGTGAGCCGCACCCCGCGGCTGGAGCGCTCCAGCAGGGCCGTGCCGACCTGACGCTCCAGCGCGCGGATCTGCTGGGACAGCGAGGGCTGCGAGACGAGCAGCCGGGCCGCGGCCGCGGTGAACGACCGTTCCTCGGCGACCGCCACGAAGTACCCCACCTGTCGCAGGTCCAGCCATGGCCGCGTCTGCGCGCCGGCCGGACGCGCGCTTTCGCCGCCTTGCCTGGCCACCGCACCGCCCTTCCCGACGAGTGTTCGTCGGCCCTGCCTGGACTATAGGAAAGGGCTATGGCTCCGCGCGGGTTTGCGTCTTGGACCTCGGTTCGCGAGGACGCGAACATGTGTTCTGGGCACCGTCGCCCGGTCCTCGGCCATGCCGCCGGTCCTCGGCGGGAAGCTCGATCGGAGAGACATGCGCGACCCGAACTCTGGTGACGCCGCGAGCGTCACGGTTCTCGCCGGTGGACGGGTGATCGACCCGGCGAACGGCATCGACATGATCGCGGACGTGGTCTGCGCGCATGGCCGGATCGTGGCCGTCGGCCCCGCCGCCGGCGCCGCGCACACGACGCCACCGGCGGAGGCTCCGGCGGGCGGTGCCTCGGCCGAGGTCATCGACTGCGCGGGGCTCGTCGTCACACCCGGCCTCATCGACCTGCACGTGCACGTCTACCCCGGCCTCGGCGACTTCTGCGTGCATCCGGACCGGGCCGGCGTCGAGGTCGGCGTCCCGGTCGTGGTCGACGGCGGCACCTCGGGGGTGCGCACGCTCGGCATCTCACGCGCGTTCGCGCAGGGTCCGGGGGTCCGTACCCGCGTGCTCGCGTTCATGGACCCGTGCCTGCTCTACCTGGCGACGAAGGACTTCATCGCCCACCGCCTGGAGATCGCCAACGACCCGCGCAACCTCGACCTGGACGCCGCCGCGGCGACCATCGAGGAGCACAGGGACTATGTCGTCGGCTTCAAGGTCCGGGCGACGACCACCGAGGACGCCCGGGTCTCGCCGTTCCTGGAGGGCGCCAAGTCCATCGCCGGCGACCTGCCGATCATGATCCACCTGGGCAAGTACCCGTACACCAAGAGCCTGACGAACCTGGACGCGCTGGCGGCGCTGCGCCCCGGCGACATCGTCACGCACGCGTTCCGCGGCCACTCCGGCGCGCTCGTGAACGACGGGACGGCCGTCCACCCGGTATTCGCCGACGCCGTGGCGCGCGGGGTGCGGCTCGACGTGGGCCACTCCGGCTCGGACTTCCGGTTCGCCGCCGCGCGGGCGCTGCTCGACCTGGGCTACCCGCCGCACACGGTCAGCACCGACCTCAACCTGTTCAACGAGGACGGGCCGGTCTACTCGCTGCCCGAGACGATGTCGAAGATCTGGTCGCTGGGCGCCTCGCTGGCGGACGTCATCGCGATGGCGACGGTGAATCCCGCCGCCTCGATCCGCCGCTCCGCGGAGCTGGGCACCCTGGACGTCGGCCGCCCGGCCGAGGTGAGCGTGCTGCGGGTCGAGGAAGGGCCGGCCGCCTTCTCCGACGGCTTCGAGACGATCGCGGGCGAGCGCCGGCTGGCCCCCGTCGGCTGCGTACGCGGCGGGACCTGGATCGAGGCCACCGGGCCGCTGCACGCCGAGCGAGGGGCCACGGGCAAGGGCGCGGGCGGGCGGGCGGGCGACCAGGGC
Source organism: Pseudofrankia saprophytica (assembly GCF_000235425.2). NCBI lineage: Bacteria > Bacillati > Actinomycetota > Actinomycetes > Frankiales > Frankiaceae > Pseudofrankia > Pseudofrankia saprophytica. Next base: position 932,513 of record NZ_KI912266.1, read on the forward strand.
ACGGCGGCGAACGTGCTGCCGCGCCGGCAGGCCGGGGTCGCCGCCGCGAGCGCTGCCGCCGAGTCTCTGACCTACCAGAAGACCTCCCGGTAATGATCCCGGGGACAACGGCCTCCAGGTGCGCGAAAGAAGATCATTTTCGCACACCCTTTGGCGCTCTAGGCGGCGGGTAGCGATGGCCTACGTGATCGGCGAGGCGTGCGTCGACGTCATGGACCGTTCCTGCGTCGACGACTGCCCGATCGACTGCATCTATACCGGTGAGCGCAAGCTCTACATCCACCCCGAGGAATGCATCGACTGCGGCGCGTGCGCGCGCAGCTGCCCGGTGGACGCGATCACCTGGGACCGCGACCTCGATCCGGCCAGTCCCGACAGCACCCACGCCACCGACGCGACGGCGTTCTTCTACCAGCCGCTGCCTGGCCGGCCGGCCCCGCTGCGTGAACCCGGCGGCGCCGCGGACCTCGGGCCGGTGGGTGTCGACACCGCACTGGTCTCGGCCATCCCTCGGCAGGAAGCCCAATAGGCGAGTTCCACGACGTCCCGGATCCCGAGGCACCGAGGCACCGAGGCACCGAGGCACCGAGGCACCGAGGCACGGTTACGGACGGGCGCCGGCGCCTCGGGAGACCGTCGAGGGGGCGGGTGACTGGACGCGGGAACGGCGGGCGCCGGCGGACCGGGACGGCGCGCCGTCGAGCCGTCGATGACAGATCCACAGCGCGTCCGGGGCCGCCGAGTCCCCGGGCGGGGACGCCAGTGGGGTCGCGGACCAGGCCGTTTCCTCCAGGCGGGCCGGCTCGCCGGCCGTCGCCCTGGTCACCGCGGGTCCGCGCGGCCCGGGCGGATCGCAGGCGGGTAGTAGCAGGCTGACGGTGGTGCCGAGGCCGACCGCCGAGGAGATCTGAGCCTCGCCACCGGCCTGGGTGACGACGTCGTGGACCACCGCGAGGCCGAGACCGGTACCGGAGTCCTCTGGCTTGGTCGTGAAGAACGGCTCGAACGCGCGCGCCCGCGTCGCCGGCGTCATCCCGGTGCCCGTGTCGGTCACCCACAGGCTCACGAAACGCCGCCCTGGCAGGTCCGCGCCCACTTCCTGGTCGCCGGCCGGCTCGGCGCCTCCCGCCGGCGCCCAGGAGGCCACGGAGGCGGCAGAGGCCTGGGAGGACGGGGAGGACGGCGCCGCTTCCGGTGGGCCGCCGAGCACGACGTTGCCGGCCGTCACCGTCAGCGTGCCACCCTGCGGCATCGCGTCGCGGGCGTTCATCGCCAGATTGATGATCGCCTGCTCCAGCCTCGCCCGGTCGGCGGACACGAGCCACAGGTCGTCGTCGAGCTCGACCCGGACGTCGATCCGCTCGCCGAGCGGGCGGCGCAGCATGCCGACCGTCTCGCGGACGACCGCGCACAGATCGACGGCGCCGAGCTCGGCCGGCTTGCGGCGGACGACGGCCAGCAGCTGGGCCGTGAGCTCGGCCGCCCGCTCGCCCGCGTGCTGGATCTGCGCCACGTCGTGGCGCAGGGCCTCCCAGTCGACCGGGCCGCCGGCGTCCCGAGCGGTCCGGTCGGCCTCGGCGGCCGCGTCCAGCGCGTCACCGACGAACACGGCATAGTTCCTGATCACCGACAGCAGGTTGTTGACGTCGTGCGCCACGGCCCCGGTGACCCGACCAAGATCCTCCAGCCGAGCCGGGTCACCCGGCTCGGCGGCGTCCCGGCGGAGACCAACGGCAGCGAGCCCGTCGGAGACGATCGCATCTACAGGCTGGCCGATGAGGTCATCGTGGGCGTAACCGAGCAGCGCGGCGGCGCGGGCGTTCACCGCGGCAATCTTGCCATCCGCGCGCACCGCGACGGCTGGGTCGGGAACCGTCTCCAGCCAGCCACGGGCGGCGTAGTCGGTCTCGCTGTTCAGCGCCACCACCCCGATGTGGTCCTGGTGTACGCGGTCCGCCCCGGTTGCTGACCCCTCGGCCAGGTCCAAGCGGTCCGTCACATCCATCAAGGAAACTCGCCACCCCAAACTCTCTGCCGGAGCGTAGCGCGCCTGCTACGCCAGAGCGCGGGCTCGCGGACGATCTTCCCTCAGGACCGCACTCCAGTGCCGATCGAAGTGCCGATCGGCCAGTAACAACAAGAACGGGCAAATTACCCCATTGGTGCCAAGGTTCGCCGGAACACGCGGGGCGGCTACCGGTCGCCGCCCTCGCCCGATTTGCCCGTTCGCGTTGGGACAGTGCGGTTACCGGGCGACGGGACGCCGCGAACCGATGTCCACGAGTCATCCCCAAAAGGAATGTGGTGCTGGCACCACCGTGCCGGTGGTCCCACCGCCCTGTGCATCGGGTCACCAACAGGGCTGAATTAGCACCATGGAGCAGATCGGGGTGCTGCTTGCGGACGACAACTTGATCGTCCGAGCCGGGGTGCGGGCGTTGCTCGCCCGGGTGCCTGGGTTGACCGTGGTCGGCGTCGCCGCCGACCGAGACGAGCTTGTCCAACTTGCCCGCACTCGCCGACCGCGGGTCGTGGTCACGGACATCCGGATGCCGCCGACCTTTTCCGATGAAGGGGTCGATGCCGCCCGCGAGATCCGTCACTACGCGCCTGGAACTGGCGTGGTGCTGCTCTCCCAGTACGACGAGCCGGAGTATGCGATCGGTCTGCTGGCCGGCGCCGACGCAGGTGGCTGTGCCTACCTGCTCAAGGAGCGCCTAGCCGATCCGGAGATCCTGGTGCGGGCCATCCGGGAGGTGGCAGCCGGTTCGTCGATGCTCGACCCGGAGATCGTCGCCGCCGTACTCAGCCCGGTTCGCGACGCGGCCGACCTCAGCGATGACCAGGCACAACTCCTGCGCGACGTCGCCGAGGGCCGGTCGATCCGGGTGATCGCCGAACGCCGCGGCGACACACCGGAAGCGGTGAACAGCGCTATCGATGCGACGCTGCTCCGACTGGCTCAGGGCGCCAGCAACGGTCGGTCCGGCGCGCTGCGGCAGCTCCGGCTGCTGCATGCCGCGATCGTGCGCCGCGAGGAGCAGGGCGAGGCGCTGTCCCGGCTGCTGCCCGGTGGCCTCGCCGAGAAGCTGCGGTCCGACGCCGGCGCCGGCCAGCGCACCGAGCGCCTCGTGGTCACCGTGCTGATGTCGGACATCCGCGGCTACACCTCGATCGCCGAGCGGGCAGACCCGATGGTGCTGGCGGGCCTCCTCGACGCGCACCGTCGCGAGATGAACGCGGCGATCCTCGATGAGGGCGGAACCGTCCTGCAGTACGCGGGCGACGCCGTCATCGCCGTCTTCGGCGCTCCCTACCCCCAGGACGACCACCAGACCAGGGCCGCGCGGGCGGCGGTCGCGATGCATGCGCGGCAGCGCACCCTCAACGTTCGCTGGGAGCTGGAGGGGCTCGCGCCCTTCGGCCTCGGCATCGGCGTGAGCACCGGTGAGGTCGCGGCGGCGCTGCTCGGCTCGGACGCGCGCCGCGAGTACACCCTGGTCGGCGACACCATGAACCTCGCGGCCCGGCTCCAGGCGTTCGCCCACGCCGGCCAGACCGTCCTGTCCGAACCGACCGCCAGTGCGCTGCGCGGTGAATACGGCGCCCGCCTCGTGCCGCTGCCCCCGATGACCGTGAAGGGCAGGGCCGGCTCCGTCGCGGCCTACCTGATGGAGGCCCAGACCCGCATCCCCAGCCAGGCCACGCGTCAGCCGTCGGTACCGGAGCCCATGCCGGCCCAGCCTCAAGCCCGCCGGCCGGCTCCGGCCCTGTCCGCGCCCACGGTGCTCACCCCGGCCGCGGCGCTCGCCCGGCCGGCGGCGCCGGCACTGGCCGGGGCCACCGCGCCTGGCACTCCCGGGGCCCATCCGTTCCCGCCGCCGCGCCCACGCCCCCACGCCGCCGCGCCCATCCGCCCGACCATCTGCCCGGCCTGAGGTTCCGAGGGGTCAGCGACCTCCGGTGACGTCCAGGAAGGTGCCGACGACGTAGGAAGAGGTCTCGGGAAGGCAGAGCCAGAGGATGGCGGCAGCGACCTCGGCGGCGGTGCCGGCCCGGCCGACAGGGGCCGTGGAGCCGACCTTGGCCGCCCGGTCCGGTTGGCCACCGCTGGCGTGGATCTCGGTGTCGATGACGCCGGGGCGGACCGAGTTGACCCGGACCCCCTCGGCCGCGACCTCCTTGGCGAGGCCGATGGTCATCGTGTCGATGGCGCCCTTGGAAGCCGCGTAGTCGACGTACTCGCCGGCGCTGCCGAGCCGGGCGGCGGCCGACGACACGTTCACGATCGCGCCGCCGCTCCCGCCGTGACGGGTGGACATCCGACGGACGGCAGCGCCTGCGCACAGGAAGGCACCCACCACGTTGACCGCCATCATCCGTTCCAGCCGCTCGGGCGCCAGCTCGTCGACGCGGGCCCGGCGGCCGACGATCCCGGCGTTGTTGACCAGGACCGTCACCGGCCCGAGGCGGTCGGCGGCGGCGAACAGCGCGGTCACGTCCTCGGCCGAGGCCACGTCCGCGCGCACCGCGACGGCGCGCGCTCCGGCCTGCTCGCAGGTGGCCAGCACCCCGGCCGCCGCCGCCTCGTCCGCCCGATAGCTCAGGCACACGTCCCACCCGTGCCTGGCCAGCTCGACCGCGGTCACCGCGCCGATTCCCCTGCTGCCCCCGGTCACCACCGCCACCCCACGACGGTCCGGCTCCAGCCCGGTTCCGGCCTCCACGCCCGCCTCCGCTCGCTCACGCGTCGCCATCCCGGCGCGGCTCCAGCTCCAGCTCGGAGCAGCCTCTCACCTCCGGCGCCCGGCTCCGAGTTCGCCGGAGCCCGGCAGCGGCGAGCGGCGTCAGCCGGTTGGCGTCGACGAGGGCGCGGATGCCAGCGGGACCAGGCTGCCGCAGGTGAGCTTCGTAGCGACCTGGTACTGGTGCTGGCTGAGCTGGGCCATCGCGAAGCACGGCGGGGACGTGGCGTGGTTGAGCGGCCACCGGCTTTCCGCGACGGTGTCCTGCACGTAGTAGGAGAAGTCGCCACTGTTGAGCTTCTTCAGGAAGGAGTCGGCGGTCAGGTCGCGGCCCGTCGCCGTCAGCGCCGCGACGAACATGTCGGCCGACCAGTAGCCGGCCATCGCCGGCAGGGTGAGCGGCTGGTCCGGGGCGTACTGCGCGAAGTCCGCCTTCAGCTGCCGGATCGCCGGTGTGTCGGCCTCCGGGACGGCGAACTGGAGCAGCGTGTGCGCGCCGTCGAGGGCGTCGAGGCTGGTCAGCCGCGGGTCGTAGCCGACGGCGTTGATCGTGTCGCCCTTGTACCCGTTGGCCTTGAGCGCCTCGGTCACCTTGGTCGTCGACTCGAAGTCGCCGGGGAAGATGACCAGATCCGGCGGACCGCCCTTGTTCGACGTCATGATGTCGCCCACGATCGCGGTCGCGTCGTTGAGGCCGGACAGCGGGATCGGCGACTTGTCATAGGACACGGGGATACCGGCGAGCCGGACGCCCCGTGCCACGGCGTCGACGCCCGCGCGCGAGGCGTCCGTGTCCAGCCCGATGACGGCGACGGCCTTCGTCTTCGCCTGCTCCACCGGGCCGAGCACCGAGGTCACCATCAGGCCCCAGGTGGTCGCGTCGACCTTCGGCCGGTCGGGCAGCAGGCAGCCGGTGATGCCGAAGCCGTTCGCGGTGTCGCAGAAGCCCCCGCCGATGCCCCAGCCGAAGAACGGCACCCGCTGCGCGCAGAAGACGTCGAGGAAGTTCGAGAACACCGTCGCCACCGGGACGACGGCGAAGACCTGGTCCTGCTCGACCAGCGCGTGCGCCTGCTGGCCGTTGCGCGCCGGGTCCAGCGCGTCGTCCTTGACGCCGACGAAGTCGATCGTGCGCCCGGCGACGCCGCCGGCGGCGTTCGCCCGCTGGAAGCGCACCTTGGCGCCGACGTCGATGCCGGCCATCGAGCTGGTGGCCGGGCTGGTGATGACGGCGAGCCCGCCGACCTTGACCGAGGTGTCGGTGATCCCCCGGGTCGGGTTGGTCGCCGCGCCGGCGCACCGCAGCGAGGAGGCGTCGACGCTGAAGCCGTTCGCGTCCCAGCCCTTGGGCGGGCCAGGGGTGAAGTCCGCGAGGTCGACCGTCCGCCCAGGGTCGCCCGAACCGCCGGACTCGCCCCCGCCGCAGGCGCTGGCCGCCGCCAACGCCGCCACGACCATGACCGCCGCGGCCGTCCGAACAGGTCGCATCGACCCCCCCTTCGCTGTGACCTTCAGGACACTCCCGCCCCCCACGGCCGCCTTCAGGCCACCCGCGCGCGGGCCAACCGCCCGAATGGTGCCAATCGAAGCAAGCTCGAAAAATGTCCGCCGATGGTGACCTTTGTCGCTAATTCGCGATGCCCGTTCGATCCGACACGGAGCGTGACGGAAATGTGGTGGGTTCTAGGCCTTTAGGCCCAGGCGCCCAGAGTCCTTGGACCGCGCTGCGGGCGGATCCCGCGCGCCTGACGCGTCCCGGATGCGGGTATGGACACAGCGAACGAGATGCACTTCACTAGGCCTTCCACTTGCCTATGAGGTGCGTCACAATCGGGCTCAAGTAGGTCGAACGGTCAACCCGAGGAGGGGCCGTGGAGCAAGCGCAGGACCGAGCGGTCGCGACCGCGGTCGCGTCCGGTAGCAGTGTGATCGTCGGTCTGCGCGCGGGTGACCCCGGCGAGCTCGCGGATGTCCTGCTGGCAGCCGAGCTCGCGGTGCGGACCGGCTCGAGGCTGGTGGTCGTGGCGGAACGTGACCGATGGGCCCGGTTCGCCCGCTGGACCTCCGGCATGTACTGCGCCTTCGGGATGGACGGCGTGGCGCAGGCGTCGCACACCGCCGAGCGCGCCGTCCAAGACGACCTCTACGAGCGGGTAACCGGCGTGGTCAGCCTGGTGCCGGTCGAGTGGACGATGGTGTGGGCATCCGGCTCGGCCGCCCGGGCAGCCGTCCGCTACGCCCGCCGGAATCCCACCGTCTTAGTCATGTTCCGCCCGACAGCGGGACGCTAGGGCTGCTGGCGGGCGGCCGCCCGCCAGCAGCGACCGGTAGATCACCACCTCCGCGTCGTCGCGGTCGCGGATTCGGCCAGACCGCGACCGCGACGACGCGGTCGCGGTCGCGGTCGCGGTGATCGTGAAGGGCCGCGAGCCGGGCGGATTCGCGCTGCCCGGGACCTAGACGTGTGGGCGGACCTCGGCGGCGAGCAGGGCGATCTGGTCGAGGTCGTCCATGTCGAGAACCTGGAGGTAGACGCGGTCCGCGCCGATCTTGGCATAGGCGCCGATCTTCTCGACCAGCTCCGCGGGGGTGCCGGCCAGGCCGTTCTCCCGCAGCTCCGGCAGCTGCCGGCCTACCGCCTCGACCCGCCGCGTGAGCTCGGCCTCGTCCCGTCCACAGCAGGTCGTGAGGGCCACCGAGCGCTTCAGGCTGCCCGGGTCGCGCCCGATCTCCTCGCAGGCCCGCCTGGTCTGGTCGAACAGCCGGGCGGCCTCCGCCACGGGCTTGAAGGCCGCGTTGTACTCGTCGGCGTACCGAGCGGCGAGCCGCGGCGTGCGCGCCGGTCCGGACCCGCCGATGATGATCGGCGGCCGCGGCCGCTGGGCCGGCTTCGGCAGCCCCGGGTTGTCGGTGACCGAGTAGTACCGGCCCTCGTACCCGAAGGTCTCGCCGACCGGGGCCGTCCACAGGCCGGTGATGATCTCCAACTGCTCGGTGAGCCGGTCGAACCGCTCACCGAGTGCCGGGAAGGGGATCGCCTGCGCCTGGTGCTCGGCCTCGAACCAGCCGGCGCCGAGGCCGAGCTCGACGCGCCCGCCACTCATCTCGTCCACCTGGGCGACGGAGATCGCGAGCGGCCCCGGGTAGCGGAACGTGGCGCTCGTCAGCAGTGTGCCCAGGCGGATGCGACTGGTCTGGACGGCGAGCCCGGCGAGCGTCACCCAGGAGTCGGTGGGGCCGGGTCCCGGGTCCCCGCCGCCGATCCGCAGGTAGTGGTCGGAGCGGAAGAAGGCGTCGAACCCGCCCTCCTCGGCGGCCCGCGCGACGCCGAGTTGCTGGGCATACGTGCTGCCCTGCTGCGGCTCGACAAAGATCCGAAGGTCCATGCCTTCCTGCCTACCATCGCCGCCGGACGCACGGGTGTACAGCGGCCGTTCTTTTCGCGACGTGACGCCGGTCGCCGGGGCGGTCACGGGGCGTATTCACCTGGCCGCGCGGCGGTCGGGGCCCAGGCGCGCGACGATCGGCGGCCGCGCCGCGCGGCGGACGGCGGCCGGGCACGCGGACGACGTCCGCGGGACACGGCGCGGATGCATGACAGCGAGCCCAGAGACGGCAAAGCTGACCGACTGTGCGTCGCCAGCGGTATGCGGAAGATGTATTCCGATTCAGGTTCGTGAGGCGCGCGTGCCCCGCCCGGCGCGCGCGGGTCGACCTCCGAGCGGCGATCGTCACCGCGGCGTTCGTCGCCGCCGTGACGACCGGCTGCTCGGACGACGGCGTGCCCGGCGCCGGCGCGGACGCCCACACCGCCGACGCCGCCGGCATGGGCACCATGACCATGCCAGCCGGCACGACGACGCCCCCGGCGGGCACCTCGGCGGGCACCTCGGCGGGCGTGCCGCCCGCGGGGGCTGGCGGGCGCGGCATCTACGCCCACACCGGCCCGGGCGACCTGAGCCCGGAGGTCACCGGCCAGCGCTCGCTCGTCTACGTGCCGAACAGCGACGGCGACACGGTGACGGTCATCGACCCGAAGACCTTCAAGGTCATCGACGAGTTCACCACCGGCGCCAAGCCACAGCACGTCGTGCCGGCCTGGGACCTGTCGACGCTGTATGCCACGAACAACATCGGTAACAGCCTCACACCGATCGACCCGGTCACCGGCCGGGTCGAGGGCCCGAACATTCCCGTCGCCGACCCGTACAACATGTACTTCACCCCGGACGGGGCATACGCGATCGTCGTCGCCGAGGCTCAGCAGCGGCTGGACTTCTACGACGCGCACACCTGGAAGCTCCACCGCCAGCTGTCGGTGACCTGTCCCGGCGTCGATCACATCGACTACTCGGCCGACGAAAGCTACCTGATCGCCACGTGCGAGTTCTCCGGGAAACTCGTCAAGGTCGACTGGAAGAACCAGCGGGTGCTCGGCTACCTCACGGTCGGCGGGATGCCGCAGGACATCAAGCTCGACCCCCAGGGCGAGGTCTTCTACGTCGCCGACATGGACCAGAACGGCGTCCATCTGATTGATGGCGAGGACTTCCGCCAGATCGAGTTCATGCCTACCGGAAAAGGTGCCCACGGCCTCTACCCGAGCCGCGACGCCAAGGTGCTGTACGTCTCCAACCGCGGAGAAGGAACGATCTCGCTGATCGACTTCGCCACCAGGAAGATCGTCGACCGCTGGCGGATCCCGGGCGGCAGCCCGGACATGGGCGGTGTCTCGGTCAACGGCGACGTCCTGTGGCTCTCCGGCCGCTACAACCGCGAGGTCTACGCGATCTCCACCAAGAACGGCGAGCTGCTGGCCCGCATCCCGGTCGGCGCCGGCCCGCACGGCCTGTCGGTCTGGCCCCAGCCCGGCCGCTACTCCCTCGGCCACACCGGCATCCTCCGCTGACCGGAACGGGCAGAATCGCGGAAGGCTCAGTCCTAGAAGATCGGTGGGGAAGCATGTCCGTGCTTGACCGCTTTCGGCTCGATGGACGGGTCGCCATCGTCACCGGAGCGTCCGCCGGGCTCGGCGTCGCGTTCGCTAAGGCGCTCGCCGAAGCAGGCGCCGACGTCGCCCTCGGGGCTCGCCGGGAGGACCGGCTCAAGGAGACCAAGGCGCTGGTGGAGGCGGCCGGCCAGCGGGCCGTCGCGGTGCGGACCGACGTCACCGAGCCGGCCGACTGCCAGGCGCTGGTCGCCGCGGCGATGGCCGAGTTCGGCCGGGTGGACATCCTGGTGAACAACGCGGGCATCGGCACCGCCGTGCCGGCCACCCGGGAGACCCCCGAGCAGTTCCGCTCCGTCGTCGACCTCAACCTGAACGGCTGCTACTGGATGGCGCAGGCCTGCGGCCGGGTCATGAAGCCGGGCAGCAGCATCGTCAACATCTCCAGCGTCCTCGGCATCACGACCGCGGGCCTGCCCCAGGCGGCGTACTCAGCCAGCAAGGCGGGCCTGTTCGGCCTGACCAGGGACCTGGCGCAGCAGTGGGGCACCCGCAAGGGCATCCGGGTGAACGCGCTCGCCCCCGGCTTCTTCGCCACCGAGATGACCGGCCAGTACTCCCCCGGTTATCTGGAGGCCCATACGCCCCGCCGGCTGCTGGGCCGCATCGGCGACCCCGAGGAGCTGGCCGCGGCGCTGCTCTTCCTCGCCAGCGACGCCGGCGGCTTCGTCACCGGCCAGGTCCTCACCGTCGACGGCGGCTTCTCCATCACCTAATGGGGCTGCACCGGTTCTATCCGTGATGGATTGGTGTCCGAGCCGCCAGCGGTCGAGCACTCGTTTCGCCAGGCCTGATGATCGAGGTCTAGTCCTAGATCGTGTCGCCGCTGGTTCGCTGGGAGGGTGAGACGACCGGTGGGATGTCGTGCCGTCGAGCACTGATCCATTAGGGTGTGCGCGATCCTTCCCGAAGGCTCTGTTGAATGATCGACAGCTGGGAAGGGAACCGGGGTTGCTGTTCGTCGGGGATGACTGGGCCGAGGCCCATCACGACATCGAGATCCAGGACGAGACCGGCCGGCGGCTCGTGCGCCGTCGGCTGCCGGAGGGCGTGGCCGGGATCGCCGAGCTGCACGGCCTGATCGCCGACCATCTGGGCGATGGGGACGAGCCTGCGGCGGTGGTGGTCGGGATCGAGACCGACCGTGGGCCGTGGGTCGGCGCGCTGGCCGCGGCCGGCTACCAGGTCTATGCGATCAATCCGCTGTCCGCGGCCCGGTACCGGGAACGGCACGTCACCTCGGGGGCGAAAAGCGACGCCGGCGACGCGAAGGTGCTCGCGGACCTGGTCCGCACCGACCGGGCCAACCACCGGCCCATCGCCGGGGACAGCGAGCTCGCCGAGGCGGTCAAGGTCCTGGCCCGCACGCACCAGAACCTGATCTGGTCGCGCCAACGGCAGGCGAACCTGCTGCGCTCGACGCTGCGGGAGTTCTACCCGGCCGCGCTGGTGGCGTTCGGCGGTGAGCTGTCCGGCCGTGACGCCCTGGCCGTCCTGGAGATCGCCCCCACCCCGACCCGAGGCCGGGGACTGTCGACGGCGCGGATCGTCTCCGCGCTACGCCGCGCCGGCCGCCAGCGCTACCTCGACAGACGTGCCGGACAGATCCGCGACGCCCTGCGCACCGACCAGCTGGCGGCGGCGCCGCTGGTCGCCGACGCCTACGGCCACACCGTGACCGCGCTGGTCGCCGTCCTGGCCACCCTCACCACCCAGATCGAGCAGGTCGAAAGCGAGCTGGCCCAGTGTTTTGACCAGCACCCGGACGCGAGGATCCTGCTCTCCCAGCCAGGGCTGGGAGCGGTCCTCGCCGCCCGGGTGCTCGCCGAGTTCGGAGACGACCCCGATCGCTACACCGACGCCAGGGCCCGCAAGAACTACGCCGGCACCGCCCCGATCACCCGCGCCTCCGGCACCCGGCGGATCGTGCTCGCCCGCGTCGCGGTCAACAAACGACTACGCGACGCCCTCTACCTGCAGGCCTTCGCCGCGCTGGGCGTCTCTCCAGGAGCGAGGGCCTACTACGACGCCCACCGCGCCCGCGGCGCCACCCACCACCAGGCCCTACGCGCACTGTCGAACCGGCTCGTCGGCATCCTCCACGGCTGCCTACGCCACCACACCCCTTACGACGAAGCCACCGCCTGGCCCAGCCAGACCGACCAGAAGATCGCCGCTTGACAGTTAGAACCGTGGGATATCTAGGGCCTCCCCCACCGATTCGCTATGCCGGAGCCACAGCCCACCTGTACGGCCAGCCCTTCGCACTCGGCAGCCAATCGGCGGGGACCCCGCGGAAAACTCAAGGCAGAAAGACGAACCGCTCGCAGGGCGGAAGGGCCGCGGTGGTCAGGTCTGGAGCGGCATGAGCTCGCGGGCGAAGTCGTCGAGGAAGCCGGGCAGGCTCTCGGCCGGGAGCGCGGGGTAGATCACGAACTTGCTGACGCCGGCGGCCACGTAGTCGGCGATCGACGCGCGGGCGGCGTCCCAGCCGACCGGGATGAACACGCCCGGGTCGACGTCCGGCCGCCGGGCCCGGATGCCGGCCAGCTGCGCCGGCGGGACCTCGTCGAAGGCGACCCGCAGGCTCAGGCCGAAATGCTCCTGATCGATCTCACGGCCCGCCTCGGCCGCCGTCGCGTTGATGACCTCGATGCCGGCCGCCGCGTCGGCCGGGGTGACGAGGCTCGCGAGCCAGCCGTCACCGAGCCGGCCGATCCGGCGCAGCGCCGCCGGGGCTGCGCCCCCGAGCCACAGGTCGAGCGGGCGGGCCGGCAGCTCGCCGATCCCGATGGCGTCCAGGTGGAAGAACTCGCCGTGGTGGGTGACGGACTCCTCGACGAGCAGCCGGCGCACCACCGTCAGCGCCTCGTCGAAGACATCGCCGCGGCGGCCCGGCGGCACCGGGAACGCGCTGCGCTCGGAGGCACGCGCCGGCCCCAGCCCGACGACCGGCAGCACCCGGCCCGGCGCGAGCGCGGCCAGCGACGCGACCTGCTTGGCGAACAGCGCGGGGTTGCGGCCCGGCAGCACGGCCACGCCGGTGCCGACCTTGAGCCGGTTCGTGCGCGCCAGCGCCCAGGCCATCCCCATCATCGGGTCGACGGTGGGCGACGAGAGCTGCTCGGACAGCCACAGCGAGTCGATACCCAACTGAGCGATCTGCTTGACCAAGCTGGACAGCTCATCGCCTGGAACCCCGCCGAACCCAACCCCGATCCGGACCTTCATACGCTCCCCCACCGATCTGCCAGATCGTCGCGTCGACACCGCTCGGCACAGTCGCCAGGTGTCAACGACCGGGCAGATCGCAGGCTTCCCTGATCGCCGACCTCCCAGATCACGACCTTCCAGATCGGCTCCGCCGATCCGGCAGGAACCCCGTCCGCCGATCCGGGAGGGACCCCGTCGCCTGTTACGGCTCGCCGTCGCGTTCGGCGATCGGTCGGGCGCGGCTGGTCAGCCGGATGAGGAACTCCCGGAACGCCTCCTTCTCGGCGGCGTCGAACACCGACAGCAGGTCCTCCTCCACCTGGTGGGCGTGCGCCACAGCCTCGTCCGCGACGCGGACGCCTTCGGGAGTGAGATAGGCCCCCAGCGAGCGCCCGCCCTTCGCGTCGGGGCGACGTTCGATCAGGCCGCGCCGTTCCAGGGTCGCCAGGGACAGCTGCGCCGCCTGCGGAGTGATGAAGTTGCGGCGGGCGAGCTCGGCGCCGGACAGCCCCGGGGTGCCGCTCAGATGTCGCATGACACCGATCTGCTCCGACGTGACGTTCTCGACGCTCACCGCGTCGTTCAGCGTTCGGCGCCAGTGGTGGAATGCCCGCTTGAGCAGCCAGGTGATGTGTTCCTCACCGTCCACGACGATCATCTTCACCGTCCGGCCTGTAGGCGGGCGAAGCGCCGCGGATGACGTTCGGTCACGGCGCTCTCGGCCCTCAGTGTGCGCTGCTCAGCGTCGCCACATGCTAGGTGAGGCCCGAGGTCGTGAAACGGCGGGCCTGGTCGGGTGGGTGGGGCCCGGAGCCAGCACTTGCGGCCCCGGGCCAAAACGCTCTCCGTCGATGCGCATCTCCGTTGGCGCGCATCAACGGAGATGCGCTCTCGGTCGGCGCGCCGTCAGTTGGCGCGCTGTCCGCCGAACATCGCGCGCATCGTCTCGGCGGCCTGCCGGCGGGGCATCGCGGCAAGCTCGGTGAACGCCGGCAGGAGCCGGGGCGGGACGAGGACGGGGCCGTCCGTGATGTTGGCCAGCGCGAAGGTCGCGATGTCGTCCGGGTCGTCGACGACCTGGCCCTCGGTGACAGGCCCGGCCGCGAGGGCCCGGGCGGGCGTGTCCGTCGAGCCGACCACGAGGTACGCGACGTCGAGCCCGTCGGGTCCCGCCTCGGTCCAGAGGCCCTCGGCGAGGATCTGGGTGAACGCCTTGCCGGCGCTGTACATGGCCCGGGCCGGGCCGCCCGCGCTGCCGGCGAGGGAGCCGACAAGGATGATCCCGCCGCGCCCGCGCGGCAGCATGCGCGCCCCGAAGTGATGAGCCAGCGTCGCGTGCGCCAGCGGGCTGGACCGCACGTTCCGGCGGACGTCGTCAGCGTCCAGCCCCAGGAAGGGGCCGCTGCCGAAATAGCCGCCGATGTTGCTGACCAGCAGCCCGACGGCCACGTCGTCGGAGACCTTCCGGATGTGGTCGAGCAGGTCCGGCGCGGAGATGTCCACGGAGAGCGTGCGTACCTCGACGCCGCACTCGGCGCGGATCTCGGCGGCGGTCCGCTCCAGCGGTCCTTCCCGCCGGGCCAGCAGGATCAGGTTGAGTCCCGCCGCCCCCAGCTGGCGGGCGAAGGAGGCGCCCAGACCCTCCGATCCGCCCGTGACGAGCGCCCACGGGCCGTACCGTTCGACGGAGATCATCGGATTGCCGCCCGTCCGCTCCACTCGTTCCACCCGCCGGCCCGCCCGGTCGACGGCATCAGGACTCCGCCGTGGCGACGGCGAACGTCGGAATGATCGGCGGGAGCTCCACCGTGGTCCGGATGCCCGGCGGGGCCTCGACGATGTTCGGAATTGCGTTCACGAGAATGTAGGCGTTGTAGCCGGGCTGGACGGGGCCGTACGCGTCGCCCTGGGCGAAATGAATGTCGACCTCGAACGGCGGGTCGCCCTCGATGACGACCCTCCAGCCGGAGTCACGCACCGGCAGCGGTGGGTCGAGGTCCGGCGAGACATACCAGATGGGGTGGAACGTCATGAGCGGCCTGCCGGCGCGCCGACCGGTGATCTCGAAGTGCCACGCGGCCACCGTGCCGGCTTTGATGGTGGTCACGGCGACCTGCTCGTCGTGTGTGGCGACGGCCACCGAACCGGTCGCGGTGAAGTCGTCGATGGAAAGCCCGACGGCCTCCGCCAACTGGAGGAACGGCTTGCCGAAATCGTCCCGGAGAGTGTCCGCCGTGGCCTGCAGATCCATGGCCGCCGGATCGCCGCCGAACATCATGTCGATCATCTCGGGCGAGTTGCGAGTCCTCATGTCCGCGAACTCGTAGATGGTGAGCGAGTCCAGGCGGCGCATCATCGCCAGGAACGCCAGCGGCAGCTGCTCGGTGATGAAACCCGGGCTCGGTCCCGTCGCGTAGAGCGACGACTGGCCGCGTTCGCACGCCTCCTCGAGCAGCTTCCGGTCGGCCGGGCCCAGGCTGGCGGGGTGCCGGTAGGCGTACTCGTCGGTGACGATGGTGATGACGTTCGCGCCCGACCCCAGTAGCTGGGCGATTTCCTCGATCTTGGAGCCGTCCGACAGAGGCATGTAAAGGACGCAGTCCGGCCGGGCCGCGATGATGTCCTCGATGCTCTGTGTGGCAATGACTCCGGTCGGCGCCACGCCGGCGATGTCGCCGGCGTCGCGACCAGCCTTCTCGTCGGAGTACACGTAGACGCCGACGAGGTCGTACAGCGGGTGCTCGATGACGCCTCGTAACGCCTTGACGCCCGAATGTCCCGTGGCCCACTGCGCGACCCGGTACCGTCTTGCGACCATCGCGATCACCACCTTCTGCATGCGAGTTGCGCGGCCGGCGGACCGGCGGCAGGCGGCTCGGTCCGGTGTCGGCCGGCCGGAAAGCGTGGATCGGACGCTACCGGCGCGACCTCGCCGTTCGCAAGCACTTGATATAAAGCACTTGATGATGATGTCGCGTCTGGCCGGCGGGGCACGCCGAACCGGTGCCCTCCGACCTGGTCAGCGAAGAGATCCGGCGGGTCGAGGCACGAGGTCGAGGTAGGGGTCGCGACAGGGCGAGGTCGCGGAAGGGCGAGGTCGCGGAAGGGCGAGGTCGCGGAAGGGCGAGGTCGCGGAAGGCGGGGTCGAGCCGGCGACCTCGAGCCGACCGCCCTAGCTGACGCCGTCGATCTGAGCGAGCCGCTCGCGGATGTCGTCGGCGAGCTGGCCGATGAGCGGCTCGCGCAGCACGTTGTCGTGGTTGCCCAGGACCGTGCGCGCGACCGCGTCCTGCCCGGTGAGCAGCGGCGCCCACAGCCCTTCCACCGGGCGCAGGCCGCCGTCGATCACCTCGTTCGAGGCCTGCCACAGCAGCGCGCGGCCGGTCCACGGCCGCGGCCGGTAGGTCATCGTGAGGATGCGGCCCTGGTTGAAGAAGACGTCGTACTGGCGCATCCCGGGGAAGCGGACGACACCCGTCAGCGGAAGCCGGGCGAACTGGCCGGCCCGGTCGGCGACGACCCGCAGCGCGTCCGCCGGGCCGCGCGTACCCTCGCGCGGCTGGTGCGAGGGGCTGCCGTCGAAGACCGGCCCGGCCCACTCGCCGGCGCCGGGCGTGTGCCGCTTCGACGGCACGAGCGCCCCGCCCCTGGACAGGCGCATCCGGCCGGGCGGGGCGCTGTCGACGATGGTCAGCAGCGCGACCTCCTCCCCGGCCGCGCGCAGTTGGTGCGCCGCCTCGAAGGCGACCAGGCCGCCGAAGGAGTGCCCGAGCAGCAGGTAGGGGCCGGCGGGTTGCAGCAGCCGGATGTGGCGGGCGTGCCGGCGCGCGATCGCCCTGACCGACCAGTCGGGGACGCCGCGCCGCTCGAGCCCGTGCGCCTGCAGCCCGTAGACCGGGCGCTCGCCGCTGAAGTTCGCCGCGAGCGAGAGCATCGCGATCGCGAGCCCGCCCGCGCCGGCGAAGCAGAACAGCGGCGTCCCGGCGCCCCCGGTGCGCAGCGGCATCACGTCGGGGTGGCGCAGCGTGTCGGCGTCGGCGGACGAACGCGAGACGAACGCGGTGAGCTCGGCGACCGTCGGTGCCTGCGCCAGCGCCGAGGTGGGCAGCCGCACGCCCAGCTCGCTCGCCAGCCGGGCGGCGACGTCCTGCGCGGCCAGGGAGTCGCCGCCGAGCTCGGTGAAGTCGTCGTGGATGCCGACGGTGTCCAGGTTGAGGACCCGCGCCCAGATGCTCGCGACGGCCTCCTCCCAGTCGTTGCGCGGCGGGTCGCCGGCCAGGGCGGGCGGCGCGGGCGGCAACGCCATCCGGTCGACCTTGCCGCGCTCCGTGCGCGGCAGCACAGAGAGCGTCACGATCGTCGCCGGCACCATGTACGAGGGCAGCCGGGAGCGCAGCAGCCGGCGGATCGCCGCCGCGGACGGGAGGCTGTCCGGTGACGGCACCACGTAGGCGACCAGCCGGGGCGGGTCGGCATTCTTGTCCGCCACCACGACGGCGTCGGCGACCTCGCGCGCGGCCAGCAGCGTCGATTCGACCTCGATCGGCTCGACCAGGTAGCCACGGATCTTCACCATGCCGTCGAGGCGCCCGGTGATCCGCAGCTGGCCGTCGGGGCCGAACCGACCCATGTCGCCGGTCCGGTAGTAGGCGACGCCGTTCTCGTCGACGCCGAACCGCGTCGCCGTCTGCTCCTCGTCGCGCCAGTACCCGCCGGACAGGTACGGGCAGTAGATCATGATCTCGCCGGCCTCGCCGGGGCCCGCCTCCGTACCCAGAGGAGCCACCGGGGAGCGGTCCTCCCGCAGGAGCCGGACCTCCTTGCCCGGCAGCACCCGACCGGCCGGGACGACGCCGCCGTCGGGCACCTCGTCGTCGCGCGCGATCAGGCCGAGCGTGGTGAGGCCGGACTCCGAGGAGCCGTAGGTGGTGATGATCCGCGCGTCGGCCGGCAGAAGCGGGCGCAACAGCCGGACGTCGCGGGCGTAGAGCGCCTCGCCGACCGTCTGGGCGTAGCGCAGCCCGTCGAGCACCTCGCCGGGGGAGAACGCCCCGACGACGCCCCGCAGCAGGGACGGGGTGGCACAGAGGAGCGTCGGGCGCTCCTCGCTCAACCAGGCCGGCAGGTCACGCAGACCGCGGACCCTGGGGTCGTACATCGACAGCGTCGCCCCGGCCAGCAGGGTTCGGAAGATGATGCTCATCCCGGAGATGAAGCTGTACGGGAGCAGCAGCACCTGACGGTCGTCCGGACCGAAGTCGACGGCGTGCTGGAATACCTGGTGGTGGAACAGGAAGGTGCTGTGGTTCCACACCACGCCCTTCGGCACCCCGGTGGAGCCGGACGTGAAGATCAGCATTGCCGGGTCGCGGCCCTCCCGGCGGGGGGCGCGGACCGCCGGGCGGGCGGCGGCCGCCGGGTCCGGGCCGTCCAGGCGGTCGAGGCCGAGGCCGTCGAGGCCGTCGAGGCCGTCGAGGCCGAGGCCGTCGAGCGTGCTGGCGCGCCGGGGCTCGTAGCCGGTGCCGGGGCGCTCGCCGACCGGGAACGGCTCGACCCAGGGCGGGAGCAGGCCGGCCAGGTCGAGCGTCGCGTCCGACTCGTCGGCCAGGCCGCCGGTGCCGCCGACGACGGGACCGGCGGAAGGGCCCGCGCACACGCACAGATCGGCGCCGGCGAGCTCGAGGATCCTTGCCATCCGTTCGGCCGGCAGGTGCCCGTCCAGCGGCACGAATGGCCGACCGGCCTTGAGAATGCCGATCATTGCGACAACGGCGGCCGGATCATGCCCGAAAAGCAGCGCGACCGGGCGGGAAGCGTCCGTTGTCGTCTTGGAACGGTCCAGTAGCCGGTTAGCCAGATCGTCGGACCAGCGGTCAATCTCACCAAAGGTGAGAGTTCCACGATGTGACCGCAGCACTACCTCGTCGGCGCACTGACGCGCGACCAAATGAAACCGTTCGAGGACGTTCGCGTCCACCTCGTCCGCGGCTAATGGCGGCACCCACGCCCGCGGGCGCGTGACCCCCGGAGCCGCCGGCCTCGACGTCGCCGTCACGCAGGACCTCCGCAGTTTTCTCCGCCCGCCATTAACCAGGGCCGACGGCTACATATAGCACAGACAGGTCATTGTGGAAACGAGGATGACTATCCAGTTACGGCACCTTAAGTCCTATTGCGATGTAGAAGATGAAGCCCGCGCACGGCACGTTCGACCCGCGCCAGACCAGCGACCCACGTAAAGCACATATTTCGCGCAATTTTCGGCAAGCTCACCGCGATCAAGTCGTGCCCCGGGCGACGCCCGCCGCTTGATCGCCACCTGCGCCCTCCGGTGGCTGTCATCCAGCCCCGTTCGCGACCATCCGAGGGCGGAAACCACGATCATGCGGCCGACAGGGCGGTGGCACGGGCCGAGGACGGCGAGGCGCGGGAGGGAGCGGGAGGACGGGAGGGAGCGGGAGGACGGGAGGGAGCGGGAGGACGGGAGGGAGCGGCGGTGGCGCGGGGCTTCGGCGGATCCGAAAGATCGACGGGTGAAGGCGATTGACCGGTCACCGGTCGGGACCGACCCTGGAAGCATGGGTGACATCGGTAAGCCGGAACGCATCGTCGAGGACGAGCCGATCTCCTGGCCGGACGAGGAGCCGCTGACCGTACCGGCCGAACCGCTCCAACCCGCCGAGCCCGTCCCGGCCGGGGCGACAACGGGCGCCAGCGGGCGATGAGCCTGCTGGGCTGGCGGCAGTGGGCCGTCGACCGCGCCGGGCTGCTCCGGCCGGCCTGGACGCCCTGGTCGCCCCATCCGCCCGAGCTGCTGCTGTGGCGGGCGGACGGCCTCACCCGCGCCCACTGCCTGCGCGGCCCCCACGACCGGCCGCCCGGCGAGCGCCCCGAGCGCCCCGAGCGCCCCGAGCGCCCCGAGCGCCCCGAGCGCCCCGAGCGCCCCGAGCGCAGCGAACACTCCAGGCACAGCGCGCACAGCGGGGAAGGCGAGGACGGCGAGGACGGCGAACCCGGGATGCCGCCCGACCCGGGCGAGTTCGGCGGGTCGGGCTCAGGCGGCATCCCGGACCAGGGGTGCGGCTGCGGGCTGTATGCCTGGCGCGATCCCACGGAGCTGGCGGGGGCGCCGCGTCCTCGCTGGACGTCGCTGCCGATCGTCGTCGGCGTCGCCCGGCTCGGTGGACGGATCATCGTCGGCGAGCGCGGCTACCGCGCCGAGCTCGGCTACCCCGTGGCCGTCCTCGACCCCGTCGGCGTCGTCGCCACGGCCTACCAGCTGGCCCGCTACCGCGAATGGCGCGCCCTGGTCTCGGAGTGGCACCCGGGCACCTCCACCGCGGCCGCCTAAGGACTTCTTGATCAATTTAGGTTACCGAAAGCGACCAATCCCCCCTTACCGGTAAAGTTCCGGGCGACGCGCCGCGGGTGACGGCGCGCGTATGGCCATGCGAGGCCTGCCTGGGGGTGATATGTCCGCCACCGACGAGCGTCCGATCGCCGCCGCCCACGACGGACACGTCCCGTCGACCACGGCCGACCAGCCCATGGCCGACCAGCCCCTGGCCGACTCGGCCACCGCCATAGCGCCAGCGTCGGCACCGACGTCGGCCCGGACGTCGACGTCCACCGCGCCGATGCCCAGGCCCGTGAGTCCCTCGCCGCTCGGAGCGGGCAGCCGGCCGGCCGGGTCGGGGCATCGGCGCCGCGACCCCCGACGGCTGCCGCGCTGGCCGTTCCTGTTCGTCGGCTACTGCGCGCTGGCCACGCTGATGCTGCGCTCGCTCTGGGTGGATCCGGGCGGCCGCGGCTACGGCGTCTCGGACGCGACGTTGTTCAGCTGGTACATCGGCTGGGTCCCGCATGCCATCGGCCATGGGATGAACCCGTTCGTCAGCGACATGATCAACGCACCGGACGGCGTCAACATCCTGTGGAGCACGCCGGTGGTGCTGCTCGCCGTCCTGGTCGCGCCGGTGACGCTGCTGGTCGGGCCGGTGGCGGCGCTGAACACCCTGCTCACGCTCGCCCCGGCCGTCTCGGCCATCGCGATGTACGGCGTGGCCCGCCGGTGGGTGGGAACCGGGCCGGCGGCCGTCGCCGGCCTGATCTACGGCTTCAGCCCGTACATCGTCGGCGCCTCCCTCGGCCACCTGCACCTGACGTTCGCGCCGTTCCCCCCGATCCTGCTGGCCCTGCTGCACGACCTGCTCGTGCGCGGCCGTGGCGCGCGGCGCACCGGTCTGCTGCTCGGTCTCGCCGTCGCGGCGCAGGCGCTCATCAGCGAGGAACTGCTGGCGACCTCCGCGTTGGTGGGGGCGCTGGGCCTGCTGATCCTGGCCGCACACCACCGCTCGGCGGCGCTGGCGAAGGCCGGCCAGCTCGCCCGGATGCTGGGCTGGTGCGCGCTCGTCTCCGCCGCGCTGCTCGCCTGGCCGTTGGCGGCGCAGTTCTTCGGGCCGTACCGGGTCCATGGGGCGATCCAGCCGCATGATGTCGCGGTCGCCGACCTGTTCACCATCGTCGTGCCGACGCCGCTGCAGTGGCTGGCGCCGGACCAGGCGCTCCACCACAGCCTCGGGTTCACTGGCAACGCCGTGGAGGTCAGCGGCTACCTGGGCGCGCCGCTGGTGGTGCTGCTCGTGGTGCTCGCCGTCCGGCTGCGTCGAGAACCGCTCGTCCGGGTGCTCATCCCGCTGTTCCTGCTGGTCGCGTTGCTCTCGCTCGGCGGGCACCTGCACGTCGACGGCCGGATCACCCGGGTCCCGCTGCCGTGGGCCGCCCTCCAGCGGTTGCCGTTGCTGGGCAGCGCGCTGCCGGCCCGGCTGTCGCTCTACCTGACGATGTTCGCCGGGCTGGCGCTCGCGATCTGGCTGGAGCAGCTTCGCTTCCGGCCGTGGCGGCGGCGCGCGGGCGCGGCGGTG
Source organism: Pseudofrankia saprophytica (assembly GCF_000235425.2). Classification (NCBI taxonomy): domain Bacteria; kingdom Bacillati; phylum Actinomycetota; class Actinomycetes; order Frankiales; family Frankiaceae; genus Pseudofrankia; species Pseudofrankia saprophytica. The sequence continues at coordinate 954,403 of NZ_KI912266.1, forward strand.
CTCGCCGCCGCCGCGCTGGTCCCGCTCGTCCCGGCGTCGCTGCACGCCCGCGAGATGCGGACGCCCGAGTTCTTCACGACGGCGGCGGTGGACGTGATCCCGCGCGGCTCGACGGTGCTGGTAGCGCCCTACCCGCGGCCGGACACCCCGGCCGCGATGCTCTGGCAGGCCGAGGCCGACTATCGGTTCAGGCTCGCGGGCTGCTACTGCACCGTCCCCGCGCCGAACGGCGGGGCACAGTTCCACGGCGATCCGAGCCCGCTGACCACCGCCGTGCTGCGGGTGGAGGCGGGCACGCTGACGCCGGCCGAGGCGCTCGCGCTGCCCGGCCTGCGCGAGGCGTACGGTGCGCTGCGGCCGGACGCCGTCCTCGTCGGCCCGGGGCGCAACCGGGCCGCGCTGGTCGAGCTGGTCAACGGCCTCACCGGCCACCGCCCGGTCGACGAGCCCGGTGACGTCGCGCTCTGGGCGGAGACATTCCGGCCCTGACGCCCGCCGCCGGCCGCCGGCCGCCGGCCGCCGGCCGAGGACTTTCGGTCACGCACGAAAGTTGCGCCACTGAGTGACGAGTCAGATTCATGACGTAGGCATAGGTCGGCGCGCCGCGTGAGCTGGGATGGGCGCTGACGACTGTTCCGGGAAGACGCGAGAAGCTGTCCGTGACGGCTGCCCAGATTGCCGTCCGGGATGATGAAATGGCCGCGGGGAACGCCCGTTCGGGCCCGCGGGGCGGGGAAAGCTCGCCCGCCGGGCCGCGGCGGTACACGTCCCAACGCTGTTATGGGGGGTGACGTGACGGCCGGTCCAGGCGCAATCCGAGTAGTGGCGGGACGTTATCGGCTTCTCGCTCCGCTGGGCGCGGGCGCGATGGGGACCGTCTGGCGCGCCTTCGACCAGCTCCTCGACGCCGAGGTCGCGCTCAAGGAGATCGAGTTCGCCGGCGGGGTGCCCGACGAGGAGCGCGCCGACCGGGTCGAGCGCGCGCTGCGCGAGGCCAGGCACGCGACGAAGCTGCGCGCCCACCCGCACGTCGTGACGATCCTCGACGTCGTCCTGGAGGACGGCCTGCCCTGGATCGTCATGGAGCTGGTGCCGTCCCGGTCGCTGTTCGACGTCGTTCGCGAGGACGGGCCCCTGCCGCCGGCCGAGGTCGCCCGCGTCGGCCTCGCGATGGTCGACGCGCTCTCGGCCGCCGGTGAGTTCGGCGTCATCCACCGCGACGTCAAACCGTCGAACGTGCTGATGGCGCACGACGGCCGCGTCGTCCTCACCGACTTCGGGATCGCGACCGCCGACGGTGATCCGACACTGACCGTGACCGGCGTTATCGGCACCCCGCTCTACATGGCCCCGGAACGGCTGAACAACGAGCCAGCCACATTGGAAGCTGACCTTTTCAGCCTTGGCGGCACTCTTTACTTCGCGGTAGAAGGTCAGGCCCCGTTCGCGCGGGAAAGCTTCAGCGCGATGCTCGCGGCGATCGTGCTCGCCCCGGCGCCACGGCCCCAGCACGCGGGACCGATCACCGCCGCGCTGCTCGGCCTGCTGGAGAAGAACCCAAGGACGCGGATGCGCCCCGCCGCGGCTCGACAGATCTTCCTCGACACGATCCGCGCGGTCGACCCAAGCTATGTGGACGTCGACGCGACGGCGACCACGCCCCGCCGGATCCGTGACGCGACCGTCGACATCCCGCCCACCCGGGTGCACGGCGGGACCGACCACCCGTCGGCGGACCGGGGCGTGCCGGGCCCGTCGCCGGCGGCGGCCGCCGCCTCCGTCGCCTCCCGCTCCTCCGCCGCCGGCCGGGCGGGCGGTGACCCCCGTCCCCAGCCGACGGGAACCCGGCCGCTGCCGCCCGCCGAGCTCACCGCGCTCGAGGAGGACGGCGCGATCGCGCTGCGCTGGGCGCCGTCGCCCACGCCCGGCGTCGTCTACCGGGTGTTCCGCCTGATCGCGGACCCCGCCGCCCCGGGCGGCTGGCGCTCCCGCGGGCTCGGCACCACCGGGGTCACCGAGCTGTTCGACGCGGGAGCCCCCAAGGGTGTGCCGTTTCGCCATCAGGTCGTCGCGACCTTCCGCGACGCGACCGGGCACTCGGGCGGCGGCGGTGGCACCAGCCAGGAGCCGTCGCCGGCCGCGTCGGTCCCGGTCAGCACCGAGCCCCGCATCCTCGTGCCCAGCGTGACGGCGCTGCGCGCCGACCTCGTCGGCGACTCGGTCGCGCTGTCCTGGCGCCCGATCCCCGGCCACAACGAGGTCGTCATCGAGCGGATCTTCGACGAGGCGTCGTCCTTCCAGGGGGCGATGCGCCGGTTCCGCGGGTCCGGCGGCCAGTACCTCGACAACGACGTCCAGGCCGGCGCGACCTACCGCTACCGCGTCTGGGTGGCCCCGGCCGTCGCCAGCGTCCTGTTCGACCCGTCGAGCTGCGCCGAGGTCACCGTCACCGCGGTGGCCCTCCCCCGCCCCGTGACCGACCTGGAGTGCCGGGCGACCCTGGCCGGGATCGCGCTGCGCTGGACGACGGTGCCCGGCGCCGTCGTCCAGCTCTACGCGACGCCGGTGGCGACGGGGTCGGGCCTGTCTGGTACCGGGCCGTTCGGGCCCGCGGGCCACGAGGTGCGCCGCGGCTCGCTGGAGGGCCGGGCCCGGTTCGTCGGTGAGAGCCGACGGGGCCGGTTCCTCGACCCCGAGGGCGGTTCGGGCGTCGTCTACACCCCGGTCAGCGTCGCCGGCGAGCGCGCCGTGATCGGCGCGGCCGTCACCCAGGTATGACGGCCAGGCAGGCGGCGTCCTGGCGGCCTCGACCCTGGCCCGGGGCCCGCGGACCGGCGGCGCGCCGGCCACCGGCAGGCGGCCGGCGCCCGCGCGGGAGACTGGCCCGGTGAGCGACGCGGCGCTGGTGCGCTACGAGGAGGTCGACGAGGCGACGGCGCGGACGGCGAGCCGGCGCTACTGGGAGGACGAGGCGAGCGCCTACCAGCGCGAGCACGGCCACTTCCTCGGCGACGTCGACTTCTGCTGGTGCCCGGAGGGGCTGCGCGAGTCCCAGGTCCGCCTGCTCGGCGACGTCGCCGGCCGCCGGGTGCTCGAGGTCGGCTGCGGGGCGGCACAGTGCGCCCGCTGGCTCGCCGCGCGGGGCGCCCAGGTCGTCGGCGTGGACATCTCCCTGGGTCAGCTCACCCACGGCGCCGAGCTCGGCCGGCGTACCGGGATTCCGGTGCCGCTGGCCCAGGCGGACGCGACCGCGCTGCCCATCGCCTCCGAGTCGGTCGACCTCGCCTGCTCGGCGTTCGGCGCCGTGCCGTTCGTGGCGGACAGTGGCGCGGTCATGCGCGAGGTCGCCCGAGTGCTGCGGCCCGGCGGGCGCTGGGTGTTCTCGACCAACCACCCGATGATCTGGTGCCTGCCGGACGAGCCGGACGAGGCCGGGATGCGGGTCATCCAGAGCTACTTCGACCGGCGCGCCTACCTGGAGCGTGACGACTCCGGCCGGCCGGCCTACGTCGAGACGCACCGGACCATGGGCGACCGGGTCCGCGAGATCGTGGCCGCCGGGCTCACGCTGCTCGACGTCGTCGAGCCGGAGTGGCCGGAGGACAACCGCGAGGTCTGGGGTCAGTGGGGCCCCGTCCGCGGCCACTACCTCCCCTCCACCGCGATCTTCGTCACCGCCAGGCCGCGCTAGGCCCGAGCAAAGACCGGACCACCTCGCCTGGCACCTCTGCCTCGGCGCCGCGGGCGTACCGCCGAGATCAACGCATCGCACCAGGTCACCGGGGATGTGAGCCCCTCACGACGGACGCTTCGGGGGACCGGCTAACGTACTTCATGGCGAAGAGTCGCACTGGCCCCACTCAACCCCTGAGTGACCCATTCGACAACGACGCCCGCTTCTGCCCCACTTGGAGAACAACGAGCCGGCCTGCCGCAGGCCGATCCGGCTTGCCCCGTTATGTTTGGCCCCGCGTTCGCAGTTAGGGGCTGACTGTGTACCACGCCAACCTCACTACCGGGGAGGAATCGCCCACGATGCGACTCACCCCGGTAGTTCGTCTACGCGCCGCGGCCGTGCTGGCCGCCGGCGCGCTCGTGGTCACGGCTGCCGGTTGCTCGACCAGCGCCGACGACACGGCCTTTACTCCGGCCGCGACGGGGACCCGGGCGAAGCCAACCATCGTCCCCAACGAGCTGCCGCCGATCGGCAAGTTCATCAGGCAGTCCGACGGCAGCCAGGTGACGACGGTGAGCTCGGACTATCTGTTCGACGTCGGCAGCGACCAGCTGCTGCCGGAGGCGACCCAGGCCCTCGCCGAGATCGTGCCGACCCTGCGCGAGCACGCCGGAGAGATCCAGATCGTCGGTTACACCGATGGTCTCGGCTCCACCGACGCGAACCTGGAGTTGTCCAGGCGCCGCGGCGACGCGGTGAAGGCAGTCCTCGTCGGGGACGGCATCGACGGCTCGGTCCTTCAGGTTGTCCCGAAGGGTGAGGATGGCGCGCAGGACGGCGTGCCGGACTCCACCCGCCGCAAGGTGGAGATCGTCCTCAAGTGAGCACCCTCAACGCCACCCGCCTGCGTAGCCGGCTCGCCATGACCCTCGCCGGTCTGCTGGTTCTGATGCCCGTGCTGGCTGGCTGCGACCTGAACAGCCTCCTCGGCAAGAAGGCTGGCGACTGCTCGGCCTACCAGGAAAAGACGACGAAGAAGGGCGCGACGAGACCCCTTCTCCTCGTCCTGCTGGACCTGTCCAACAACTCCGCCGCCACCGGCGAGCAGGTCGCGACGGCCATGCGCCCCTACATCGACATAGCGCTCGCCAATGGCCAGTACGTCAAGGTCATCGCCAGTGGCGGCACCGGCACCGGCATGAAGACCTTCCCCTGCTTCGCCGGCGACAAGCCGTTCCTCGTCAAGCGCGCCAACAGCACTCGGCAGGCCAAGGACCGCGGCAAGGGCGGCGAGGCGCTGCAGACGGAGTTCAGCCACGTCGTGCAGGAGACCCCGGTCGGCGCGACCGGCAGCGTCACCAGCCTGCTTGGCGCCGTCAACGACGACATCCAGTCCTTGCGCAACACCCCCGGCGTGAAGCTCGGCGACGTCACGGTGGTCGTCTGGAGCGACCTGATGGGCACCGGCGAGCAGGGCGACTGCATGAACCTGGACAACAAGCAGGCGACCGTGGGCGTGGCCGAGGGCATCGTCGAGCGCTGCTTCGCGACTTCACAGATCAGTGCCGTCAAGGACGCCAAGATCCGGTTCATTGGCACGAGCCAGGGGGACCTTACGGCCCCCCAGCAGGATCTTTCGCGCTACCTGAGAGGCGAACTGTGTCGGCGGTTGAGCAGTGACTGCAGCTAGCCGCCCGGCGGCCACCGTGAGCCGCGTGGTTTCACCCACCAGGGTGACACCACGCGGCCTTGCCGTCGGCGGGACCAAACCGGCCGCCACGGGCTACGCACGCATCAGGGCCACCCAGCCAGCAACAGGCGCGCTGCCACGCCGCCTGCACGCCGCCGGAGGCCTCATCACTGAGGGTTATGGACCGGAGGCACCGGTATGAGCATTTACGAGCAGCAACCTAGGCCTGGGACTGAATCGACCACCAATCCGGACGGGTCGTTCATCGCGTCCACGCAGACGATGGCCCGTGCGAAAAAGGCCCGGGGCAGCGCCTTCAGCGAACATCGGGACCAGCACTACGCCCCGGCGCTCATGCGGTCTGCCGTCGTCATCTTCATCTGTGGCCTCTCGATGGTGCTGGTCGTCGGCTTCCTCTGGCTCACGATGCCGTCCTCGTCGTCGATCCGGGTCTCCGTCAGCGGCTCGATCTTCGTGACGGCGATCGGCTTCTTCCTGTCCGGCAACACCTTCCGGCTGCGTGACGTCCGTCGGCGCATCGGCAACCGTGCCCGGGCGGGCCTGATCGCTCCGATCGACGCGCTTTCCGAGCTCCCGCCACGAGACACCATCCAGCGCCGCTTCATGATCGGCGCGGTCGCGGCGTTCGTGGGCCTGACAGCCCTGGTCTTCATCGCGGTCTTCGCGAACGGCGATGGCTCGGGCAGCGAGACGGTCATCGCCCCGATCATCGGCGCGATCTTCGCGATGCTGTGCTTCCTCGCCGGAAGCTACTCCCGACCGATCGACTGACGGCCACGACGCCCGGCTGATTCGCATGGCTACTCGACGACCGACCCAGGTATTTCCCATCCAGGCCGAAGCCCCCCACCGGCCCCGCACACCGGCCAGGACAGACGTCTCGGCCCAGAACCACATCGACACAGGCACGAAGAGATACGGAAAGCGAGACCCAGGTGCTGCGCAGGGGTAACCAGCCGGGGAAACTGGCCAAGCAGCTGATTCGCCGGGTCGGGGACGCCGACATCGCGCTGGCTGGCGCCGAGACCCGTCCCAAGGTCCTCAAGACCCTCGAGGACGCCGAGGTGCAGGAGATCCGGGCAGCGACCCGGGCCGACGCTCGGTCGCTCGAGGAGGAGATCGCCGAGCTGCGCACCGAGATCGACGCTCGGGCGGAGCGACGCGAGCGTCAGTCCGAGCTGATGCGCCACAAGATCGAGCAGGGTCGCCTGTGGCGCAGCGTCGGCGTGCAGGAGCGCATTCCCCAACTGCACCTGGGGAAGGGCGCGCGCACCGTCGTGCTCCTGGTGCTCGCGGCGCTGGACTTCTACGTGTTCGCGAGCGCCTACGCCGCCCTCGACGACACCCCGCAGTTCAGCGTGGGCTGGTGGCTCGGCGGTCTGCTCGGCATCGCGGTGTTCTTCGCCGGCTTCGCCCTCTCGCACGCCATCAAGGGCTCGATCTTCGCCAGGGCCCAGCGGCAGTTCCTGTCGGCGGCCGACAACGGCCGGCTCGTGATCGACCAGGACATCCGCCCGCAGCTGGTGGACTCCAAGTCGTCCCCGCTCGCCCTGTGGCTCACCGCGCTCATCTTCCTGGTCCTCATGATCGCCGGTGTGCTGGTGCGGGTGGAGGGCTCGGCCTCCGACGTCAGCCTGCCGCTGATCCTGTTCCAGGGCCTCATCCCGCTGGTGGCCGTCGTCGTCGAGCTCTACCTGCACGACCCGACCGAGCGCGACGACCCCATGCCGAACTGGCGTGACCGCCGGCTGGAGCGTCACCTCGCCAAGGCCGAGCGCCGCCTGCGCGTGGTGGCCGCCCAGGTCGAGGCGAGGGTCGCCCAGGTCGAGAAGCTCTACCGCGTCGAGGAGGCGATCCTCGACGTCGAGCAGAAGGACATGGGCCTGCGGCACACCACCGACCTGGTCCTCAACGGCGGCCACATCCCGACGGTCTCCAGCAACGGCCGGGTGGCCGAGGTCGACCGCGACCAGCTCGAGAAGACCATCAAGATGGCCAGGGGCAGCCGCTCCTGACGTCGCGGCCAGCCCGGCTGGCACCAGAACTCAGAACTCCCGGCTGGGGTGCCGGGTCCGGACTACGGTTCGGACCCCGGCATCCCAGCTTTTCCATGAGGCCCGACGGATCGGTGACGCCCGAAGGGCGGGGCCGGAGCAGGCCGGAGCCAGAGCAGGCCGGGACAGAGCAGGTCGGGACATCGCGTCCCGTGACACCTCCGGCAAGGTCGGCCACGATCGTCTCGTGCGGGGTGGACGGATCGGGCTGGCGCTCGCGGGGGCCGGGACCGCGGCGACGGTCACGGTCGTCGGGCTCGGCGTGTGGCTGCGGCTCGCCGCCTGGGACGCGCCGGCCGCCGACGAGGTGATGGCCTGGTGGCTGTCCAGCGCCGTGGCCGCGCTCGGGTACGGCCTGCTGGGCGGGCGGCTCGCGGCCCGGCGCCCGCGGTTGTCGGTCGGCTGGCTGCTGCTCGGCTTCGGGCTGGCGAACGCGCTCGCGCTCGCCGGGCCCGGCTGGCTGGTGTACGAGCTGGCGCACCGACCGGAGCGGGTCTCGACGGCGGCCAGGGCCGCGATGTGGGTGGGCAACGCCACCTGGATGATCGCCGTGATCGGCACGGTGAGCGTGCTGCCGCTGCTGCTGCCCGGCGGGCGCCTGCCGTCGCGGCGCTGGCGGCCCGTGCTGGCCGTGGCCGTCATGGCCGTCGTCGGCTCCACCGCGCAGGCGGCGGCCACGCCCTACGGCACCTTCGCCCCGACGCTCCCCCGCTATGGCGTCCGCAACCCGACCGGCCTGAGCTGGGCCGTCGAGGCCTGGGTGACAGCCCCGCTCGTCGCGCTGACCGCGACGACGGCGCTCGCGGCCCTGTGGTCGCTGTCACGCCGCGGTCGCGGCCGCCCCGCCGGTACCAACGGCTCCGCCGGCGCCGATCGCACCACCGGTCCCGGCAGTACTGCGAGTACCGCCGGCGCCGCCGGTACTACCGGTACCGCCGGCGACCCGGCCGAGCGGGAGCGGCGGCAGGCCCGCTGGGTGCTGCTCGGGCTCGCCGCGTCGGTGGTCCTCTTCGTCGCCGGGTTCTGGCTGGGACCGGTCCTCACGGCGCTCGCGATGCTGCCGCTACCGGTGGCCTGCCTGGTCGCGGTGCTGCGCTACCAGATGTGGGACGTCGATCTGGTGGTGAGCCGCGCGCTCGCCTACGGCGCGCTCACCGTCGTCATCGGCGCCTGCTACGCCGCCTGCGTCGGGTTCGGCGGCGCCCTGCTCGGCCGGACCACCGGGGCGCCGCTGGTGGCGACGGCGCTGGTCGCGGTGTTCGCCGAGCCGCTCGCGCGCCGGCTGCGCGCCGAGGCGAACCGGCTGGTCTTCGGCGGCGAGCACGACCCGCGCACCGTACTGAGCCTGGTCGGCGCCCGGCTGCGGGCCGCCGAGGACGCCGACACGATCAGCCGCCGCGTCCTTCCCGAGCTCGCCGCCGCCGCCGCGACGGCGCTGCGGGTGCCGTACGCGGCGATCGAGGTGGTGGGCGGCGAGACGATCGAGCACGGTACGCCCCCGCCCGCGAGCCCGGTGAGCGGCTCGGGCAACGTCCCGGGCGACCGTCCCGGAACCGGCGAGGCCGCCGGGCCTGCGGCCAGACAGGGCCTGGACCGGATCCCGCTGGAGTACGCCGGAACGAGGGTCGGGACGTTGCTGCTGGCCCGGCGGGCAGACTGGCTGCGCCCGGCGGAGCGACGGCTGCTCATCGAGGTCACCGAGAACGCCGGTGTCGCGCTGCACTCCGTCGTCCTTGCCCGCGACCTGCGTCGATCTCGCGAGCAACTGGTCGCCGCGCGGGAGGAGGAGCGCCGCCGGCTCTACCGCGAGCTGCATGACGGCTTCGGGCCGGTGCTGGCCGCCTCGGCGCTGCAGGCCGAGACCGCGCGTGACCTGCTGCCCGCGGACCCGCCCGCCGCCGCGCGGATCCTCGACCGGGTCGTCCCGCGGCTGCGCGGGACCGTCGACGACGTGCGCGCGCTCGTGCACGGCCTGCGCCCACCGGCGCTCGACGACCTCGGTCTCGGCCCGGCCGTGCGCGAGCTGGCCACCCGCTTCGCCGCGCCGGGCCTGCGGGTCCAGGTGACGGCCGACGAGGACCTGGGCACCCTGCCTGCGGCCGCCGAGGTCGCGGCGTACCGGATCGTCGCCGAGGCGCTGACGAACGCCGTCCGCCACGGCCGCCCGTCGCTGCTGCGGGTGGTCCTGGCCAGGAAGCCCGAGGGCCTGGACGTCCAGGTGATCGATGACGGCCGCGGGCTGGGAGCGTCGGACGCCGGCGATCCCGCCGGCGAGGCCGGTGAGGCGGTGCCGGCCGCCGCGGGCGGGATGGGGCTGCGCTCGATGCGCGAGCGGGTCGACGAGCTGTGCGGGACGTTCGAGATCGGCCCCGGCCCGGACGGCCGCGGCGCCCGGGTGGCCGCCCTGCTCCCGGCGGCATCAGGCACGACCGAAGGGTGAGGCACACGTGCGCGTTCTCGTGGTCGATGACCACCCGTTGTTCCGCGAGGGGCTGACCATCGCGATCGAGACGATGCCCGACGTCGAGGTCGTCGGTGAGGCGGGCGACGGTGACGAGGCCGTCGAGGCCACCGGACGGCTCGCGCCCGACATCGTCGTGATGGACCTGCACATGCCCGGAACCAATGGCATCGACGCGACCAGACGGATCGTCGGCGCGCACCCCGGCGTGGCTGTCCTCGTCCTGACGATGCTCGATGGCGATGACTCGGTGTTCGCGGCGATGCGCGCCGGCGCCCGCGGCTACCTGCTCAAGGGCGCCGACCGCCAGGAGATCGCCCGCGCGCTGCGCGCCGTCGCCGCCGGCGAGGTGGTCTTCAGCGCGGCGATCGCGAGCAGGGTGCTCGCCTGGTTCGCCAGCGGCGGGCGGGGGGCGCTCGCCCCGTTCCCCGAGCTCACCGACCGGGAGCGGGAGATCCTCGACCTGGTCGCCCGCGGCCTCACGAACCCGGCCATCGCCCGCCGGCTGCACCTGTCCGACAAGACCATCCGTAACCACGTCTCGAACGTCTTCACCAAGCTTCAGGTCGCCGACCGCGCGGAGGCCGTCGCCAGAGCCCGCGACGCCGGCCTAGGCACCGGTCCGCTGTAGCCACGGCGCCGTCCACCGGCCGCCACGGCCACGGCCACCACGGCCGCCACGGCCGTGTCATCCACCACCCTGGCCGCGACCGCCCGCCGGTCGGTCCACCGGCGTGGCGGCCGAGGTACGACACTGGAGCCTAAGAAGGCTGACCTGGCCGGTTTCGGCGGGTGGCTGGCAGGTGTGGCGCCGCAGCGACACCGGGTGCAACATGACGATTGCGGGCATGTGGTGTAACTCACCCATTGTTCGACCCGCCTGGAGGCGTCGGCGCGGCGATGGCCGTCAAGGGGGTGTGCACGGTGGCGACGAGAGTGGCCGCGGCGACCGGAAGCAGCCTGGCGTTGCTGGCGGAGCTCGCGCGCGAGCGGGTGGGCGACAGCTCGCTGCTGGTGTTCGAGGACCAGCGCTGGACCGGCTCGGTGCTCGCGAGCCGGTCCAACCGGCTCGCGAGCGGGCTGGTCACCGCCGGTCTGCGGCCCGGCGACCCGGTGGTCGTGTGCATGGCGAACTGCCCCGAGGTGGGGATCTCCTACAACGCGGTCTGGCGGGTGGGCGGCGTCGTCGCCCCGGTGCTGTTCCTGATCGGCGAACCGGAGCTGCGGCACGTGCTCGCCGACAGCGGTGCCCGGCTGGTCATCACGACGCCGGAGTTCCTGGCGAAGGTGCTCGGCGCGGCCAGGGGCGTCCCCACGGTGACGGCGATCGTGCTCGCTGGCGGTACCCCCGGTAGCCCTGGTACCCCCGGCGCCGCCGCGGAGCCGGGCGACGGCGGCGGCGACGGGGAGGCCGGCCCGGTGCCGCCGGTGCTCGACTTCGCCGAGCTGGAGGCGGGCGACGAGGCACCGCTGCTGGACACCCCGTCCGCTGAGATGGCCGCGCTGCTCTACACCGGGGGTACCACCGGGCGCTCCAAGGGCGTCGTGCTCAGCCATGACGCGCTGTCGGCCGCCGCCTGGGCCGCCCACCTCGCCCGGCAGCAGGACTCCCCGGACGTCGGCCTGCCCCCCGTGGGCCTGTCGCCGCTGCCGCTCTCGCACGTCTACGGGCTCACCATCAGCGTCATGGCCCTGCACGCGCCCGGGCCGTCGACGGCGGTGCTGATGCGCTGGTTCGACCCGGTCGGCTGGCTGACGCTCGTCGCCCGGCACGGCGTCCACTCGAGCGCGCTGGTGCCGTCGATGGTCCGGATGCTGCTCGAGGTGCCGGTCGAGGAGTACGAGACCGGAAGCCTGCACAAGGTCGTCAGCGGCAGCGCCCCGCTGCCGCGGGAGGTCTCGCTGGAGTGGGCGCGCCGGCTGCCGCACGCCACGCTCGCCGAGGGATACGGCTGCACGGAGGTCGCGGCGATCGCCACGTCGACGCCGGGCAGCGCCGTGCGGCTGGGCAGCGTCGGGCGGCCGGCGGCCGGCGTCGAGGTGCGCATCGAGCTGGACGACGGAACCTGGGCGACCGCCGGCGAGACCGGTGAGATCTGCCTGCGCGGGCCGTCGCTGATGAGCGGCTACTGGCACGCGCCCGAGGAGACGGCGCGCACGCTGCGCGGCGGCTGGCTGCACACCGGCGACGTCGGCCGGCTCGACGAGGACGGCTACCTCTACGTCGTCGACCGGATCAAGGATGTGATCATCCGCAACGGCTTCAACGTCTACCCGCGCGACGTCGAGGACGTGCTGCTCACCCACCCCGACGTGATCGCCTGCGGCGTCGTCGGCCGGCCGGACCCGGCGCACGGCGAGGAGGTGGTGGCGTTCGTCCAGCTCGCCCCCGGCGCGGCGGTGACGCCGGCGGACCTCGTCGCGTACGCCCGCGAGCGGATCTCGGCGGTGAAGTACCCGCGCGAGGTCAGGATCGTGGATTCGGTGCCGCTCACCGGTGTCCTCAAGACCGACCGCAAGGCGCTGCGCTCACTGCTCGACAACTGACGTGCTCGCTGTTCGACAACGGACGTCGAGGAGCGCCGGTGCCAATTCGGCCCGGACCCCAACCAGGCACTTCCGTGAGGGTTGACGCGGCCCTGACCAGGCACTTCCGTCAGGGTTCGCGCGGGCCGCAATCCTGGTCCGCCGCTGTCGACTAACCGACCGCCCGCTATGGGGGCGCAATCCGGTCAGCCTACGATCGAATGTGAATTGTCGGATCGGAGCGGCGGCTGGTGATCTTATGGATGATTATCGGGGCCAGACGGCTCTGATCACGGGCGCCTCATCGGGCATCGGGCTGGCGCTCGCGGACGGGTTCGCCCGCCGCGGGGCCGACATCGTGATCGCCGCGCTGCCGAACGAGCGGCTGCCCGCGGCGGCGGCCTGGCTGCGCGCCCGCCACCCGGTCGCGGTCCACGAGATCGGCGTCGACCTCGCCGTCGAGGAGGGGCCGGACAAGCTGGCCGCGCAGGTCGCCGAGTTCGACCTCACGATCGACGTACTGGTCAACAACGCCGGCTTCGGCGTCCACGGCAACTACCACACGCTCGACCTGGAGCAGAACCACCGCGAGGTCATGCTCCTGTGCTCGTCCGTCGAGCGGATGACCCACCTGTTCCTGCCCGGCATGCTCGAGCGCCGGCGCGGCACGCTGATCAACCTCAGCTCGGTGCAGGGGTTCCAGGCCGTGCCGCACATGGCCGTCTACGGCGCGGCGAAGGCGTTCGTGCTGTCGTTCACCACGGCGCTGTGGGCGGAGTACCGCGGCAGCGGCGTGCGGATCATGGCGCTGTGCCCGGCGCAGACCGAGACGGGCTTCTTCGACGACCTCGGCTACCAGGTGGCCACCGGCGGCCGGATGCGAACGCCGGACGAGGTCGTCGCCACCGCCTTCCGTGGCCTGCGGCGCGGCGCGCCCTACGTGATCGACGGCTGGCAGTACCGGCTGTCGGCCAACGCCCCGCGCTTCCTGCCACGGGGCTTCGTCGCCCGGATCACCGAGCGCGTCCTGCACCCGTCGAAGATGACCCGCCCCGCACGGCCGTCCCGGCCGCTCCTCGTCGACGACGCCGAAGCGGGTGCCAACACCAGCGCCGCCTGAACCGGCCCTGTCCACGCCCGCCTGACGGCCTCGGGCCGCCTGGTGAACTCAGCCCGCTGGTGACGTCAGCCCCGCTGGTGGCCTCGGCCGGAGGCGGCTGCGTTGGCGTTGGTGTTGGCGTTGGCCGGTGGGCGTGACCGAGGGATCAGGTCCCTGGCGAGCTCGGCGAGCAGCTCGTAGGAGCGGACGCGGTCGGCGTGGCCGTGGACGTTGGTCGTGAGCATCAGCTCATCGGCGCCGGTCGCGTCGAGCAGCTGCTGGAGCCCGGCGCGGACCGTCTCCGGCGAGCCGACGACGTGCGACGCGGTCGCCTGCCGGGCCGCGGAGCGCTCCAGGTCGGTCCACGGGTAGGCCGCGGCCTCCTCGGGCGTCGGGTAGGCCGCCGGGCGGCCGCTGCGCAACCGCATCATCGTCAGCCGGATCGGCCCGGCGAGCCAGTCAGCCCGCTCGTCGGTCTCGGCGACCAGCACCGCGGCGGCGACCATCGCGTACGGCCGCTCCCGCCCCTGCGACGGGCGGAACGACGACCGGTAGAGGTCGAGGGCCGGAATCGTGTTCTGCGAGCTGAAGTGGTGCGCGAACGAGAACGGCAGCGACAGGATCCCGGCGACCTGCGCGCTGTAGCCGCTCGACCCGAGCAGCCAGATCGGCGGCACCTCGGCACGCGGGAAGGCGCTCACCCCGTGCAGCCGGTGGCCGGCGGGGAACTCGGCGCCGGCGAGGAAGGTGGTCAGCTCCGCGAGCTGGTCGGGGAACTCGTCCTCGGTGAGGGCACCACCCGTGATGCGGCGCAGCGCCCGGGCCGTGGCCTGGTCGGTGCCGGGGGCACGGCCGAGGCCGAGGTCGATCCGGCCGGGAAACATCGCTCCGAGGGTGCCGAACTGTTCGGCGACCACCAGCGGGGAGTGGTTGGGCAGCATCACGCCGCCGGAGCCGACCCGGATCGTCGACGTCGCCCCCGCGACCTGGCCGATCAGCAGCGCCGTCGCCGAGCTCGCGATCCCCGGCATGCCGTGGTGCTCGGCCAGCCAGTAGCGGACGAAGCCCAGCCGTTCGGTACGCCGGGCCAGGTCGAGCGAGTTGCGGATGGCCTCGCCGGCCGTCACCCCGCTGCCCACCGGGACAAGGTCGAGCACGGACAGCGGCACCGGGAAGGGAGCCGGGACCGGCCCTGAAGGCTGCGACATCACGTCCAGGTCAACCGCCGGCCCGGGTCGGCCTCTTCCCGTGCTGGTCAGGTTCCTGGGCTGGTCGGGTTCCCGCGCCGAGCGGGCTCCCGCCGGTCAGGTCGACAGGGCGCGGCCGAGGAAGGCCAGTTGGGCGGGGAGCTGGCGGCGCCAGAAACCGAAGTCGTGGCAGCCGACGGGGAAGCCGCGCTCGGCGGCGGCCAGCTCGGCGGCGAGCGTGTGGTCGACGCGGCTGAACGGGTCCGCGTTACCGCAGTCGATCCGGTAGGCGACGCCGCGCGCGGGGCCGACGCCGAGGACGCGATGGTCGTCGAAGTCGGCCGCCGAGTCGAACGCGCCGGAAGCCGCGTCGCCGTAGGAGTGCCACACCGCCGGGCTGCTCGCGGCGACGGCCACCACCCGCGTCGGATGGCGCCGGGCGAGCAGCAGCGCGCCGTAGCCGCCCATCGACCAGCCGTACGCGGCGAACCGGTCCGTGCTCAGCCCCTGGGCGGCCAGCCTGGGCAGCACCTCGCCGAGCAGCATCGTCTCCGGGTCATCGCCGTCCGCTCGCCGATGCCAGTAGGTCTCACCGCCGTCGACCGCGGCGAGCGCGAACGGGGCCACGCCGGTGGCGGCCGCGGCCGCGAGAAAGGCCTGGGCCGCGAGCGGGCCGACGAGGCCGCGCGCCGTGTCGCCGCGTCCGTGCAGCACCAGGCACACCGGCAGCGTGAGACCGGCGTCGTCACCGGCCGCGTCATCTCCGCCAGGCGCTCCGCCAGGCGCCTCGTCGTCGGTGGCGGCGCGCGGCTCATAGCCGGGCGGGTAGGCGACGACGAGGTCGACCTGACGGCGGCGGGCGGCGCTCCTGAACGACGTGACGCTGACCGGCCCCGGCTCGACCGCCGGAACGGCGCCCGGCTCGCCACAGCCCTCGACCGCCCGGATCAGCCGCGACCGCCCCGGCAGCCAGCCCGCGTACACCGCGCCGCCGGCGGCCGCGGTCACCCCGGCCACGCCGGCGACCGCTCCGATCCCCGCGAGCACCACCCGCCGCCGGCTCGGCCGCCCGGCGGGCAGCCCGCGCCGCCGTTCCTCCAGGCTCGGCCGCGCCCGTGGCGCCTCCGCCCGACCTGGCCGCGCCTCCGGCTCGTCCACCGGATCCAGCGGCGGCTCCGGGCCGTCCGCTGGACCTGGCCGCGTCGCCGGCTCGCCCGCCGGGCTCGGCAGCGGCTCCGGGCTGTCCGCCGCACCCGACAGCGCCCCCGGCTCGTCCGCCGGACCCGGACTCGTCCGCCGCCGCGGCAGCGGACCCGGCTGCCGCCGCGGCAGCTGCTGCCCATCTTCTGGACCCGGCAGCGTCCCCGGCTCGTCCGGCCCGCCCTTGCCCTCCGCCTCCTTAGACCGCACATCCTTCTGCCCCGACGTCATGTCCCAAATGTTCTCAGTCGCGCGCTCCAAAATCGCGGTTCTCCCGCCGGTCATCCGTCTTGGGCCGCCTTCGCCGGGTCTGGCGGGCTACCGTGCCGGCGTGGAGATCGGCGATGTTCAGCTGGTCTGGCTGGCGATCGGGGTGGTGGCCGGCGGCGCGGCGACGCTCGGAGTTCTGCTCCTGCTGCGGACGGTCCGCACCCCCGCCGGGCTGGGGACCACCGCCGAGCGCGCCACGTTCGCCACCCTGCACACGGCGTCGCTCGCCGCGCCGCACCTGCGAGAAGGGCTCGGCCCGGCCGGCGCCGCGCGGGCCGTCCGCCACCTGCGCGCACTGCTCGGCACGTCGGCCGTCGCGATCACGGACACGACGAGGACGCTGGCCTGGGACGGCCCCGGCGAGTCGCGGCACGGCGCGGACGCCGTCCGCCATGCCGCGACGGCGCTCACCGCCGGCCGCGCCGCCGTCCTCACCGCGGACCACATCCAGCTCGCCACGGACGACCAGCTCGCCACGGACGACGCGAACGCCGTCGGGGCCGGGCGCTGCGACGATCCGGGCTGCCCGATCGGGGCGGCCGTGGTCGCGCCGGTGACCAGCGGTGACGAGGTGGTCGGAGCGCTGATCGCCTACGCGCCGACGGTCGGCGCGGGGCTGGCGAGAGCGGTCGAGGAGCTGGCCCGCTGGGTCTCCACCCAGGTCGAGCTCGCCGAGCTGGAGGCGTCCCGCACCAGGGCGGTGGAGGCGGAGCTGCGCGCGCTGCGGGCACAGATCAGCCCGCACTTCATCTACAACTCGCTGGCCGCGATCGCGTCGTTCGTGCGCACCGACCCGGAGCGGGCACGCGAGCTGCTGCTGGAGTTCGCCGACTTCACCCGCTACGCGTTCCGCCGCAGCGGCGAGTTCACGACGCTCGCCGACGAGCTGCGCAACGTCGAGCGCTACCTGGCGTTGGAGCAGGCCCGGTTCGGCGACCGGCTGGCCGTGCAGATCCTCGTCGCGCCCGAGGTGCTGCCGGTCGTCATCCCGTTCCTGGCGGTGCAGCCGCTGGTGGAGAACGCCGTCCGGCACGGCATCGAGGGGCGCCCCGGCGTCGGGCACGTGTCCCTCGGGGCGACCGACGACGGCGCGGCGGCACACATCTGGGTCGAGGACGACGGCGCGGGCAGCGATCCGGAGGTCGTGCGCCGCATCCTCGCCGGCGCGCACGTGGGCGACTCGGTGGGTCTCGGCAACGTCGACGCCCGGCTGCGCTCGGTCTTCGGCGACGAGTGCGGCCTGGTCGTCGAGACGGCGCTGGGTGCCGGCACCAAGGTCAGTTTCCGCGTCCCCAAGTTCGCCCCCGGCGTCCAGGTCCCCTAGCGGCGAGGAAGATCGAGCCGAGGAAGATCGGGCTATGGATACCGGGCGCCCCGGCGGCTACGATCCGTGATCATGAGTGCGGGTGTTGCGTCAGCCCGGCCGGTGGCAGGAGGGTCAGGGGCAGCGGGGTCAGGGGCAGGGGCGCCGGGGGCGCTCGCCGTGCTGGTGGTGGACGACGAGGCGCCGGCCCGGGACGAGCTCGCCTGGCTGCTGGACGCCGACCCGCGGATCGGGCTGGTACGCGCGGTGGACGGCGGCGCCGAGGCCCTGCGGGCGCTGGACGCCCAGGCGTTCGACGCGGTGTTCTGTGACGTACGGATGCCAGGGCTCGACGGCCTGGACCTCGCCCGCGTGCTCGGCCGGTTCGCCGCGCCCCCGCAGGTCGTCTTCGTCACCGCGCACGAGGGCCACGCCGTCGACGCGTTCGACCTGCGCGCGACCGACTACCTGCTCAAGCCCGTGCGCCCCGACCGGCTGGCCGAGGCCGTGCGCCGGGTCGTCGAAACGATCCGCGCCGCTCGCCAGGCGCCCGGAGCCGCCGCCACGGCACCCGCCCGGCCCGGCCCGGCCGGTACCGCCGCCCTCACCGGCGCCGCCTCCCTCGCAGGCCTCACCGGCCCGGTCGACGGACCGGCCCTCGTCGGCGTCGCCGGCGGGCGGTCCGACGACGGGATGACCACCGCCGAGGACGAGACGTTCCCGGTCGAGCTCGGCGGCGTCACCCGCTTCGTCCACCGGTCCGAGGTGCGCTACGCCGTCGCCCAGGGCGACTACGTCCGGCTGCACACCGCCGGCGGCGGGCACCTCGTCCGGGTGTCGCTGTCCACGCTGGAGGAACGCTGGGCCGCGGCGGGCTTCGTCCGGATCCACCGCAGCACGCTGGTCGCGACCGCCTACGTCGACGAACTGCGCATGGACGACGGCCACTGCACCGTCCGGCTCGGCGACCGGGTACTGCCCGTCAGCCGCCGGCACACCCGTGCGCTGCGCGACCGGCTGATCCGAGCGGCGAGCCTCACCCGTGCCCCCGGACGCTCCGGCTGACCCGCCGCCTCCGAAGGCGGCGTCACCGCCGCGTCGGGTGCGGGTGACGGGACCGCGGACAACGTCCGCGCCGGGGTCCCCACCGGATCCGGGGTTCCTGCCGGATCGACGGAGCTTGCGGAGTCGATCTGGGAGGTCCGGAGGCTCGGGTTTCCTGCCCGATCGGCGGAGCAGATCAGGCCGGCCCGCTGAGCGGCCCGGGACGGCCGTGCGGCCAGCCCGGGGCATGGCCAGCCGGGACCTCGAGGAGCAGACGGTCCTCGGCGACGTCTACCTGCGGGGCCTGCTGCGCGACCAGCGCCGGCTCGCGATCGGTGTGCTCGTGGCGCTCGGGGTGGTGCTCGGCCTGCTGCCCGCGCTGTTCGCGCTGGTGCCCGACCTCGCCGGGACGCGCGTCCCGGGCCTCGGGGTGAGCGTGCCGTGGCTGGTGCTCGGCGTGGCCGTGTACCCGACGCTCGTCGTGGTCGCCAGGGCCTACGTGCGCGCCGCCGAACACACCGAGAACGACTTCACCGACCTGCTGTCCGGGCGAGACGAGGCCGGCGGCGAGCGGCCGTGACGGCGCCCGCCTGGCCGGCGGCGCTCGCCGTCGCGATGGTCTGCGTCGCCACCCTCGCCGTCGGCGCGCTCGGCCTGCGGCTGTCCCGGACGACGAGCGACTTCTACGTGGCCAGCCGGGTGGTCAGCCCGCGGTGGAACGCGTCGGCGATCGGCGGCGAGTACCTGTCGGCGGCGAGCTTCCTCGGCGTGGCCGGGCTGGTGCTCGCGGCCGGCGCCGACATGCTCTGGTACCCGATCGGCTACACCGCCGGCTACCTGGTGCTGCTGGTGCTGGTCGCGGCCCCGCTGCGCCGGTCCGGCGCGTTCACCCTGCCGGACTTCGCGGAGATCCGGATGGGCTCGGCGCGGCTACGCCGGGTCGCCTCGGTGCTGGTCGTCGGGATCGGCTGGCTCTACCTGCTCCCGCAGTTCCAGGGCGCCGGCCTCGCGCTGCGCGCCGCCACCGGCGCCCCGGCCTGGCTGGGCGTGGTGATCGTCGCCGGGGTCGTCGTACTCAACGTGCTGGCCGGCGGGATGCGCTCGATCACCATCGTGCAGGCGTTCCAGTACTGGCTGAAGCTCACCGCGATCGCGATCCCGGTGTTCTTCCTGCTGGCGGTGTGGTGGCGCGACGGCGCCCCGGCCGCGCCCGCCGACAGTCACCCGGTGACGGTCCGGCCGGTCACCGTCCGCCTCGTTGACACGGTCCGGGTCCGGGTCGACACCCCCACGACGTTCACGATGTACGGCGTTCTGGACGGAGAGCCGGTCGCCGGCCCCGTCCGCCTCGACCCGGTCGCGCTCGGGCCGACGGGGACGGCGGTGCTCGCGGCCGGCAGCACGGTGACTCTCCCGGTCGGGACGCCGGTTCCGCGCGCCGAGACGATCCTCAGCCGTGGTGGCACCGGCTCCGCGCCGGCCGGCTCCGCGCACCGCGACCACACCCTGTACCGCACGTACTCATTGCTGGTCGCACTGCTGCTCGGCACGATGGGCCTGCCACACGTGATCGTCCGCTTCTACACGAACCCCGACGGCGGCGGGGCCCGGCGCACCGCCGCGGCCGTCATCGGGCTGCTCGGCGCGTTCTACCTGTTCCCGCCGGTGTACGCGGCGCTCGGCCGGGTGTACGCCCCCGACCTGCTGCTGACGGGGCGCACCGACACCGTGGTGCTCGCGCTGCCGGCGCGGGTGCTGCCGGGGGCCGCGGGCGAGGCGCTGGCGGCGCTGGTGATGGGCGGCGCGTTCGCGGCGTTCCTGTCGACCTCCAGCGGGCTGACGGTCTCGGTCGCCGGGGTGCTGAGCCAGGACCTGCTGCGCCACCGCACCCGCACCGGCGTCGCCGGCTTCCGGGCCGGCGCGGTGCTCGCCGTCGCCGCGCCGGCGGCGGGCACGCTGCTGGCGACCAGGGTCGGCCTCGCCGACACGGTCGGCCTCGCGTTCGCGGTCGCCGCCTCCACGTTCTGCCCGCTGCTGGTGCTGGGCATCTGGTGGCGCCGGCTGAGCGTGGCCGGAGCGCTGTGCGGCCTCGCGGTCGGCGGCCTGACGGCGACCTCCGCGGCGATGGCGACCATGCTCGGCTGGGCACCCGCGGGGCTCGCGGGCGCGCTGCTGGCGCAGCCGGCCGCGTGGACGGTGCCGCTCGCGTTCGCGGTGATGGTGCTGGTCTCGCTGCGCACGCCCGCCACCGTGCCCGCGGGCGTCGGGCGGGTGCTGACCCGCCTGCATGTCCCCGAAGGGGTCCGCGCCGCCCGCGCCACGCCCCCCGACAGCACGCCCTCCGACCGGGCGCTGGCCTTCGGCCCGCCGGACCGTTAGCCGCGCGGGGCCGTCAGCCGCGCTGGATCGTTCGCGGCGCGGGGCCGGTCGCCGCGCTGGATCGTTCGCCGCACGGGGCCGGTCGCCGCACGGGCCGGTCGCCGCACGGGGCCGGTCGCCGCACGGGCCGGTCGCCGCACGGGGCCGGTCATCGCGCGGGCCGTTCGTCGCGCGGAATCGACCGCTCGTCGCCGGGCTCGGCCGACCGACCGCTCGGCGCGGCGTGCCGGCCCGTCGGGCGCCGGGTTCGTGCCGCCGACAGCTTGGTCCGCGCGGCGGTCTCCACGGCGCCCGCGCACGCCCCTACGGTGACGGCCGTCACACCGATCGCCCGGAGTATCCCAACGTCCGGGCCACACCGGGCCAGGGGCCGCGCGACCGCGAGGCGGAGGCGTGGCCGGTGGCCTCCAGCGGAGTGGAGGCAGCCGCGTGAGCACCATCCAGTCATCCCCCGGCGAGGCCGCCCCTGGCGCGTCCGCCAGCGGGCAGGAGAGCTATCTCGATCTACAGCGCAGTCCCGAGTTCGGCGAGCTGCGGCGCGGCTTCCGGCGGTTCGTGTTCCCGATGACCGCGCTCTTCCTGGCCTGGTACTTCCTCTACGTGCTGCTGGCCGCCTTCGCGTCCGGCTTCATGTCACACAAGGTCGGCGGGAACATCAACGTCGGCCTGCTGTTCGGGCTCGGCCAGTTCCTGTCGACGTTCGTGATCACGGCGGTCTACGTCCGTTGGGCCGACCGCCGGCTCGACCCGGCGGCGGCCGCACTGCGCGCTCGATTTGAGGGCACGCAGCTCGAGGGCACGCAGGTCGGGGGTGATGCGCGGTGACCACAGGGAGCACGGGGACCACGGTGAACCTCGCGGCCGACACGGTCGGCAGGCCGGCCGTCAACATCTCGATCTTCGCCCTGTTCGTCGTCGTCACCCTCGCGATCGTCATCCGCTTCTCGCGGGCCAACCGCACCGCCACCGACTTCTACGCGGGTGGGCGCGCGTTCTCCGGCCGGCAGAACGGCATCGCGATCTCCGGTGACTACCTCTCGGCGGCGTCCTTCCTCGGCATCGCCGGCGCCATCGCCCTGCAGGGCTATGACGGGTTCCTCTACTCGATCGGGTTCCTCGTCGCCTGGCTGGTGGCGCTGCTGCTGGTCGCCGAGCTGCTGCGCAACACCGGCCGCTACACGATGGCCGACGTGCTGAGCTTCCGGCTGCGCCAGGGCCCGGTACGCACCGCCGCCGCCATCTCGACGCTCACCGTCAGCCTGTTCTACCTGCTCGCCCAGATGACCGGCGCCGGCGGACTGGTGAACCTGCTGCTCGGGGTCAAGGGCACGGCCTGGCAGAACCTGACGATCGCCATCGTCGGCGTCCTGATGATCGTCTACGTCCTCGTCGGCGGGATGAAGGGCACGACCTGGGTGCAGATCATCAAGGCGGTCCTGCTGGTGCTCGGCGCCGCGCTGATGACCTTCTGGGTGCTCGGCAAGGCCGGCTTCAACCTGTCCTCGGTCCTCGGCGACGCGGCCGCGGCCAGTCCCAAGAAGGACGCCGTGCTCAATCCCGGCGTCAAGTACGGCCTCACCAACACCACGAAGATCGACTTCATCTCGCTCGCGATGGCGCTGGTGCTCGGCACCGCCGGGCTCCCGCACGTCCTGATGCGGTTCTACACCGTGCCGAGCTCGATCCAGGCTCGCCGCAGCGTCGCCTGGGCGATCGGGATCATCGGGGTCTTCTACCTGTTCACCCTGGTGCTCGGCTACGGCGCGATGTACCTGGTCGGCGCGGACAAGATCAACGCGGCACCGGGCAAGGCGAACTCGGCGGCGCCGCTGCTGGCCTTCGAGCTCGGCGGCACACTGCTGCTCGGCATCATCGCCGCGGTGGCGTTCGCGACGATCCTCGCCGTCGTCGCGGGCCTCACCATCACGGCGAGCGCGTCGTTCGCGCACGACGTCTACAACAGCGTCGTGAAGAAGGGCACGGCCGCGCCCGAGCAGGAGGTGCGGGTGGCCCGGATCACCGCGGTCGTCATCGGCCTGGTGGCGATCGTCGGCGGCATCCTCGCCAAGGACCAGAACGTCGCCTTCCTGGTGGCGCTGGCGTTCGCGGTCGCCGCGTCGGCGAACCTGCCGACGATCCTCTACTCGCTGTTCTGGAAGCGCTTCAACACCCGCGGCGCGCTCTGGAGCATCTACGGCGGCCTGATCTCCGCCATCGTGCTGATCGTCTTCTCCCCCGTGGTCTCCGGGAAGGCCGGCAGCGCCTCCATGATCAAGGACTCGTCGGTGGACTTCCACTGGTTCCCGCTGGACAACCCGGGGATCGTCTCGATCCCGCTCGCGTTCTTCCTCGGCTGGCTCGGCACGGTCACCAGCCGGGAACGGGTCGACGAGGCGAAGTACGCCGAGATGGAGGTCCGGTCGCTGACCGGCGCGGGCGCGGAGCGGGCGACCGTGCCGCCGCCCCGGACCGGCGAGGCTCTCCCCGAGCCGGTCTGACGCCTTCCCCGCCTGGCCTGTCTGTCGGGGCCCGCAGGTCCTGGGCAGACGGGCAGGTCAGGCGTCGTGGCGGCCGTGTCGCGGAGCGGACGATGGTGGTGGCTGGCCGGCCGCCCGTGCGACCGTGACCGCGCTGGACGCGACCGCGAACGGCGAACGGCGAACGCGGACGCCGCGGATCTCCGTCCATGGCGGGCGGCGCGGGCAGGCATGGTCGAGGCGGGCCGGGCGGTGGAGACCGAGAGGGAGCGCGAGATGGGTGACTACCGACGGATCTACGAGCAGAGCCTCGCCCGGCCGGAGGAGTTCTGGTCCGAGGCCGCACGCGCGATCGACTGGGCCCGCCCGCCGGAAAGGGTCCTCGACGCCAGCCGGCCGCCGTTGTACCGCTGGTTCCCCGACGCCGAGCTGAACACCTGTTTCAACGCCGTGGACCGGCATGTGGTGAACGGCCGGGGCGACGCGGCGGCCATCATCTACGACTCGCCCGTGACGGGCACCCTGCGCCGCTACACGTACCGCGAGCTGCGCGACGAGGTCGCGCGCGCCGCCGGCGCGTTCGCCGCGCTCGGCGTCGGCCGCGGCGACCGGGTCATCGTCTACCTGCCGATGATCCCCGAGGCGGTCATCACGATGCTGGCCTGCGCCCGGCTCGGCGCGGTCCACTCGGTCGTCTTCGGCGGCTTCGCGCCCGCGGAGCTCGCCGCCCGGATCGACGACGCGCGCCCGACGCTCGTCGTCAGCGCCTCCTGCGGCATCGAGCCGACCAGGCTGGTCCCGTACAAGCCGATGCTCGACGAGGCGCTGCGTCTCGCCGCCCACCCGCCGACGCGGTGCCTGATCGTCCAACGCGAGCAACAGCGGTGCGACCTGGTCGCCGGCCGCGACCACGACTGGGCGGACGTCGTCCCCGGCGCCACCCCGGCGGACCCGGTCACCGTCGCCGCCACCGACCCGCTGTACATCCTCTACACGTCCGGGACCACCGGCCACCCGAAGGGGATCGTCCGCGACAACGGCGGCCACGCCGTCGCGATGACCTGGTCCATGACCAACGTCTACGACATCGGCCCCGGCGACGTCATGTTCACCGCCTCCGACATCGGCTGGGCGGTCGGCCACTCGTACACCGTCTACGGCCCGCTGCTCGTCGGCGCGACGTCCGTCCTCTACGAGGGCAAGCCGGTCGGCACGCCGGATGCCGGCGCGTTCTGGCGGGTGGTCGCCGAGCACGGGGTGAAGGTCGTCTTCACCGCCCCGACGGCGATCCGGGCGATCAAGAAGGAGGACTCGGCCGGCACGCACCTCGCCAAGTACGACGTGGGCGCCTCACTGCGGGCGCTCTACCTGGCCGGCGAGCGGCTCGACCCGGCCACCTACGAGTGGGCGACGAGCATGCTCGGCGTGCCGGTCGTCGACAACTGGTGGCAGACCGAGACCGGCTGGCCGATCGCCGCCAACCCGATCGGCCTCGAGCGGCTGCCGGCGAAGGCCGGCTCGCCGACGGTCCCGATGCCGGGCTACGACGTCCGCATCCTCGACCCGTCAGACCCGGCCGCTGTGGAGGTACCGGCCGGCACCGCGGGCGCGATCGCCATCCGGCTGCCGCTGCCGCCGGGCACCCTGCCGACGCTGTGGGGCGACGACGACCGCTACGTGTCGTCGTACCTGTCGACGTTCGACGGCTACTACCTGACCGGCGACGGCGGCTACGTCGACGAGGACGGCTACCTGTACGTGCTGGGCCGCACGGACGACGTCATCAACGTCGCCGGCCACCGGCTCTCGACCGGGGAGTTGGAGGCGGTGCTCGCGGCGCATCCGGCGGTCGCCGAGTGCGCGGTCGTCGGGGTCGCCGACTCGTACAAGGGCCAGGTGCCACGCGGGCTGGTGGTCGTCAAGAGCGGCGTGGGCATCGACCCGGCGGTCCTCGCCGACGAGCTCGTCGCCCGGGTGCGCGCCGAGATCGGTCCGGTGGCGTCCTTCAAGCGGGTCGACGTCGTCGCCGCGCTGCCGAAGACCCGCTCCGGCAAGATCCTGCGCCGCACCATGCGCGAGATCGCCGACGGCCGCTCCCCAGCCGTGCCGCCGACGATCGAGGACCCGACGGTGCTCGACACCCTGCGCCCCGTCCTGGCCCCCGACCCGACCGCCTGACCCCGACCCCGGTTCTGTGTCGGATAGGCGAGCCTCTAGACACCCCCATCCGACACACTTCACCGATCGCTGGCGGAAGCGTGTCGGATGGGGGTGCCTATACGCACGGCCATCCAACGCAGTTCGCGGGTGGAGGGTGAGACGCCAGCGCGACGCCTGTGACGGGACCTGGGACGGTCCCAGGGCATCACCCCGGCCGGCCACGTTCGCCCGCCAGCGGCCGGCTCAGCCGTATCGATGTGGCTACCAGATGCGATCTCGGTCGAGCCGTTCGCCGAGGTCAGTCCCCGACGGCGGCGAGGTAGTCGTCGGCCAGCTCGTCGAGGTCGTCCAGCGGGTAGCCGAGCTCGGCGCGGATCCGGCGGCGACCGACGAGCAGAAGATCGATCATGAACTCGGGGACGTCGGCGTTCTCACAGCGGTGGTAGCCCATGGTGAACCAGGTATGGGCATCGGAGAGCTGCCCACTCACCTCGAGGGACTCGGCGACCGCGGCGTAGAGGTCCGGATCCTTGCTGCGGCTGGCCTTCAGCTCGCGCAGCAGACCCGCGGCGTCGTCCTGCCGCCCCGCGCGCAGATACGCGTCGTGCAGCCACACCCGGGGGTCGATCCCCTCGCAGCCGCCGTCGGCGATGGCCTCCTGGTAGCACCGGATCGCCGCGTCCCAGTCCTCGGCGAGCCCGTGCTGGCTGCCGGCCTCGACGAGCAGCGCCGCTCGGTTGACCTCCCCGCCGTGGCGCTCGGGCTGGGCGGCCAGTTCCTCGAACCGCGCGGCCGCGGCCCCGTGCCGCCCGTCCCGCGCCGCCCTGGTCGTGATGTCGTCAACATCGTCGTGACTGAGCATGCCCCATTCTCGCGACCGGCCCGCCTCCACCCGCGACCGCGACCCCACGAGCCACCCAGCAGCCCTGTTCGATCGGCCTTGTCCCGGCGTCTGTAGATGTATGTAGGCGCTATCTATGCAGATGGCGTCTTCATAGATAGCGCCTACCATTCGGCTATCTCTGGCGCATGGTTCGCGTGGCGGGGTCGCGGTGCTGGTCGGCGGTGGTGAGCAGGGCACAGGCGAGCAGGAGCCAGGCGACGGCGTTGCCGAGGGCACCGCTGTAGCTGCCGACGTCCTCCAGGGGCGAGACCGAGCGCAGCACCCAGGCCAGGGCCACGGTCGACGGCTCGGCCAGGGCGAGGGCGACGGCCGCCCAGGTGGGGACGACACCCGCCCGCCACGTGCCGACCGCCAGCACCACCATGCCGACGACCCAGGCGAGCATCGCGGGGCCGAGCAGAGCCGTCCAGGGCTCGTCGCCGCCGGCCATGCGCGGCGCCATCCCGAGGACGGACAGCGCCATGCCGCCGAGCGTGAGCCACGCGCCGACCCGTTCCGTCCGCCGGCCGGGCCGCCGCTGGACCAGGTGCAGGGCGACGAGCGCGGCCGCGCCCGACAGCCACGGCCAGAGGAACACGACGTCCCGGTAGTACTTCGCACCCGGGTGCACGAGCGAGTCGAGGGACAGATAGACGAAACCGATGGCACACACGCCCGCCGCGGCTGCCCCGAGCAGGGCCTTTCGGCGGACGTGGACGGGGCGCGCGGCGTCCACGTCCGCCGGCGAAGCCGTGGCGGACGCGACGAAGCCGGCGGTCGCGGTGGACCGAACCTGGCCGGCGGGCGCGGTGGCGGGGGCCTGGCCGGTGGAGCGGGCCTGGCTGGTGATCGTGGTCATGACGCCTCCCGAGGTGACCGGACCGAGGCGGCCCGGTGGTGGCGCTCATGCTCGGCGGGGGCGCGTCCCGCGGACCCGATGCGGCCGTCACGTCCTTCTCGGGACGCGAGGTCCCAGCCAGTGGGGCGGGGTGTCCCCGCCGAAAGGCGACATCGGGACCATGCGCCCGGGACGCCCTCGCCCGGACTGTGAGTGCCACGACCCCGCCGCGACGAGCGGGGCCGGCGCTCCGAGCAGGAGCGCGTCTCCCACCGCATTGGAGCGCTCGATGACCACCACCCGCATCACCACCACGGACGTCGCCGCGCCCGAGGGCATCGCGCCCGAGGTCGTCGCGGCCGGACCGGCGGCCGGCGCCCGTCTACGCGTCCCGGGCACGATCCGCGCCGCGCAGGCCCTGTTCCTGGTGCCGCTCGGTCTGTTCCAGCTCGCCGCGTCCATCGGCTTCTCGGTGACGACGAGCCTGAGCGACGCGGAGTACCTCGTCGCCGGCTGGGCGATGCTGATGGCCGCGACCGGCGTCGTCGCCGGGCTGCGGCTCGGCCGCGGCGGGGACAAGGTTGCCCGACTCGCCGCCGGGCTGCTGGCCGCCCAGACCGCGTTCGGCCTGGTCAAGCTGACCGTCTACCACGAGTCGGCGTCGTTCGTGTTCTTCGCGTTCACCGCCGCCTGCGCGACGCTGCTGGCGCTGCCGGCCAGCCGCCGCCACTTCCTCGCGCGCAGCGGGAGGACGACCTGGTAAGCCCAGTGGGCCGCACACGCGGTTCAGAAGGCGCGGCCCTCGCCGCGATAGGTCGGGACGGCCTGGACGGAGCCGTCGGCGCCGACGAGGTGCAGCGCGTTGACGTGCTCGCACAGCTCACCCGCCTTGGCGTGGCGGAACCAGACCCGGTCGCCGATCCGCAGGGTGTCGGCGGCCGGGCCGCGCAGTGGGGTCTGCACCTCGCCCGCCCCCTCCGTCCCGATCATCCGCAGGCCGGCGGGGTGGACCGGGCGAGGTACGCGGTCCGGGCCGGCGGGGCCGGAGGCGATCCAGCCGCCGCCGGCGACGGTGACGATGCCGGGCGCTGGCCGGCGCACCACCGGCAGCGCGAACAGTGCCGCCGGGGCGGGCGTGAACGCCTGGTAGATGTCGAACAGCGTCGGCCCGTACAGGCCGGAGCCGGCGGCGATCTCGGTCACGGCCGGCTCGGCCGTCGTCAGGTGGACGCTTCCGGTGCCGCCGCCGTTGACGAACTCCAGCCCCGGCGCGACCTCCCGCACGGCCGCCACCGCCGCCGCCCGCCGCTCGGCGAGCTCGGCCCTCGATCGCGCCTGCATCCGCCGGACCGCCTCGGCCCGCGCCGACGCCGCCGCCCGGCGCGCGGGCTCGAGGCGGGGAGCCGAGCCCGAGCCAGAGCCCGAGCCGGAACCAGAGCCGGAGCCGTCGGCGGGCTCGGCCGCCGACGGGAGTGGGGGCGGGGGCGGCGCGTCGCCCATGCCGGCGATCTGTGCCTCGTACGCCATCAGGCCGACGAGCGCGAAGCCCGGCCGGGTGGCGATGGCCTCGGCGAGCTCACCCGCCTGCTCGGCGCTGTGCACGGGCGAGCGGCGCACCCCGAGGTGTACCCGGCCGGCCGCCAGCCGCAGCGAGGCGTCCAGGTCCAGGCAGACCCGCAGCTGCGGCCGGGCCGCGCCGAGGACCGTGTCGATCAGGTCGAGCTGCTCGACGGAGTCGATCATCAGCGTCACCCGGCTCGCCGCGAACGGGTGGTCGACGAGCGTGCGCAGCGCGGCCCGGTCGGCCGTCGGGTAGCCGACGACGACGTCGGGGAACTCCTCCGCGAGCCAGATCGCCTCGGGGAGGGTGTAGGCGAGGATGCCGGCGAATCCGTCGGTCGCCAGGACTGCGCGCAGCACCGCCCGCGACCGCACTGACTTGCTGGCGACCCGGATCGGCTTGCCGGCCGCCCGCCGGACCAGGTCGGCCGCGTTCGCCCACAGCGCCGGCAGGTCAACGACGGCGAACGGCGGGTCGAGCGTGGCGGTGGCCGTCGCAAGCCGGTCCCAGTCGGGCTGTGGCGGCGCCGCTGGTGGATGACCGGACCGTGACGAGGCAGCCGGCCGCGTAAAGATCCCTACCAGATTCTCCAGCGCTACCACATCCCCATCGTGTCGGCTGTCGGGCTCGTTCGCCATATCTGTACGACGGGAGCCGGATCACCCCAGATTCGGCCAAGGGCGGGCAGTTGGTCGCGCACACCCACCCCCGCGTCGCGCCGCGCGCGGGGTACAGGGAAGCTGGGTGCGGATATTCGGAGGTGATCCGTGGGCTCTTCCGCCGGCTGGCGGCGTATGCGGTCCGACGCGTCGGCGTCGTGGTCGAACTGGGCTGGTAACCAGGTGGCGACACCGATGGCGGTGGCGCACCCGACGGATGCCGACGAGGTCGCCGCGCTGGTGCGCAAGGCGCTCGACGACGGCACCAGGGTGCGCCCGATCGGCAGCGGGCATTCGTTCACTCCGGTCGGCAGGCCGGACGAGCGGACCACCCAGCTGATGATGGACCGCTGCGCCGACCTGCTCGCGCTGGACGCGGGCAGCGGGCTGGTGACGGTCGGCGCCGGGATGACGCTGCGCCGGCTCAACCGGCTGCTCGCCGAGGCGGGGCTGGCGTTGACCAACCTGGGCGACATCGACCAGCAGACGATCGCCGGCGCGCTCGCGACGGGCACGCACGGCACCGGCGCCAGGTTCGGGGGGCTGGCCACCCAGGTACGCGCGTTCGAGCTGGTACGCGGCGACGGCACGATCGTGCTCTGCTCGGCGCACGAGCACGCCGACCTGTTCACCGCCGCCCGGGTGGGCCTGGGCGCGGTCGGCGTGGTGACGTCGGTGACCCTGCAGGCGGTACCGCTGTTCGCGCTGCGCGCCGAGGAGGGCTCGGCGCGGCTGGCCGACCTGCTCGACGGGTTCGACGAGTTCGTCGGCGGCGCCGACCACGCCGAGTTCTACTGGTTCCCGCACACCGACCGGACGCTGACGAAACGCAACACCCGCGCGCCGCTGTCCGACGGGCTCGACCCGCTGCCCCGGCTACGCGGCTGGTTCGACGACGACTTCCTGTCCAACCGGGTGTTCGGCATGGTCGTGGCCACCGGCCGCCGCCTGCCGCGCACGATTGCGCCCGCGGCGAAGGTCAGCTCCCGCGCGCTCAGCTCCCGCACCTTTACCGACGTGTCGTACAAGGTGTTCACCTCGGAGCGGCGGGTGCGGTTCAAGGAGATGGAGTACGCCGTTCCGAGAGACGAGCTGGTCGGTGTCGTCCGTGAGCTGACGAGTGCGTTGGAGAAATCTGGCCTGAGGATTTCGTTCCCGGTGGAGGTCCGGGTCTCGGCCCCCGACGAGATCTGGTTGTCGACGGCGTACGGGCGGGCGACCGGATACGTCGCGGTCCATGTCGACCACGGCACGCCGCACGAGGAGTACTTCGCCCTCGTCGAGAAGATCATGACCACGGCCGGCGGCCGGCCGCACTGGGGGAAGCTGCACACCCAGGACGCCGAGGCGCTTCGCCCCCGCTATCCGAAGTTCGACGAGTTCCTCGCCGTCCGGGCCGCGGCGGACCCGAAGGGCGTCCTCACCAACGACTACCTGGACAAGGTCCTCGGCCCGGTCCAGCCCTAGGCTGGCGCGTCAGGCGCTCCAGTCGTCGGCCGACCAGTCGTCGGTCTGCCAGGGCACGTCGTCGGCGAGTTCCACGTCCTGGGTAAGGGTGTAGCTGCGGCCGCGCGTCCAACCGGTCGGGAAATGCCTGCCACCGTGGGCCGCCGCCGCGCCGCGCGGCGCCCGGTCCGTGGTCTTTCGAAGATTTTCCCGGCCCATTCGCATGGCGCACTCACCGGCCTCGGACAATCGGGATCAGCGGTCTGCGGCAGACTATCGTGACTATCGTCACTCGCCAGGGTTCTGTCCGGCGGTAGACACCGCCCGTCCGGCGGCCGCCTGGCCCTGAGCGGCCAGGTCAGCGGCTACGGCGCTTGGTCAGCAGCCAGACGAGGGGTCCCCGGGGTCCCTGCCGGAGCGGTGGGATAGCTCCTAGAACTCGTGGCGAATGTCGGCCCATTCGCCGCGGGTGATGGCGATGAGCTCGTCGGGATTGGTCTGGAAGACGGCGTTGGGGGTCCCGGCGGCGGCCCACAACTCGGCGTGGGCGAGCAGGTCGCGGTCGACGAGAATGCGCATCTCGGTGGCGTGGCCGACCGGCGGCACCCCTCCGATCGCGTAGCCGGTGGCCTCGCGGACGGTCTTCGCGCCGGCACGCCCGACCGGCTCGCCGAGCAGTTCGGCGACCTTCTCCGTGTCGACCTGGTTGTCACCCGACGCCAGCACCATGATGGGCTTCTCGCCGGCCAGGAAGACCAGGCTCTTCACGATCTGGCCGACGGACACGTCGAGCGCCTCCGCGGCCTCGGTGGCGGTGTGCGAGCTGTTCGGCAGCTCCCTGGCCTCGCCCATGGCGCCCAGGTCCCGCAGGCGCGTCTGAAAACGCTCCACCGTCGGATGCATGACTGTCCCTGCTTCTTGATCGGCTATTCGTTTGTGCTGTAGCGCTGGTGTATCAGGACTCGGAGCCTTCGCGGGCCATCACCGACGGAAACCCCGCGTGCCCTGACCATCCGTCAGCTTTCCGTTGGCCGGCGATGGTCGCGCGGGGTGACGGCCACGGCCAGCGGTCGGCGAGAGGGGGCGCGGCGACAGCCGGCTGACCTGGTAACGCGCGTGCGCGCGCAAGTCATTGGCGCAACAACAATCGGCGATTGACTACGCCAGGTAGTCGATGGGTCGCCATCGGCCGCCAGCCAGCCCCCCGATCATCCAGCCCCCGGTCAACCGGCCCCGGGTCAGCCAGCCCCCGGGTCAGCCGGCCTGGGCCGGCACCGCCGCCAGGACGGACGCCGGCCGGACGCTGCGCGGGGGCACCGTCGGCGGCTCCGTCAGGGCGGACCCGGCGGCGGTCGTCAGCGCGCGCAGCACGGCCGCGAGATGCGGCGCGCCCGCGGAGCCGCGCCGCAGCGACACCGCGAGTCGGCGCGCCGGCGCGTCGACCAGCGGCCGCAGCACGACCTGGTCCGTCGAGGAGAGGCCGGCGAGCCGCGGGATCAGCCCGATCCCGCACCCCGCCCCGATCAGGCCGAGGACCGCGATGAACTCGTCGGTGCGGTGCCGCAGCCGCGGCGCGAACCCGGCCGCCGCGCACGCGGCCTGCATGATCTCCAGGCAGGCCGTCCCTGGCCGGCTGGCGATGAAGTCGTCGTCGGCGAGCTGGGCCAGGTGCACCTGATCCAGGCAGGCGAGCGGATGGTCCCAGGGCAGCGCGACGTCGAACAGATCGTCGACCATCTTGACCATCTCGAAGCGGGCGTCGTCCGGCCTGGTCGCCACGAAGTCGAACGCCATGTCCAGCTCGCCGCTGATCAGCATGTCGTAGCAGTCCGGCGGTCCGACGTCGACGATGGTGATCTGCAGGCCGGGATGGGTTATCCGCAGCTCCTGGAGCGCTGGCGCGACGATCCCGGTGATCGCCGTCGCGAACGCGGCGATGGTCACCTCGCCGAGCCGGCCCTCGTCGAACGCGGCGAGGTCCGCCTCGGCCCGCTCCAGCTGGGCGAAGATCTCGTCGGCGTGCCGCAGCAGCACCCTGGCGGCCGGGGTGAGCCGTACCCGCCGGCCGACCGGATCCAGCAGCATGACACCGGTCTCACGCGAGAGCGCGGCGAGCTGCTGACTGATGGCGGACGGGGTCAGGTGCAGCGCGGCGGCGGTCGCGGCCACCGTCCCCCGATTGTCGAGCTCGCGGAGCAGCCGGAGCCGTCGGACATCGATCACGTAGAACAGCTTAACGGTCTCGGCCACAAAAATTAGATGGACCGCGATAACCGCGCGGACGCACTCTCTTCACATGGTCATCGCAACCCTCATCGTCCTGGCGGTCCTGCTGCTCGTGGTCGGCGTCCGGCGTTTCGGCACCGACTCCCGCGACGGCAGAGACTGGAAGCCCGTCGAGAGCATCAGCCGAAGTCATCCCTGGGTCGCCGGATTCCAGTCCCGCGACCACCGAGCCCCGGACCTCGTCACCCTCAAGCTGCCCGCCGAGCTGGGTGGCTGCCGGCCGCTGGACAACCCCTGGCCCCGGTCCTGAGACGTGGGAGGCTCCAGCCTTCTTCCGTCCGCGTCAGCCGTTCCGCGGGTCCCCGCCAGCCGAGGCGGGGCCCCGCCGGCTGGCTGCCGGCGAGGCGAACGACTGTGACGGCGACGGCGGGACAGCGGGAAGGTGGTGGCGGTCGTGGTGGCGGTGGCGACGGACGCGCCAGTGAGCGCCGCGTCGCTACTTGGCCAGCTGGTGGGGAACTTCCTGCTCGGGCACGGACACGTCCTCGCCCAGGTATGCCTGGCGGACCCGGTCGTCGGCGAGCAGGTCGCCCGCCGGCCCGTCCAGCACTACCTGGCCGGTCTCCAGCACGTAGCCACGATTGGCGATCTTCAGCGCCTGGGCCGCGTTCTGCTCGACCAGCAGCACCGCGACCCCGTCGGCGTTGATCTGCGCGATCACGTCGAAGATGGTCTGCACCACCAGCGGAGCGAGGCCCATCGACGGCTCGTCGAGCAGCAGCAGCCGTGGCCGGCTCATCAGCGCCCTGCCGATCGCCAGCATCTGCTGCTCACCGCCCGACAGCGTGCCGCCGGCCTGGGAGACCCGCTCCTTGAGCCGGGGGAACAGCCCGAAGACGCGCTCCAGGTCCGGCCCGACGTGCTTGCGGTCGTGGAAAGCCCCCATGAGCAGGTTCTCGCGCACGGACATCGACGGGAAGATCCGGCGGCCCTCGGGCGAGTGCGCGACCCCGCGGCGCACCAGCTGGTGCGCCGGGATCTTCGAGAGCAGCTCGCCGTCGAGCAGCACCTGCCCGGCCCGGGGCCGCAGCAGGCCGGAGATCGTGCGCAGCGTCGTCGTCTTGCCGGCGCCGTTCGCCCCGAGCAGGGTGACGATCTCTCCGGCGTCGACCGTCAGCCGGACGCCGCGCAGCGCCGTGACGGCGCCGTACGCGACCTCGACGTCGACGAGCTCCAACAGCATCAGTGCTGGTCCCTTCCGGTGCCGCCGTTACGCGTCAGCCGTTCCGTCGGCGCGTCGTCCGGCGCGTCGTCCCCGCCCGCGGACTCGTCGTCCTGGCTACCGAGATACGCCTCGACGACGGCCGGGTCACGCTGGACCTCCGCCGGCGTGCCGTGCGCGATGACCCGCCCGAAGTTCAACACGGTGACGTTCGCCGCGACCGACATGACCAGGCGCATGTCGTGCTCGATCAGCAGCACCGAGACGCCGGTGCCGGCGATCGTACGGATCAGCTCCGCGAGCTCCAGTTTCTCCGACGGGTTGGTGCCGGCCGCCGGCTCGTCGAGCAGCAGCAGCTTCGGGTTGGTGCCGAGCGCCCGGGCGATCTCCAGGCGGCGCTGCTCACCGTACGGCAGCGACGCGGAAAGCTCGTGCACCCGGTGACGCAGCCCCACCAGGTCGAGCAGCTCGAGCGACCTCTCGACCCCGGAACGCTCCTCGCGCCGCATCCGCGGCGTTCCGAAGATCGCGCCGATCGAGCCGTAGCGCTGGCGCATCTCGACGCCGATCTGGACGTTCTCCAGCGCGGACAGGGCGGGGAACAGCCGGATGTTCTGGAACGTCCGCGCGACGCCGAGCTTGGTGATCGAGTGCGGCGTCTTCCCGACGATGGAGTGCGATCTGCCGGGCTCCGGCGAGAACGCCACCGAGCCCTGCTGCGGCTTGTAGGCGCCGGTCAGGCAGTTGAACAGCGACGTCTTGCCGGCGCCGTTCGGTCCGATGACCGCGAGGATCTCGCCGCGACGGTGCCGCAGCGTCACCCCGTCGAGGCTGGTCACGCCGCCGAAGCGCAGTGTCAGGTCGCGCGCGTTGACCACCAGGTCCGCGCCGGCCTCGTCGGTCGTATCCACGACGCTGCCCGGGCCGCCGGGGACGAGGACGGCGCCCCCGGCGCCCGTCGCGCGGTGCTTGCTCATCGGGCCCCGCTCTCCGAGGTCGGCGCGCTGCCGAGCGAGTCGGCATGACCGACGCCGTGCTCGGCGAGGCTGATCTCACGCTTACGGCGCCGCGAGGGGATGATGCCCTGCGGACGGAAGATCATCATGACGATCACCACCGCGCCGAAATAGATGAACCGGTCCGTCGCCGGCACCGTGTCACGCAGGTAGAAGGCGAGCCCCTGCAGGACGACCGAGCCGACGACCACACCCAGCCGGTTACCCATCCCGCCGAAGATCACGATCGTGACCACCAGGAACGACGCCTGCAGGCTGAAGATCTGCGGGTTGAAGAACTGCTTGCTCGCGAACAGCACCCCGGCGAACCCGGACACCGACGCACCGATCGCGAACGCGAGCAGCTTGAGGCGCAGGGTCGGCACGCCCGTCGCCTCGGCGGCGATCTCGTCCTCCCGGATCGCCGCCCACGCCCGGCCGATCCGCGACCGTTCCAGCCGGCCGAAGGCGATCATCACCAGCACGATGATCACCAACAGCAGGTAGTAGTACGGCTTCGGATCGAGCTTCCAGGAGTAGTTGATCCCCAGGAGGTGGATCGACAGGTGCGGGACGCCGAACGCCCCGCGCGGGCCGTTGGTCCAATGGGCATTGTTCGCGATCAGCTGGATGATCTCGCCGAAGCCCAGCGTGACGATCGCCAGGTAGTCACCGCGCAGCCGCAGCGTCGGGGCGCCGAGCAGGACGCCGGCGACCGCCGCGAGGAGGAACGCGATGGGGAAGATGAAGAACGGGTTGAGCGAGTGCGGGAAGTGCGCGGGGATCGCGGTCTTGGAGCCGAAGTAGGCGGTCGCGTAGGCGCCGATCGCGAAGAAGGCGATGTAGCCCAGGTCGAGCATGCCGGCGTAGCCGATGACGACGTTGAGGCCGAGCGCGAGCAGCGCGTAGATCCCGACGCCGTCGACCATCCACGTGACCGCCGCGTTCGAGAAGAACATCGGCATGATGATCGCCACGACCAGCAGAACGAGGTTCAGGCCGAGCGGGGCGAAGCGCTTCTCGGCCACGGCCGTCACCGGCTCGCTGACCGCCGCCTTGACCATCAACCACAGGGGGCGAGCGAGCGGCCAGAGCGCGGTGAGCAGCCACAGCAGGACGGCGAAGACCAGGAACTTGACGATCCGCGGCGCGAGGATGGCGTCCTGGACGGCGCCCAGTGGTTTCGCCGCCTTGCCGTTGGGGCCGGTCATGAGGGCGACGGCGAGGCCGATCAGGACGCAGACGCCCAGCTGGCGAAGCCCCGCCAGGCTGAACAGCGCCGCGGTGGCCGCGCGGCCGAGCCCCGCCGCGCCGCCCGGTCGTGACGGTGGCGGGGTTGGCGCCACCGAAGGGGAGGCGGGAGTCGCCGAGGTCGTGCTCATGCTGCCCTCCCCAGCCGCTCGCCCAACAGGCCGGTCGGCCTGACCATCAGGATCAGCACCAGCACCAGGAAGGCGATGACGTCCTTGTAGGAGGCCTGGAAGATGTAGCCGCCGTAGCTCTCGACCAGGCCGAGCACGATGCCGCCGAGCATGGCCCCGCGCACGTTGCCGATGCCGCCGAGCACCGCGGCGGTGAACGCCTTGACGCCGGGGATGAAGCCCATGTTGTTGGAGGCGCTGAAGGTCATCGCGTACAGGAACCCGCCGGCACCGGCGAGCAGCCCGCCGATGATGAACGTCAGCAGGATAACCCGCTCGACGTTGACGCCCATGAGGGTCGCGGTGTCGGCGTCCTGCGCGACGGCGCGGATGCTCTGGCCGAGCCGGGTACGGGCGACGAGCGTGTCGAGCAGGACCAGCATCACCGCCGCCACCAGGATGATCACCAGGGTCTTGGTGTTGACCTCGGCGCTGAACACGTGGAAGACGGTGCCGTTGGTGAACGGAAGTTCCATCGTGACGTTCTGACGCTCCCACAGCTTGCCGGCCATGTTCACCGCGAACAGCGAGGCGCCGATGGCGCTGATCAGGTAGGCCAGCCGGGGCGCGTTCCGCTTGCGCAGCGGCCGGTAGGCGACCCGCTCGAGGGTGAACGCGGCGGCGGCGCCGCACAGCGCGCCGACAGCGAGGCCGACCAGGACAATCCCCACGGACGCCAGGCCGGACGGGGTGTCGCTGAAGCCGTTGACCAATCCTCTGGCCGCGAACAGGCCGCCGAACGCGCCCAGCATGAACACCTCGCTGTGCGCGAAGTTGATCAGCTGCAGGACGCCGTACACCAGCGTGTAGCCAAGCGCGATCACGGCGTACAACGAGCCGGACATCAGCCCGTCGATGGTCAGCTGCCAGAACTGGTGGACGAAGCCCATGCATCCGCCTTGTCAATATCATCTACAGCCACGGCGCGGCGGAACAGGGCCGCACGGCCCGAGGCAAGATCTTTCCAGCCTGGGGCAAAGTCGTTCCGGCCTGGGGCGGCTGACCAGAATATGGTCGCGCATCAGGCAGGCAACATCACTACGCAAAACCTGAGGTGCATGACCGGAGGCAGCCACCGCCTCGCGGTCACTCGTTCATGGTGGGGCTGGCGGTGCCACGTCTCGGCACGGCACTCCCCAGCCGCGGCGATTATTGCCGGCGGCCCACCGGGCCGCCGGACCCACCGCTGCCACTCCCTGACCTGCCGCGAACGTCGGAACGGGCGGCGGACGCGTACGCCCGCCGCCCGTCCGTCACGAACCTGCCGGGTGAGCGGCACTCCCCGCCGCGGGCGCGAGGCCCGCGGCGGGGGTCCCAACCGACCGACCGATTGGTCAGCTGGTCGGGACCAGCTTCGACACCGGGCCGACCAGGCTGATCGCACCGTTCTTCACCGTGTAGATGAAGACGGCCTGGTCGCTGACCTCGCCCTTGTCGCTGAACTTGATCTGCTTGGTCAGACCCTTGTAGTCGATGGTCTTGAAGGCCGCGGAGACGGCGGCGCGGTCAGCGCCGGGGCCGAGCTTCTTGAGGACCTCGATGATCGCGTTGGCCGCGTCGTACGCCTCGGCCGAGTAGGTACCCGGGTCCTGGCCGTTGAGGGCCTTGTAGGCGCTGACGAAGCCAGCCGCGTTCGGGTCCGCCTGCGCCCAGAGGCACGGGCAGCTGATCAGGGCGCCCTCGGCAGCGGCGGCACCGGCCTGCGCGATGAACTGCGGGTCGAGCGAACCGTCACCGGAGAGGATCTTGCCGGTGTAGCCCTTGTCCTTCAGCGCCTTGGTCAACAGCGCGAACTCGGCGTAGTAGCCGGAGTAGTAGATCACGTCCGGCTTCTCGGCGACGAGCTTGGTGGCCTCGGACGTGTAGTCCTTGGTCGGGTTCACGCTCTCGTGGACGAACGTCGTGCCGTTCGCCGTCAGCTCCGTCTCGATGACTTTGGACAGGCCGGTGCCGTACTCACTGGCGTCGTCCACCGAGTACACCTTGGTCGGCTTGAGGGCCTTGGAGATGTAGTCGGCGGCGGCCTTGCCCTGCACGTCGTCGGTCGGGATGACCCGGAAGAACGTCGTGAAGCCGAGCGAGGTCAGCGTCGGGTTGGTCGCCGACGGGCTCACCGACAGCAGGTTCGCGTCCGAGAAGAACTGCTCGCTGGCCTTCGTCGCGCCGGAGAACATCGGGCCGACGAGGGCGATGACGTCCTTGTTGTCGACGAGCTTCTGCGCCGCGGCCGGAGCCTGGTCCGGGCTGCCGACGTCGTCGGAGCTGACGGTCTTCAGGGTGAACGGAAGGTCACCCTTCTTGTTCGCCTCGTCGATGGCGAGCTTGAAGCCGTCTTCACCGTTGATGCCCAGCTGCTGGTTGTCGCCGGACAGCGGGCCCTGGAAGCCGATGGTGTAGGACGGCTTGCCACCATCCGAGCCACCCGAGTCTCCGTCATCGCTGCCACAGGCGGCGGCGGTGAGCGATACCGCCGTCGCGAGCGCCAGCGCGCCCAGGAGCCTGCGTCTTGCCATCAACTTCCTCCTACGTGTGCCCGGACGACCCGCCAGCGTGACGCCCCGACCCGCGGACCGCCACGATCCACCGGAGGATTCCGGCGGGCCGCCAGCGGCCGCGGAGGATGCGGTGCGGGTACCGGTCATGATGATCGGAACCGCTTCGGTCTTCCTGCTTCGACGGGCGCTACAGGGCATCGAACATGACTTCCGGCGCCCCGTGGCACGACCCCGCCGAGTTGGCGGAAACCTAGCCCTCCGGCGACCGAACGGGTAGGGCCGTTGAGGTGTTGTTACATGCAGGACACAAACCAGGCGCTTTGGCAACGCGTCCGTTCATCGGACGTACTGGGGAGCCGCACCCCCGCAACACCCACCACACCAGGCCTTCTCACCCGCTTGAGCCACCTCGCCCGCCCCGAAGCCCACATCGTGCCCGGCCCGCCCGCGCGCGCACCGGGGCTCCCACCGCACCGGACCCTCAACTGCTCACCCAGTCCAGCCCGCCACCCGGCGCGGGGTGGGGCCACGTGCCACCCGTGCCAGCGCCCGGTTCCGGAGCGGCCAGAGGCCACGCGGGGCGGGTCACGCGGGGCGGGTCACGCGGGG
>NZ_KI912266.1:994404-1071785 GCF_000235425.2 Pseudofrankia saprophytica
CGGGTCACGCGGGGCGGGTCGCGTTGGCCCATCCCCGCCGCCGCCATCAGTGGCAGCCGCAGCCGCCGCCGCAGCAGCCCCCACCGCCGGCGGTGGGGATGGGAGCGCGCATGGGCGCGGACACGCCCCGGGAGACCGCCACCGCGGCGAAGACACGGGAGGTCTCGGCGTGACCGGCGGGGCAGGACACGGCCGAGGCCGGCGCGTCCTCGTGGATGCCGCGCCGCACCTCGAAGGAGGTGTCGCAGACCCGGCAGCGGTAGTCGTATCTCGGCATAGCCAGAGGATAAGAAGTCCTCGCCCCGTCACGCGGCGAAACGGCGCCCGCCGGCCGAGGAGGGCGCCCCCGGCTTCAGCGGGGATCCTGGGCCGGCACGGCAACGGCTCTATTTGCCGGCGGTCCCGCGATCGGTGGTGCGCCCGTCGGCGCGGTCCGCCGTCCGGGCGCGGGGACGGTTCACCACGATGGCCGCGATCGGGGGGATCACCATCGCGACCAGGGCCATGGCCACCGCCGCCGGTACCGAGACCGGTCGCACGACCGTGCCGGCCAGGATGAACAGGGTGAGAGCGACGCCCATCATCGCCAGGTAGCCGCGCCGCGCGGCCCGGCTCACTCCGGGGAAGCCCCCCAGCGAGCCGGGACGATCACCCGACGGTCGGTGCCGGCCGACGGCGTCTCCCCTGGCCGGCGCGCCGCCGGCCGTGCCACCGGGCCAGCCTGACGTGTCCGAGCCTGCTGGGAAGCCCTGCCGTGGCGCCGTCGTGCTTCCGCCGGCAGTGACGGTGCCACCGGCGGCGACGTAGTGGTCATAGGCGGAGCGGCGAGCGGGGTCGGCGAGGATCTGGTAGGCGAGGGTGATCCGTTCGAAGGCTGCCGCCGAGCCACCGGCGTCCGGGTGCAGCACGCGCGCGCCGCGCCGGTAGGCCGCTCTGATCTCGTCGAGAGTCGCGGCCTGGGACACGCCGAGCAGGTCGTACAACGACGTCCGCCTGGCCATGCGCCATCCCCTCCCACGCGCATCGCGTCGCCCGTCCGTCGGCCGAACCTCTTCGATCGGCCTCCCCGGTCCCGCCCCCTAAGTTCCTCCACGTCCAACACTCAGGCCGGCTTTTCCCCGAATTGACGCCTCAGGTCTCCCCGAGCGCCGCGGGGGCACTTCCGCTAGTCATGATGGTCCTGGTTGGGCGGTTGCGCCGGATGCTGTCACGACTGGTGCGATGCTGTACGTGGCGAACCGCCCACTGTCGGACATCAGGTGTGGACAGACAGCGGTGATCCGGACGGGCGCTGAGGTGGATGGGGAGATGGCGGACCAGCTGGATGAACGACCACGGTCGGGCGACACGGCTCGCCCTGCCCCAGCGGCCGTCGCCACGGCGACCGACGAGGCCGTCTCCGACGGCGCCACCAGGTCGGATGGCGACCTCTCGGAGGATGTAGCCGTCACGGACGATGCGGTCGCGGCTGACGGCGACACCCTGGCAGGTGGCGCCGAGCCGGTCGACGGCGACGGCATCGGCGCGGGCGACGCCGACGTGACGGACGGCGCGGACGCCCACCTGACCGAAGCGGTGGTCGACGGCGAGGCCGCCGGCACCGACCCCGCGGCCACAGCGACGGACGCCACGGATCAGGCGCTCGCGACGACCAGCGCGGACGAGACCGCCGAGACGGGCGAGAACGGCGAACCGAGCGCGGACGCCGACGCCGAGACGTTGCCGGCGACGGCTCCTGACCCGGCGGCCGCCACGGCGATCACGGTTGCGACGGCAGGCACGGCACGGGAGGCGCAGGAGGACCCCGACACGGTCAGGGAGACCGCCGGGATCCTGACCGAGTTCGCCGAGGTCGTCGGCGACCCGCGAGCGGCCTCGCGCCTCACGATCACCGGGCCGGTCGACGTCCTGCCGAGCCTCTACCGGGTGACCGCCGCGGCCACGATCTCCGTCGCCGCGGCCGCGCACGGCGCCGCCGAACTGTGGGCCGCGCGGTCGGGCGAGGACGTCCTGCCGGTCAGCATCGACACGCGGCACGCCGCCGCCGCGTTCCGCAGCGAGCGGCTGCTGCGGATCAGCGGGCGGCCCGCGCCGAGCCCGTGGGACGCGCTCTCCGGCTACTACCGGGCCGGCGACGGTCGCTGGGTCCAGTTGCACTGCAACCTGCCGCACCACCGGGCCGGGGTGCTGGACCTGCTCCACACCCGCGCGGACCCGGCCGCGGTCGCCCGGGCGGTGGCCCGGTACAACGCGGCCGACCTGGAGGCCGAACTCCACGCGATGGGCATGTGTGCCGCCATGGCGCGTGAGGAGCGGGACTGGTGGGCGCACCCCGCCGGGCGGGCCGTGGCCGAGCTGCCGCTCACCGAGACCTCGCAGATCGCCGACAGCGCGGCCGCGCGCGGCGGGCCGTCCGCCGTGAGCCCGCCGAGGGGGACGCGGGCGCCGGCCACGCCCGCCCGGGCGCTGTCCACGCAGGCACAGGCCCGTCCGTCGCCGGCCCGCCCGGCGGCCGGCCTGCGCGTCCTGGACATGACGAGGGTGATCGCCGGGCCGGTGTGCGCCCGGGTACTGGCCTCGTTCGGGGCTGACGTGCTGCGGGTCGGCGCCGCGCACCTGCCGGACGCGCGCGCACTGGTGATCGACACGGGCTTCGGCAAGCGGAGCGCCTTCCTCAACCTGCGGGTGGCCTCGGACGCGCGCCGGTTGCGGGAGCTGGTCACGCAGGCGGACGTCGTGGTGCAGGCCTACCGGCCCAAGGCGCTCGACCGGCTCGGGTTCGGGCCGGAGGCGCTGGCCCGGATCCGGCCGGGCATCGTCTGCGCGACGATCAGCGCCTATGGCCGGGTCGGCCCGTGGAGCGGGTTGCGCGGCTTCGACAGCCTGGTGCAGACCGCGGCGGGCATCGCGCTGGCGGGGGCTCGCGCCAGCGGGTCGGACCGGCCGGTGCCGCTGCCCGCGCAGACGCTCGACCACGCCACCGGCTACCTGGC
Source organism: Pseudofrankia saprophytica (assembly GCF_000235425.2). NCBI lineage: Bacteria > Bacillati > Actinomycetota > Actinomycetes > Frankiales > Frankiaceae > Pseudofrankia > Pseudofrankia saprophytica. The sequence goes on from NZ_KI912266.1 coordinate 997,398, forward strand.
CGCCTACGGCGTGCTGGACGCGCTCGCCCGCCGCGAGCGGGAGGGCGGCAGCTGGCATGTGCGGGTCTCGCTCGCGCAGACCGCCCGCTGGCTCACGTCGCTGGGTGAGCGCGACACCTTCGACCTGGCCGAGCCCAAGGACGGCGACCTCGACTCGTACCGGCGCACGATGCGCAGCGAGTTCGGAGAGCTCTCCTACATTGCGCCCGCGGGCTCCGTCGGCGGCGCGATTCATGGCTACGACCGTCCGCCGAGCTCCCTCGGCGCGCATCAGGCGGGCTGGGCACCCATCCGCTGAAATGCCGATACGCCGCACTTCTCGACCATTAGGTCCACCAGGCGGCGTATCGGCATTTCAGCGTGTGTGAGCGCATAGGCCGGCGGTTTCCCACGCTCAGAGTGGGCGGGAGTCCTGACCTAAGGCGATCACGCAGCCAGGCCATGGCATTCGACAAACCACGGCTCAGGAAAAGCGGATCAGCCCGAGAAATGCACGCCGCCCTGGGGGTGGAACGATGCCCCGCGGTACCTCCCGCCGCGCCCGACGGCTGGCAGGCGCATGTCAGGCGCATGTTCAGCGCTTGGGTTCGTCGGGGTTGTCGCGGCGGCGGCGCGCACGCGTGCGCGTGCCGACATCGACCTGGCGCTCCCGTTGCCCGGCCGCCGCGGCGGCACGGTCAGCATAAAGGCGCTGCCTGATCAGATTGAGGGTCTGCTCCCGCTCCGTCTGATCCAACCCCGCCGCAAGTGTGTGAAACAAACCATCAGAAGCCGGCCGTCGGCCATATTCACTCGTCGCACCCATACCTGAGGACCTACCCGGGTCATTCGACGGCTATTCACCGGGCCCGAGGACGGTTCATGGTCGCCGAGGTCGGTTCATGGTCGCCGCGACGGACTCCGGTCGGGAACCGCCGGCCGCTTCCCCGCCGACGCGCCCACGGCGGCCTCGGGCCTCCTGGCCCCGGCCCGCGCCGCGCCGCCGGGCCGGGCAGGCCGGGCCGCGTCCGCCCGGACCGCACCAGGACCCATGGCACCAGACGGGGAGGCCGGCGAGGGCAGCGGGAGGCGGGCCGCCGCGCGCCGGCCCCGGCGGGCATCCAGGTAGCTCCGAGCCCTGTCCCAGGGCAGACGGCCGCCGGCGCCAGGCCCAGCCGGCGACGCGGACCCTCGCCGGCTCACCCTGGCCCGAAGCCGAGGCCACAGGTCGGCGGCGCCGGTGTCGGCGGGCAGGGCCCAGTCCTCGCCGTAACGCCCGAGGATCAGCCTGGCCGCCACGCACAGCGCCCAGACGCCGAGGACAGCGCCCACCGCGAGCAGGTCCAGCGCCCCGACCAGCCCGGACAGCACGAGAATGACCACCCCGAGCACCAGGCACACGACCACCAGCCGGCCGACGTCTCGGCGGCTGGCCGTGGCCCGGTCCCGCACACCCGCGTATCGCTTCATGTGACCGCTCTTGCCCAGCGGCGCGCCCGCTATGTCGACACAGGGACCTTCGGCCCGATGTTGCCGCCGCCGCCGAAACCAGATCGCACTCCACCGGTTGGTCGGGTCGGCTCGATGCCCCGCCCATCCGTGCCCTCCATGCTCAGCCGTCATTCTCGATGATTCGGCAATGAAGCAGTTGGAAGCCGTCAGAAGCGGTCAGAAGCGGACGACAGTCGGCCGCGGACCCGCCCGTGGGTCGCCGGCTTCAGAGCGCCGACGGCCCCACAGACGAGCCGACAGGCTGACATAAAAGATCAAACAGGTAGAACGAAACAACGGTTCACCTAGCCGAGGCCAGCCAAGGAGTCAGTAGCGTCTGGCCTCGACGTGCGCCCCGTCGTGCAGTGCCCGCCAGAGCTCGCCAAGCGACCCGAACCGCGCCTCCGGCGGTGCCGCCCGCATCTCCTCGACGATGTGGTCCGGGGCGTTCTGGCCGCGCAGATGCGCCAGCACCTCGGCGCGGTCGGCGGGGAAGACCGCCCGACCGAGCCATCGGGCCAGCTCCGAGCGCTCCTCGACGTCGGAGAGGGTCATGCCGGAGGGCGCGCTCCCGCGACCGATCCCGTCCTGGCGATCGAGAGCCTCCGGCACGTCGTCCGTGGGCGGCTCGGGCGACCTCCACTCGACCGCACGAGGATCCCGCCGCGCCCGGACATATCCACGCACCTCCCCGGCCATCGCCTCATCGAGCTGCGGGCCGTGCTTGGCGCTGCCTCGATCCATCGGCTGCTCCCGTCACATCCGGCTGATGCCGACTACCTCGGCCCGGCCCGCTGCCAGGCCACGAGCTGGATCTACCCGGACGGGTATCGGCAAATCGTGGAAGAGTCGTCGACGGTGCTGCTGGGCGGTAGATCCGGTGCTCGCGCCGACGTTCCCAGAGCGGCTCACCCCGTCAGGACGATCAGGCATCGTCGCCTTGTCGCCTGGACGCCAAGAGGGCGGCACTCGGTGTCAAATTGGAGACATCCACTCCGCTTGGGTACTGAAAGCGGAATGTTCGTACATTTTCGGCCGACACGCCACCTTCTCTGGGGTCGAGGCCCTCTTCTCCGGCGATTCCGCCACAGCACGACCTGATGCGGACGATTATGATCTCAACCCATCAACACAGCGCGCCGCCGACCGCCGGGCCCGACACCGACCAACTTCCCGTAAGCACCCTGTCCAACCACATCGCAGCCCTCGGAGCGAGTCCGGCCCGTCATATGCCCCTACTAGGGACCGCCGGGCCAAGCACCGCCATCAGCCCAGCCCTCAGCGGCCCGAGCCCAGTACCGCCGACCGCTATATGCCTCAACCCGAGACCGCGCCGGGGTTCCTGCCGGATCGGCGAAGCCGACCTGGTAGGTCCGGGGCGCGAAGCGCCCGATGACGAGGCGCTCCCCGCGCCCCGTCCTAGGTGCCCGAAGCGAACGGACGCAGACCCTGAACACGCAGATGCTTCCCGACCATTCGGCAGGGAATGGTGGACGGACCACCGTGTCGGAACCGTCCGGAACCGCCGTCGACGGCGCGGCGGACCTGTCGGCCAACCCAGGGCACCTCGCCCGCCGCCTCCAGCAGGTGATCCACCAGCTGTGGACGGCCTCGGTCTCCACGGAGACCACTCCACCGCAGTTCGTCGTACTCAACAGCCTGCGGGCGTCGCCCGACATCGACCAGCGGACCCTCGGCGAGCGTGCCTGCCTCGACCGCTCCACGGTCGCCGACGTCGTGGCCAGGCTCGTCCAGCGCGGGCTGATCCGCCGCGTGCGCGACCCGCACGACGGCCGGCGCAACGTGCTTCGGCTGACGGTGCGCGGAGAGAACACCCACACGGAGGTGGCCCAACGCGCCGAGGCGATGAACGAACAGCTGCTGGCCCCGCTGGCCAGCGAGGAGCGGATTGCCCTCGTGTCCCTGCTGGGCCGGGTCGTCGAGGCGCATCCGATGAGCCGATCCGGCTCCCAGCCGGCGGAACCCGCTGGCGAGACGTAGAAACGGGGGAAGGGAGCCATCCCACCGGCCTCGGCGCGACAGCTCCCTTCTCCGTGCTCGGGCCTCCACGTGCGTACGGCCCGGCCGATACGCGCGTTACGCGTCCTGCTTGGCCTGCGCGTCCGTGGTGGCCACGGGGGCCGGCTTCGGCGACTCGGGGCGCCAGAAGGTGATCAGCAGGCCGGCCGAGCCGACCACGCCCAGCACCAGGGCGATCAAACCGCCAAGCCAGCCGTCGACGTTGTCATCGATCGTGATCGCGTGGTCGAGCGAGGCGTACCCGGGACCGAACGTCGCGATGGCCAGGCAGACGACCGCGATCATCAGGACGTACTCGTAGCCCTGGCCCGGCTTGAAGATGAAGAAGCCGTTCTTGCGGTGCGCCGTCATCCCGGCGACGACCATGATGCCGATGATCGCGCCGGCGCTGACCGGCGTGAGGAACCCGACGGCCAGACCCACACCGGCGGCCAGCTCGATCAGGCCGCTCGCCCAGGCGTGCATGATGCCAGGCTTGAGCCCCATGCTCGCGAACCAACCCGCGGTGCCCTGGATGCCGCCCGGCCCGAAAATGTGGTTGTAGCCGTGCGCGACGATCGTCAGCCCGACGACGACCCGTAGCACGAGGTCCGCGGTGTCCGCTGCGGTCACGAGGATCTCTCCTTCCCTATGTGGTCAACTGCCTCGCCGGCTCCGCCGCGGCCGGCCGCCTGCCGGTGCGCGAGCCATCGCCGGGGGGAGCGAACACGACAACACGAGCCCATCAGCCGGGAATCTATAGTTTGTGGGCGCTCACTCGCTCGCCGAAGCCGGGTTTACCCGGGCACGACATGCCCGTATCACCCCTTCTCCGCCGATTGGCTAGTCGGGAGCTTGGCACACGTCACGCGTCCGGCGCGCCTACCAGCCGCCAGCCATCGCGGATCTCCGAACCGACCCCACCGAACCCGGCGGGCGCCAGACCGTCACCTGGCCGATCGGTGGGGCATGAGAGCCCCGAGCAGGTCACGGACCTCGTCGTCGGACGTGGCCGCGAAGTCGTCGTAGAACTGGCCGACGGCCAGGAAGTCGGGTGGGTACAGCGGGCAGACGAGCTCGTCCACCTCGGCGCGCACCGCGTCGGCACCCTCGGGTGAGGCGACGGGAACGGCCGCCACGAGCCGACTCACCCCGGCCGCCCGGGCGGCACGCGCCGCGGCGACCATCGTCGCGCCGGTGGCCAGGCCGTCATCGACAAGCACCACCGTCCGGCCGGCGAGCGCCGGCGGCGGGCGGCCGTCCCGGTAGGCGTGCTCGCGGCGCGCGAGTTCCGCCGCCTCCCGGACAACGAGCGCCTCCACCTCGCCATCGGTCAGACCGAGCCGGCCGACGATCGTCTCGTTGACCACCTTGATCCCGCCGGTCGCGATCGCGCCGAGGGCGAACTCCGGCTGTCTGGGGGCACCCAGCTTGCGCACCCCGAACGCATCCAGGGGCGCGGACAGCCGACGCGCGACCTCGGCGGCCACCGGAACACCACCGCGCGGCAGGCCGAGCACGACCACGGGCTCTCCCTCGGGGACGACGAGAGCCACCCGGTCGGCCAGGGCAAGCCCCGCCGCCCGCCGGTCCGAATAGCCAGCCATGCCGAACTCCCTCCCCCCGATCGATCTGCCCGATCCGCCATCCCCTTACCCGCCGATCCGCCTACTCGCTGCGCGCGCTACCCGTGGTTGCCAGCCGGCGGCTGGTGCGCGCCCAGGTAGGCGGCGGTCTGGCGGCCGGCGAGCTCGACGAGGTCCCCGAGCGTCAGGGAGAACTCGTCGAAGTGCAGACCCCAGGACGGTGGCGACTCGATGGCCGGCAGCGACCGGGTGTCGCCGTTCGGGGCCGGCTCGGGCGTCACCGTGAGCCAGGCTCGCCCGCCCGCCTGCTGGCATTCGGCCGTGAGGAAGTCCGGATAGGTGACGAAACCGGTGCCGGCGGCCGGCAGGTTCGCGGGCGACAGCCCAGGTAGGGAGGCGCCGATGAGTGCGGCGGTGGGCAGGTAGGGCTCGAGCACCGCCTTGCCGCCCCCGAGCGCCGCCGGGTTGGTGCACAGCGTCCGCAGGTCGGTGGGGGCGGCCTCGAGGTCGGCCGTGGCCGCGGTGCCGCGCGACGGCGCCGAGGGCAGGCCGAACCGAGCGTCGGCCGGCGCGTCCCCCTCGTAGGCCGAGTACGCGACGACGCAGCCGAACTCGTCGTGCCGCTGGCAGGCAGGGATCTTCGTCAGGTCGCCGCCGGTGAGCGCGCCCGCGTCGGCCGCGACCCGCACGTCCGCGCCGACCAGCAGCGCCGAGACGAGCAACGCCCGCTGGCCGGCGTCGGGCTCGATCTCCTCCTGAAGCAGCCGCAGCAGCATCTCCGCGCCCTGGTCGTCGCCGACGAGTACCACCGGCCGGCCCTGGTTGTCGTTGAGCAGGTAGTCGTTCCAGGCCGACTGGACGTCGGAGAAGGCGATGGAGCGGGCGATGTCGGACGGCCCGTCCGGCTGCAGTCGGGACACCACGGAGTACTGCTCGTAGGCCGGCGCGAACACGCGGCAGACCGTCGCGAACCGGGCCGCCTGTGCCCGGACCACCGCGATCTCGGTGTCGGTCGCCTTCAGCGGCGCGTTGCCGGCCGCGACCCGCGAGACGGTCGGGTACAGGTAGAAACAGTCGGCGCCCGGGTTCGCCGCCGGGCCGAATGGCTCCGTGCCCATCGGTCCGGCCGGGCCGACGGTGGTGGCGTCCAGCCCGGCGGCGCAGTTGTCGTCGACCGTCCCCGGCCGGCACACCCAGACGGTCGGATGCGCGACGGTGAGGTCGGCGGTGTCGATCGCGGGATTCGTCGGCGAGGCCGGCGCGGTCGCCGGGTCCGAGGCCGGAGTCCGGCCGCAGGCGGAACCGAGCAGAAGGGTCAGCAGCAGGGTCAGGACGGCGGGCGGACGGGCCGAGCAGCGGCGCATCGAGACCTCTGAATCGTTGACGAAGGTCGATCGTGCCGGTGCCGGCGGCGGGCGACAAAGAAAACCGGCGGCCCTTGGCCGTCCGTCGGCCACCGCTTTACCGAACAGATCACCGCGTTGCGGGACAGTATGCACCGCCCGTTCCGTCGCTCTCGACCGGATGCCGGTCCGCCGCCCGAAGGGGCGTCTCAACCCACCACCTCGTGGGGGCGCCTCAACCCATTTCCCCGAAAGGGCGTCTCAGCCCGCCACGTCGACGGAGACGCCGTGGATGCGACCCGCCGTGCGGCCCAGCGGCGCACCGGTGCCGCCCCACATCGTCTGGATGATCTCGGCGGCGATCGAGACCGCGGTCTCCTCGGGGGTTCGCCCGCCGATGTCCAGGCCGATCGGAGAGCGCAGGCGGGCCAGCTCGTGGTCGGCGAGGCCGTCCTCGCGCAGGCGACGCAGCCGGTCCTCGTGCGTCCTGCGGGAGCCCATCGCGCCGACGTAGCCCGCGGGCGAACGCAGCGCCGCGCGCAGCAGCGGAACGTCGAATTTCGGGTCGTGCGTCAGCACGCAGACCACCGTCCGCTCATCCACCGGGACCCGGGCGAAATACCGCGCCGGCCATTCGCAGACCACCTCGTGCGCGGCGGGGAAGCGCCGGGTGGTCGCGAAGACCGGCCGCGCGTCGCAGACCGTCACCCGGTACCCGAGGAAGCGGCCCAGCGAGACCACCGCGGCGGCGTAGTCGATCGCGCCGAACACGAGCATCCGCGGCGGCGGCGCGAACGACTGCACGAACACCGTGACCGCGTCCGCCGGCAGGCCGGCCGCCTCGGCCGCGATGCCGGGGGCGGCGATCCGCGGCTCCCGTTCCTCGCCGGTGGTGCCAGGACCTGAGGGAGTGGTGGCGGCCGCGTCCACCGGGGAGCGCTGTCCCGAGGGACCGTAGTGGCGCAGGCCGGTGTGGCCGGCGGCGAGCATGCCACGAGCGTCGTCGATGACGGCGTGGTCGAGCCCCGGCGCGCCCAGGCTGCCCACCACCCGGTCCGCCCAGACGGCCACCTGCCGGCCGACCGGCATCGAGCTGGTCGACCGCTCCGCGCTGGTCGATGGGTCCGCGCTGGTCGGTGGGTCGGCCGGGCCCGAGAGGACGGTGACGAGGGCGACCGGGACGTCGGCCGCGATCGCGTCCAGCACCTCGAAGAGCGGCTCGCCCGCCGGCGAGACCAGCACGTCGATCACGCCGCCGCAGGTCAGGCCGACGGCGAAGGCGTCGTCGTCGGAGATGCCGTAGGTCTCGAGCACGGCCGTGCCGGTGGCGAGCACGTCGGTCGCCACCTGGTAGACGGCGCCTTCCACGCACCCGCCCGACACGCTGCCGAGCGCCTCGCCCGTCGCGTCGACGGCCATCGCCGCGCCGGGCTGGCGCGGGGCGCTGCCGCGCACCCCCACCACCGTCGCGACCGCGAACGACGTCCCGGCGCGGCGCCAGCCGCGCAGCTGCTCGGTCAACTCCCGCATCGTGCCGTCACCCTCCGCCATCGCCAGCCCGCTCGGGTGCCTCAAGGGTTGCGCGCTCGCCGGACACACGCATCCGCCTCCGTGCCGGCCTTCGGCACATTGGGCTATCGCCCAACATTAGCGAGGCATGCCGCCATGGGCCCGGGTATCGAGGTCTCGGTATCGAGGTTTTGGAGTGACCGTCGCGGCGCGGACCGGTAAGAACCACCTGTGCGAGTGGCGGGGCTTCTGTTGGCGGCGGGAGCCGGCCGGCGCCTTGGGATGCCCAAGGGGTTGCTGACGTGGGCCGGCACGCCGCTGGTGGTGAGGGGCGCCCGCCTGCTGACCGCCGGGGGCTGTTCACCGCTGGCGGTGACCGTCGGGGCGGCGGCCGAGGAGGTCGCCGCCGCCCTGGCCGGCGCGGGCGCCACCGACGGCGGCCCGCCGGCCGTGGCGCCGGCACGGGTCGTCCGGGTGGACGACTGGGCCGAGGGCATGGGTGCGTCGCTGCGCGCGGGCCTCGCCGCGTTCACGGCGGATCACGTGGACGCGGTGGTCGTCGCGCTCGTCGACCAGCCGCTCGTCAGCCCCGCGCTCATCCGCCGCCTCATCGGCGCGGCGAACACGGCCGCCGAGGGTACGGACGCCGAGGGCGCCGGCGAGCGGCCGAGGCCGGCGGCGATCGTCGCCGGCTACGCGGGCCGGCCGCGCACCCCGGTGCTACTGCGCCGTGAGGTCTGGCCGGACGTCGCCCAGCTGGCTCGCGGTGACGTCGGCGCCCGTGCCTGGCTGCGCGCCAACCCGGACCGCGTGCTCCAGGTGCCCTGTGAGGACGTCGGCAGTCCCGACGACATCGACACCGCCGCCGACCTGACCCGCCTGACGGCGGACACCAGGCTCCAGCTCGAGCGGCGGGAGGGCCCGGGCTAGGCGGGAAGGCCCGCCGCGCGGCGCCGGCCGGCGCGGGTGCGGCGCGGGTCGGGGCTGGCCGCGTCCGGGAAACGGCGCAGATACTCGCGCTCCAGCTCCATCATCCGCCGGGTATGCGTCTCGAACGCGTCCTCGCTGCCCTCGAGAAACGTCGCGTGCCGGGTCCGGTGCAGCTGGCGCACCTCACGAACCAGAGCCGCGTCGGACAGCTCGCGGCCGGGGATGCCGTCTGGGCGGTGGCTCATTCTCCAGAGCTACCCCCCACCCCAACCCATCAACCCCCTGTCAATGAACCAGCACCAACCGTACTCAAGATCACCCTTCAACCACGGCGACTCCGAACCCGCGACGCACCCGAGCTGGCGCAGGCGCGGCCCCGAGCGACGGGATCCCTGCGGAATCTGCGAAGCCGATTCCGCAGGTCGTGAGGTGGCCCCGCGAGCGTCGCGGCTTCGGTTTGGTGACGTTCAGCGGTGGGTGACCGTGCTGGCGCGGAGGCGCGCCTCGCGGAGGCCCGGCCCCGGAGCGAAGCGAACGGGGTTGGGCCGCAGCGAGGTCGCCGCAGCGCCCATGAGCGGAGGAGGACGGCGCGCGGAGGTCCCGTGGGAGCGACGGGGTCCCTGCGGAATCGGCGAAGCCGATTTCGGAGGTCGTGAGTACGGGGCCGGAGCGCGCCGCCCGCACGGAGCGAACCAATGTCACAGCGGTTCCGGCGTAGGGATCGGCGGAACGGGAATGTCGGGGCCTGGCACCGGCGGGAACGGGTCCGGCGCCGGTGACGGCGGGACCGGGTCCGGATCGGGGACCGGGAGCGTGGGGTCCGGGCCCGGCCCCGGGGGAACCGGCTCGCCGGGGCCCGGCGTCGGACCGGGCGACGGCGGCGGCAGCACCGCGCGGCGCGGCGGCGGCGCCGTCGGCGCCAGGCGCGCGGCCCGGGCCGTCATCCTCGTGCGGCTTGGGAGTGTTGTGGAGCTCATATCGGCCTCCTCTACTGCACCTACCCAACGTCACCCTTCTACCGCCGATCTCGCTCCCCCATGCCCACCAACACAGCGAAATACGGCGCTTGGGGTCCGGCCGCGCTCCGCCCGCCCTACCTGACGCCGATGATCACGGGCGTCGGCGGCCGAGCCCGTTCCGGAGCATTCGCCAAACGCTGGCCCAAATCGGCCACACTGAGCGATGGGGCCAACACGAAAAGGGGGTGACTACCCGCGCGAAGGCGTCCATGCGGCACTCGGCTAGGATCGGCCGGACAAGTCGACCGCCTGGCGATGATGCTGGCCGACGACCACGGGGGCCACCCGTAGCGGATGGTGGGCCGGCCTTGTGCCGGTGATGGGTGACAACCTGGACCGGCGAAGCCGATTCGGAAGGAGCCCCAACCGCGACGGGGTGGAGGGCACACAGCGGCCCGGAGCGGATGGCGCGCTGATACCAGGCGGCAGACGCAACGGGTCAGCGGTATTTGTTCGAGCACCGGCGGCTCGCGCGCGAGGCCCGGCAAGACAGACGGAGGGCGCGGTGGCTGAGCCGATCCTCGCGATCGACTACGGCACCTTCCGTGCGTCCGCGGCGTACGTGGTCGACGGTCAGGTCGAGCTGGTCAGGGAGTCCGCCAGCGGAGCGGTGTCCTGGCCGTCCTCGGTGTTCGCGGACGGCGAGAATCTGATCATCGGGACGCTCGCCGAGCGTCGCAAGCGGATCTGGCCCGCGGCGTACCGCGGCGAGGTCAAGCGGGACCTGCGCCGTGAGGCACCGGTGGTGCTCGACGGGCGGACCTACCCGCCGGCCCGGCTGGTCACCGCGACGATGGCCGCGCTGAAGACCGAGGCGGAGGCGCAGCTCGGCGGGCCGCTGCCACGCGCCGTCGTCACCATTCCCGCGGTCTACGACCCCACCGGCCCGCTGCGCCGGCTCATGATCGGTGCCGCCGAGGCCGCCGGGTTCGTCGACGTCGACCTGCTCGCCGAGCCGGTCGCCGCCGCCTGGGCGCCCCTGGGCGCGGGCCGCCCGCACCCTGGCGACCTGATGCTGGTCTATGACCTCGGCGGCGGCACGTTCGACGCGGCGTTGATCGCGGTCGGTTCATCCGGCCGGCACGAGGTGATCGGGCACTCCTCGCTCTTCGACTGCGGCGGTCGCGACCTCGACCAGCTGCTCTTCGACGAGATCCTCAGCATCCACGGGCCGAGCCTCGAGCCGCTGCTCAACCCGACGGGCCCGGGCGAGGTCTTCCAGACAGCCGCCCGGCGCACCCGCCACGAACTGATCGACTTCGCCAGGACGCTGAAGCACCAGCTCACCGACGTGCCGATGGTCGAGGACGTGTTCGGCCCGGCGGGGCTGCTCGTCGGCATCGACCGTGAGCGCTTCGTCCAGCTCGCCTCGCCGACGCTGGCCCGCACGATGGCCTGCTGCCAGCACCTGCTCGACGCCGCCGACATCCCGGCGGAGAAGCTGGGCGGGGTACTGCTCGTCGGCGGCGGCTCGCGGATGCCGGTGGTCGCGGACATCCTGTCCGGCAAGCTGGGCGTCGCCACCGACTGGCCGTCCCAGCAGCTGTTCGTCCCGTCGGACCCGGAACTCGCGGTCGTACGGGGCGCGGCGGCCTGGGCCGCGTCGGTCTCCACCCGGCGCACGGTCGCGGCCCGGCCCAGCCCCGTCGTCCAGCCGGCCCGCTGGGAGATCCCGGGCGGCACGGCGACGATGGTCCGCTGGCTCGCCGAGCCGGGCGCCCGGTTCGAGGCGGGGACGGTGCTCGCCCGGGTGCGGCTGACCGACGGCTCGCTGTTCGACCTGGCCGCGGAGGCGTCCGGCAGCCTGCTGCACACGCACGCCAGACCGGGCATGTCGATCACCGAGCACGACTGGATCGCCACCACCCTGCCGACCTCGCCGGTGCCGCTCGGCCAGTCGCGGGGTGGCGGCGGCGGTGGCGCCGACCGCGGGGGCGCCGACCTGCGCGGCGGGACGATGGAGCGCTCGCACCGGCCGGCGCACCTCGTCGAGGTCAGCATGCGGGCAACCCTGGCCGGCCACGAACGCGACGTCACGAGCTGCGACTTCTCTCCCGACGGCCGGGTGCTGGCCACCACCAGCAAGGACGGCATCCAGCTCTGGGACGTGGCCACCGGGCGGTCGGTGGACGAGCTGGTCGTCCCCGGCCGCAAGAGCTCGATCCCGAACAGCTGCGCGTTCTCCCCCGATGGCAAACTGCTCGCCATCACCGGCAGCGACAAGATCATTCGACTCTTCGACGTGGCGACCAGGGCCGAGACGATGACGTTCTCCGGACACAAGGGCCCCGTCTACGGCTGCGCCTTCTCCCCCGACGGGACCCTGCTGGCCACCACCAGCACCGACCGGACCGTCAGGCTGTGGGGGGTCTCGACCGGCAAACAGATCGCCAGCCTCACCGGCGAACACCGCGGCTCGATCTACGGCTGCGCGTTCTCCCCCGATGGGCGGCTGCTGGTCTCGGCTGGCGCCGAGGCGATCTTCCTCTGGGACGTCGCGCTCGGCGAGAGCATCATGAAGGTGCCCGGGCACACGAACTTCGCGAACGGGTGCGCCTTCTCGCCCGACGGCCTGCTGCTCGCGACCACCAGCAACGACGGCACGCGGGTGACCGACGTCCCGACCGGCACGACGACGATGACGCTCGGTGGTTCGGCGCAGAGCTGCGCGTTCTCTCCGGACGGCCAGCTGCTCGCGACCGCGAGCACCGACGACGTCGCCCGCCTCTGGGACGTCAGCACCGGAGTCGAGGTCGCAACACTGTCCGGCCACAGCGGCACCGTCATGAGCTGCGCGTTCGCCCCGTTCGGCCTGCTGCTGGCGACGACGAGCACCGATGCCACCGCCCGCCTCTGGGAGATCATCTACACCCGCTAGGCACGGTCCAGCCGCCGGACGCCGTCCGTCGGGTACCGCGTCGCTTGACGCGTAGCCGACGGATGGCTGATCGTTGACGCTCCGATGGCCAGCTCTCGACGCCCGGAACCACGCATGGAATCGTCCGCGTGGCCTAATGACTACGTGGTGTGTCGACCCGTCATGGTGAGTCACCCCACGTTGCCCTGGTCCCCCCTTCTGACGCCGGCCAGAATGGGCCGTTAACCGCAGGTTCCCCGTCCGTCTGTCCGACGCCGGCGCCCGCAGGGCGCCAGAGACGCCAAGCCCGATGAGGAGCGCGCGTGCACAAGGTCCTGGTCGCCAATCGGAGTGAGATCGCGGTCCGGGTGTCACGTGCTGCCCATGAGCTGGGTCTGCGCACGGTCGCCGTGTACACCCCCGAGGACGTGTCGTCACTGCACCGGACGAAGGCCGACGAGGCCTATGAGCTGGGTGAGCCGGGGCATCCGGTGCGCGGCTATCTGGACATCGAGGAGTTGCTGCGGGTCGCCAAGCACGCCGAGGCGGATGCGCTGCATCCGGGGTACGGGTTCCTGTCGGAGTCGGCGGCGCTCGCGGAGGCGTGCGCGGCGGCGGGGGTGACGTTCGTCGGGCCGCCGCCGGCGGTGTTGAGGTTGACGGGTGACAAGGTCGCGGCGCGGAACGCGGCGATCGCGGCGGGGTTGCCGGTGTTGCGGGCGTCGGTTCCGCTGGTGGACGGCGCCGGGGCGGCCGCGGCCGCGGAGGAGGTCGGGTTCCCGCTGTTCGTGAAGGCGTCGGCGGGTGGTGGCGGGCGCGGGCTGCGGCGGGTGGAACGGTCCGCGGACCTGGCGGACGCGGTGGCCTCGGCGGTGCGGGAGGCGGCGGCGGCGTTCGGCGACGGGACGGTGTTCCTGGAGCAGGCGGTGGACCGGCCGCGGCATATCGAGGTGCAGGTCTTCGGGGACGCGACGGGCGCGGTCATCCATCTGTTCGAGCGGGACTGTTCGGTACAGCGCCGTCACCAGAAGGTCGTGGAGATCGCGCCGGCGCCGCGGCTGGATCCGGCGGTGCGTGCCGGGCTGTGCGACGCGGCGGTGCGGTTCGCCCGGCACGTCGGCTACGTGAACGCGGGCACCGTCGAGTTCCTGGTCAGCGCGGACGGCACGTACACGTTCATGGAGATGAACCCGCGGATCCAGGTCGAGCACACGGTGACCGAGGAGGTCACCGGCGTCGACCTGGTCGGTGCGCAGCTGCGGATCGCCGCCGGGGAGACGTTGGCGGACCTCAACCTGTCCCAGGACAACATCACGATCCGGGGTGTGGCGATCCAGTGCCGGGTCACGACCGAGGACCCGGCGCAGGACTTCCGGCCGGACACGGGGACGATCTCGTACTACCAGTCGCCGGGCGGTCCGGGGGTACGTCTGGATGGGGCGACCTATTCCGGCGCGGAGGTCAGCCCGTACTTCGACTCGCTGCTGGTGAAGCTGACGTGCCGGGGCGTCACGGTGGAGAAGGCGTCTCGGCGGGCGCGGCGGGCGTTGCGGGAGTTCCGGATCCGCGGGGTGCGGACCAACATCGAGTTCCTGTCCCGGCTGCTCGCCGACGAGTCGTTCCTCGAAGGCGGCGTGACGACGTCGTTCATCGAGGAACGGCCGTGGCTGCTGGCCGGGGATGGCGGGGCGGACAAGACCAGCCGGATGCTGGCCCGGTTGGCGCACGCGACGGTCAACGGCCACAAGCGGCCGGTCGGCGCGGCGTTCACCGACCCGCGCCGGCTGCTGCCGCCGTTGGACTCGACCGACGGCCCGGACGGGCTGGACGGTTCGGACGGGCTGGACGGGCTGATGGCCGGGTCGCGTCAGCTGCTCGCCGAGGTCGGACCAACCGAGTGGGCGGCCCGGCTGCGGGCCCAGACCGCGTTGGCGGTCACGGACACGACGTTGCGGGACGCGCACCAGTCGTTGCTGGCGACCCGGCTGCGTAGCTTCGACATCCTGGCCGCCGCCCCCGCGTTCGCCCGGCTTACCCCGAACCTGCTCAGCCTGGAGTGCTGGGGCGGGGCGACCTACGACGTGGCGCTGCGGTTCCTGTCCGAGGACCCGTGGGACCGCTTGGCGGCGCTGCGGGAGGCGGCGCCGAACATCTGCCTGCAGATGCTGCTGCGCGGCCGCAACGCCGTCGGCTACACGCCCTACCCGGACGAGATGGTCGAGACGTTCGTGCAGGAGGCGGCGGCCACCGGCATCGACCTGTTCCGGATCTTCGACGCGCTCAACGACATCGAGCAGATGCGCCCCGCCATCGACGCCGTCGTGAACGACACGGCCGCGATCGTCGAGGGCACCCTGTGCTACACCGGGGACCTCACGGACCCGGGCGAACAGATCTACACCCTCGACTACTACCTGCGCCTCGCCGAGCAGTTGGTCGAGGCCGGCGTACACGTGCTGGCGATCAAGGACATGGCCGGGCTGCTGCGCCCACCGGCGGCGACCCGGCTCGTCACCGCGTTGCGGGAGCGGTTCGACGTCCCCGTCCATCTGCACACCCACGACACCGCCGGCGGCCAGCTCGCCACCCTGCTCGCCGCCGCGAACGCCGGCGTCGACGCGGTGGACGCCGCGGCGGCCCCGATGTCCGGCGGCACCAGCCAGCCGAACATGTCCGCGCTGGTCGCCGCCACCGACCACACCGATCGCGCCACCGGCATCCCGCTTGCCGCGCTGTCGGCGCTGGAGGCCTACTGGGAGGCGGTCCGCGACCTCTACGCACCCTTCGAAGCCGGCCTACGCGCACCGACGGGCGCCGTGTACCGCCACGAGATCCCCGGCGGCCAGCTCACGAACCTGCGCCAGCAGGCCATCTCACTGGGTCTGGGCGACCGCTGGACACAGGTGACCGAGTGCTACGCGATCGCGAACGAGCTCCTCGGCAAGCCGATCAAGGTGACGCCGACGAGCAAGGTCGTCGGCGACCTCGCCCTGTTCATCGCCGGCGGCAACATCGACCCGGACACCCTGCGCACCGAACCGGAGAAGTTCGACCTGCCCGCGAGCGTGCTGGGCTACCTCGCCGGTGAGCTCGGCACCCCGCCAGCCGGCTTCGCCGAGCCGTTCCGCGAGCGGGCGCTCGCCGGCCGGCGCCCAGCCCCGCCGGACGCCGAACTCGCATCCGACGACCGGACCGCGCTGGCCGGCGAGGACCGGCGGGCCGCACTGTCCCGGTTGCTGTTCCCCGGACCGTGGCGCGACTACAACAAGGCCTTCGAGCAGTACGGCGACAGCTCCGTCATCCCCACCGAGGCCTTCCTCTACGGCCTGCTGCCCGGCGAACCCGCCAGCGTCTTCCTCGAACCCGGGGTCGAGATCATCGTCGAGCTCGAAACCATTGGCGAACCCGACCGCGCCGGCATCCGCACCCTCTACCTGCGCGTCAACGGCCAGCCCAGGCCCGTCCGCGTCCGCGACGAGTCGATCACCGCCGTCTCCGCCGCCGCCCGCCGCGCCGACCCGAACGACCCCGGCCACATCGCCGCCGGCCTCCCCGGCATCGTCACCTACGCCGTCAAGGTCGGCGACACCATCGAGAAGGGCGCCCGACTCGCCGTCGTCGAAGCCATGAAAATGGAGGCCGCCGTCACCAGTTCCATCTCCGGCACCATCACCGAACTCGCCCACACCACCGGCGACTCCGTCGAGGTCGGCGACCTGTTGGCCGTCATCCAACCCTAGGGGCTCAGGGCAGGGCGTCGAAGTCGGTCCACCACTCGTAGAGGCCGCGGCCGTCCTCGTCGAAGGTGATGAACGCGACCAGGTCGGCGTCGTAGGTCCAGTAGATGTAGAAGTCACCGTTCTCGTGGCCGCAGATCAGCGCGCCCTGCTCGGCGGTCTCGCCGGTGTAGTTCCACCGGCCGACGTGGTCCTTGCCGTTCTTGCAGGAGCCGGAGTCCGTGACCTCGTCGTCGCGGGTCTTGGTGAACTGCGCCAGTGAATCCGCGTCGAAGAAGCTGAACGCGGCGACCGCGTGTTTCTCCCCCGTCGAGATGCAGGTGACGGCGGCCTGGACGGTGAAGTTCTCCTGGCTGGCCGCCGGCTTGCAACCCGACAGCGAGCCGGAGTCCAGCTTGGCCACGAGCGCCTGCTCCGCCAGGCTGAGCGCCGCGGTCGGCGTCGACGGCGGGGCGGAGGGCGGAGCCTTGACCGGAGTTGTCGGCGCCGTCGTGGGCGGAGGACTCGCCGACGTGGTCGCGCCCGGCGACGCGCCGCTCACCACCGTTCCGGTGTCGTCCTTCGGCCTGGCCACGATCACCAGGACGACGATCAGAACCACCAGTACGGCACCGATGGCGACACCGCCGATGATGAGGTTGCGCCGGCTGTTGTCGCGCGCGGGCGGCGGCGGAGGCGTCGGAGTTGGAGGCGGAGCGCCCTGGTATCCGCCCGGGCCGGAAGCCGGCTGGCTCCCGTATCCAGGCCCCGCTGAATAGCCACCGAAGCCCGCCGGCGGAATCTGTCGGACGCCGCCGGGTGCCGGCCGGTTCGCGGCGTTGTGGGCTGGCGTTCCGTATCCCACGCCCGGGAGATAGGGGGTGGTCGGGGCGAGGCCGGTCGGAACCGGCGGAAATGGGGAGGGCGGTACCGGGGAGGGCGACGGCATTGGGGGCAGCGGCGTGGAGCGCGGCGGAACGGAGGGCCGCAGCGCGGGAAGCTGCGGCATCGGAGGTGCCGGCACCGCTGGCGCTGGCGTCGCGGGTGCTGGCGTCGCGGGTGCTGGCGTCGCGGGTGCTGGTGTCGCGGGTGCTGGTGTCGCGGGCAGGCCAGCCGCTGGCATGGCCAGGCGGGAGGAACCCCTCGCGGCGGCGCGGACGTCGTCGTCGAGGTCGACGGGGGTCTGGGCTCGGTCCATCCAGCCGGGCCCGAGAGTGGCCGCGGCGGCCTCGGCGAGGTCGAGCGCGAACGCCCGGGCGGACTGCTGGCGGTGCGCCGGGTCCTTGGCCAGGGCCGTCAGCAGTGCCTGGCTGACCTGGGCCGGCACGCCGGGCGGCGGTGGGGGCGGGGTGTGCAGGTGCGCATCGCGCAGCCTCAGGTAGCTGTCCGTGTCGCCACCGAACAGGGGCATGCCGGCGGCCATCTCGTAGGCGACGACCGCGAGCGCGTACACGTCGACGGTGGGACGTAATGGCTGCCCCAGGAACTGCTCTGGAGCCATGTAACGCGGCGTCCCGACGATGGAGCTGGTGACGGACGCCGTGCCAGCGATGTCCTTCGCGATGCCGAAATCCGTAAGCTTCGCCCGGCCGTCCGCCGTGAACAGTACGTTCGCCGGCTTCACGTCGCGGTGCAGCAGCCCCCGCCGATGCGCCGTCTCCAATGCTCCCGCCACGGCGAGCACCACCGCGCAGGCCCATTCCGGCGCGGCCCGCGACTGCCTCAGCTTGGCCTTGAGGTCGCCGTCCGCCAGCAGCTCCATGACGATGAGGGCCAGTTCGCCAGCGGGTACGAAGTCGTACACCCGCACGATGTGGGGATGCTCGAGCCTGGTGAGAATGAGCGCCTCATCCTCGGGGTGCGTGCCCGATTCCGGAGCGCTCGGCAGCACCTTTATGGCCACGTCGCGGCGCAGCCGGTCCTTGGCCGCCAACACCGTGCCGGCCCCGCCGCGACCAACCTGCGCGCCCAGCGCATAGCCCGGAAGGGCCCGCTCGACGAGCGTCCGATCCACGATCACGGAAGAACACGTCTCCCATCTCCCGGGGCTCGCGCCCACCCGCCGGCGCCGCGCCTCCCCACAGGCACCACGCCTCGCCGGCCGACGACCGGCGAGAGCCGACGCCATCGCGAGCGAGAGGCGGCTCGGCCGAAAGCCCGCCTTCGACGCACCCAAGCATCGCGCCCGCGCGCCGCTCGACCGGATCAACCGTCTCTCACCCGACACGATGCGCCAGGTGCCCCTAATTCTCCACGTTCCGCGATGCCCGCCGTGGCCGGACGAGCACGGCGGGCATCGCGGATCTGCCAGCGCCAGCACCGGCCCGAACGCCGGCGTCAGAGCCAGAGCCATGGGCAACGGGCCACGGGCCGGCCTCAGCGCCGACCTCAGGTCACCGTCGTTCCGCCGTTGCCCGTGCCGCCACCGCTGCTCGTCGCCCCGTCAGGGTTGGTAGTCAGGTCATAGACGGTGACGCCGTCGACCGTGGAGGCGGTGAAATTCTGCTGGACCCACGCGGTGATCGCGGAGGCCTGCTGGCTACCGCCGTTCCCGCGCCCGGAAAGCCCACCACCGATGAAGTAGTGGATCTTTCCGTCGGCGACGTACTTCTGGAACTGCGCGAGTGTGGGCGACGGGTCGGTGCCATTGAAGCCACCGATCGCCATGACCGGCTCATCGGCCGCCAACTGGTACCCGGCGGCGTTGTTCGAGCCGACGGCGGCCGCGGACCAGGTGTACGCGGAGCTGTTCTGCTTCAGCAACGCCACCAGGTCCGCGCCCGGGTCGGTCGCGCCCAGCAGGCCGCCCATGCCGCCGCCCCCGCCGGGGAACCCACCGCCGCCCTGACCACCGGTACCCCCCTGACCACCGGTACCCCCCTGACCACCGGTGCCGCCCTGGCCACCAGGGAAGCCTGGTGTCCCGCCACCGAGACCACGGCCGAAGCCGCCACCGGGTGCCGTGCCGCCTTGCCACGGGAAGCCGCCCTGCCCCTGTTGTCCCTGACCTTGCTGCCCCTGACCCTGGCCCAGTTGGCCCTGGCCGCCGGGAAAGGCGCCGGCGGCGGGACGAGCGTTCCGGCCGCCGGCCGCCGGGCCCGCGCTCGGGAGCGCGCCGGTGTGCGGCGCATCCGCGGTCGCCAGCGCGTAGCTGGTCGGACCGAGCAGGCAGCCGACCAGAGCCAGACCCGCGACGGCGAGACCCGCGCGAGCCGGCATCCGGGACACGCCCAGGAGCAGCACCGCGCCTGCGAGCCCCACGACGAGCACGGCCGGGCGCAGCCAGTCGTGCCAGCCGGCGGTGCGGCCGAGCAGGTGGGCGCACCACCACGCCGTGAGGGCCGTGACAGCGGCGAGCGTGCCGGCGGCCGCCAGGTGCTCGCGGCGCTCCCACAGCGCCACCGACCCCATGCCGACCAGCGCGCCGATCGCCGGGGCGAGCGCGACCGTGTAGTACGGGTGGAAGATCCCCTGCATCTGGCTGAAGACGATGCCCGTCACCAGCAGCCAGCCGCCCCACACCAGGAACGCCGCGCGCGCCCGGTCGGTGCGGGGCGCCCAACGCGGCTGCCGGGCAGCCTCGTCGCCGGCCGCGGAGGGCACCGACGGCGGCGTGGCCCGCCACGTCACCCACAGGCCGGCGACGAGCAGCGCGAGCGCGGCCGGCAGCAGCCAGGCGACCTGGCCGCCGATCTCGCTGTTGAACATCCGGCCCCAGCCGGTCTGGCCCCAGCCGCCGCCGGCCGTCGGTGGGCCGAACACCCGTCCGGCCGCGCCGCCGGCGCCGCCGCCGGGACCCCCGCCCACGCTGCCTGTCTCGTCGCCGGTCAGCCGGCCGAAGCCGTTGTAGCCGAGGGTCAGCTCCAGGATGCTGTTGTGCTGGGAGCCGCCGATGTACGGGCGGGCCGACGCCGGAACGAGCTCGACGACGGCGATGTACCAGCCGGCCGAGGCGACCAGCGCGAGGCCGGAGAGCAGCACGTCGCGCACCCGCCGGCCGATCCCCGTCGGCGCCGCGACCAGGTACACCGCGGCGAGCACCGGCACGATCAGGAACGCCTGCAGCATCTTGGTCAGGAAGCCGAACCCGACCAGCACGCCGGCGAGCGCGAGCCAGCGCGCGCTCGCCCGCTCGACGGCCCGCAGCGTGGCGTACGCGGCGCCGATGAGCAGCAGCACCAGCAGCGCGTCCGGGTTGTTGAACCGGAACATCAGTACGGCCACCGGCGTCGTCGCGAGGACGAGCCCGGCGATCAGGCCGGCGGCCGGGCTGAAGGCCCGCCGGACGGTCGCGTAGAGCAACCCGACGGAGGCGACGCCGCACAGCGCCTCCGGCACCAGGATGCTCCACGAGCTCAGCCCGAAGATCCGTACCGACAGGCTCATCAGCCACATCGCGACCGGCGGCTTGTCGACGGTGATCGAGTTGCCGGCGTCCGAGGACCCGTAGAAAAGCGCCTTCCAGCTCTGCCCGCCCGCCTGCGCCGCCGCCGAGTAGAAGGCGTTCGCCCATCCGGACCGGCCCAGCCCCCACAGGTAGAGCACCGCCGTCGCCGCCAGCAGCGCGAGCAACGCCGGCCGGGCCCACCGCGGGTCGTCCGGCCGCCCCCGAGCGACCCGCGCGAGCCGTCCTCGCCACCCCTGGCCGCCGTCTCTCAGGCCGGGCTGCCCCGCCCGATCGGCCTGATCCGCGGCTCCCGGCTGGCCGACCGGTTCGTCCAGACCCGTCGGCATGGCCGGAGCGACCATGGCGGTGGCGCGCGACATCGGCTCGTGCGTTGTCATGTGTTCAGGGTCGCCGGGGCGGCTGTGGTTTTGCTGAACGAGTTCCTAAACGCTGCCAGCAGCCCGGGCGACGCGGCGTGCCGTCCGTCGGCCCCGGGCGTCGCCCTCGCCGGTCCCGCGCGACGCCGCTCCATGATCCGGTGAGATTTTCCGACCTCTGGCGCCGAAGATCCCACCAGATCATGGAGCGGGTCCACCGGGGCGCGCGAAGGATCGGCGCCTCCCGGGGTCCGCGCGATCGGGCGGGGGCCCGCCGGGGTCAGCCCATGGTGCGGGCGCCGTCGAGGGACTCGCGGATGATGTCGGCGTGGCCGGCGTGCTGGGAGGTCTCGGCGATGAGGTGCAGGAGCATGCGGCGGGCCGACCAGCTCGCGCCCGGCTCGAACCAGGGCGCCTCCGGCAGCCGGTGGCCGGCCCCGAGGTCCGGGATGCCGGCGATGATCTCCTCGGTGCGCCGGGCGACCTCCTCGTAGCTCGCCAGGACGTCGGCGAGCGTCTCGCCCTCCACCAGGCGGAACTCGGTGTCACGCTCGCTGAAGCCGTTCGCGAACGCGTCCGCGCCGCGCAGCACGAAGTCCAGCCACCGCCTCTCGGTGAGCGCGACGTGCTTGACCAGACCGCCGAGGGTCAGCTGGCTCACCGTGGTGCGGGCGGCGGCCTGCTCGTCGGTCAGGTCCTTCGTGGTGAAGCGCAGGAAGAACCGGTGGCGCGCCAGCGTCTCCAGCAGGTCGGTGCGCTCGTCGGCGAGCGCGGGGGCGCCGACACCGACCGCGCCGACCTCACCGACCGCGCCGACCTCACCGGTCGCGGCCTCGCCGGCGCCGGCGGGGTCGGCGGCGCCGACCTCGAGGGTGGCGGTGCCGGCGGTGGTGCTCGTGATGGTCGCCATCGTCGCTGGTCCTTCCTGTATGTCCTGCGCCTGTCGGGAGATGACGTCCGACGCCGTGGGATCAGCACGTTCCCGAGGCCCGGGGGCTCCGCCGCCGTCGTCGTCAGAACCGACGCTAGAAGCGATAGCGGCCAGATCCTGTCCTCAATCGACCGGGATTTTCGAGCGACGTGATTTCGGACCAGATCCCGCCGCGCCGGCCCGCGCGCTACCCGGAGCAACACCACCCCTGGGCCGATTTCGGCGCTCCGTCGCCGACGAGACATATGTCCGCGCATGGGCGACCGCCACGTCGACGCGATCGTGCGCTTAGGGTTAGACGGTGGCCATCCGAGTACTGCTCGCCGAGGACGATGCGCTGCTACGGCATGGCCTCGCCACCCTGATCGAGCGGACCGACGGGGTGGAGCTGGCCGGCGCCGCCACGGACCGGCCGTCGGTGGAGCAGGCCGTCCGCGAGCTGTCCCCGGACGTCGTCGTCACCGACATCCGGATGCCGCCGACGCGTACCGACGAGGGCATCCAGGTCGCCGCCTGGCTGCGCCGCGAGCATCCGCACGTCGGGGTCGTCGTGCTCAGCCAGTTCGCCGAGGCCACCTACGCGCTCGCGCTGCTGGAGGGTGGCTCCGCCGGGCGGGCGTACCTGCTCAAGGAGCGCGTCGCCGGGCTGGACGAGCTGCTGCGGGCGATCCGCGCGGTGGCGGCCGGCGAGTCGGTGATCGACCCGGCCGTCGTCGAGGGCCTCGTCGCCGCCAACACCCGGCGCACCCATTCCGAGCTCGACCGGCTGACGCCGCGAGAGCGCGAGGTGCTCAGCCACATGGCCCAGGGCTGGAGCAACGCGGCGATCGCCGCGAGCCTGGTGCTCTCCGAGCGCGCGGTCGAGAAGCACAGCAACTCGATCTTCGCCAAGCTGGGTCTGACCGACGAGCCGGACCTGAACCGCCGCGTCAAGGCCGTCCTGCTCTACCTGCACTCGGGGCAGCAGAGCACCGCCAACGCCCCGGACGGATCGTCGAGCGCCCGCCAGACGCGCCCCGGCGCCGGCCGCGCGGCCCGCGGCGGCTGAAGCAGCGGGGGGGTTAGCCACACCCCTCGACTTGGGTGGTCGCATCCTGGGTTAGAACGGGACGGGCGGACACACTGAATTCATGACCTCCCCCTCCGCCGTCTCGGTCCTTGTCGTGGACGACCAGCGGCCCTTTCGCCTAGCGGTACGCGCCGTCGTCCGGCGCGCGCCGGGATTCGTCCTGGCCGGCGAGGCGGACACGGGCGAGGCAGGTGTCGCCGCCGCCGAGTCGCTACGCCCGGACCTCGTCCTGATGGACGTGAACCTGCCCGGCATCGACGGCGTCGCCGCCGGCAGCCGGATCCGCGACGCCGACCCGCATACCGTCGTGATCCTCTGTTCCACCTACGGCAAGACCGAGCTCCCGGCCACCGTCGCCGAGAGTGGCATGGACTACCTGCACAAGGCGGATCTCGCGCCCGCCGTCCTGCGCGCGCTCTGGGAACGCCGCCCCTTCGACGGCGACTGACCCCAGCCAGCAGCCACCAGTTACCGGCTACCGCCCACCGGCCACCTGTCGCCGGCGGACAGCCCGCGCCGCGGCCGCCCCGCCCTCCGACCGCCTCCTAGGTCGCCTCTGACGGCCTCCGGCCACGCGAGGCTCCGCCATCGTCGCGTGGCCTTTGGCCTAGCCGGACCGCGAGTGGACCGAGGGCCGCAGCCAGGCATTGCGCGGAGCCGGGACGAGAGCGGCGAGCGCTCCGATGACCAGCGCCGCCGGCGGCAACATCAGCAGCAGCCCGCCCGGGAACGCGGCGTCGCCCCCGACACCGGTCGCGCTCGCGATCTCCCACCACACCAGGCGCCCGACCCCGAGGCCGAGGGGAATCCCGACGCCGACCGCGCCGAGCGCCGTCACGCAGGCCGCCGTCACCGCGGCCGCGGCCGTCTGCGCCGGCGTGCTCCCGAGCGTGCGCAGGACGCCGGCCTCGCCGGCGCGCCGGCGCCAGCTGGTCGTCACCGAATGGACCAGCGCGATGGCCGCGAGGCCGCCGAGCACCATCTGGAGCACCTCCGGCAGCCTGCCGATGCCGCCCAGGTTCGCGACCTCCGTCGGCGGCTGCCGCGGTGCCACCTCGTACTCGTCGCCGAGGTCGCCGACGAGCGACGCCACCGGCACGCCGTCGGCGGCGGTGACCAGGCCGTCCCACCAGGGTGCCGTCCGTTGGGTCCGTTCCAGCACGCCCGGGTCGAGCAGCAGGTTGTCACCGAGCCGTTCGCCGCCGACCGGCGGCCCGAGGCCGATGCCGACCACGGTGACCCGTGCCCCGTCGCCGTCGCCTGGGCTGGGCGCGAGGTTGAGGACGTCGCCGACCTCGACGCCGAGGTCATGGGCGGCGTGCGTTCCGACCACCGCCTCGCCGGGGCCTCGGCCAGTTCGCCCGGAGAGCATCGTCCAGCCCTGCTGGCCGGTGGCCGAGTGGACGGCGTACGCGGTGACCTCCACGCAGCCGGGACCCGGCCTCGCCGCGGGCGCCGCCCGGCTCCCCTTGCTGGGGCCCTCATCGGCGGTATCCGCCGGGTCGCAGCCGTCGCCCGCCAGCACCGTCGACCGGGCGACCAGGCTGACGGCGGCTATCCAGGGGTCCACCTTCAGCCGCGCGACGATGTCGGGCCGGGCATCCAGCAGGTCGAGGTCGGCGGTCCAGCCGTAACGGCTGGGATCGCGTATGAGCCGGTCGATGCCGTGCGCGACCGTCGCCGCCGCCACCAGCGCGGCCACCGAGATCATGGCGGTGATGACCGATGGGCGCCGGCCCGACGACGGCCGGTGTCCGGTGAGCGCGAACCGCGTGCCCACCCACAGCCAGGCTGGGCCCGCCCAGGCCGGGCCGGGGCTCAGCCAGCTGGCCCGCACCGGGCCGGCGGCGCGCGCGGCCCCAGTGGCGGCCCGGCCGCGGCCGGCGCGGGCCGCCGACCATCCCGAGAGGGCCAGGACGAGGCCGATGGCGGCCACCTCGGTGATCCCCGCGACCGCGAGGTTGGGCGTGTAGCCAGGATGGGGTTCCAGGTCGGCGAGCGGGCCGATCGGTTCCAGCCGGCCGGCGAGCAGGGGCCCCGTCGCCGCGACCAGCCCGGCGAGCGCCGCCGCCGGGACGGCCGCGAGCACCCGCGCCGCCGCCCTGCCGGCCGGCGTCACGCCGAGCACGGCCTCGATCCGCTGCTCGGTCAGCCGTGCGTAGTGATGGCGCCCGAACGCCACCGCGGCGGTGGCGAGCCCGGTCACCCCGACGACGACGGCGAACGCGACCAGGCCGGTCAGCAGCACCCGGGTCGTGGCCCCGACCCGGGCGTCCGAGTCGGTCGCCGGATGCTGCACCTCCAGGAGCGGGAACTCGGCCGCCTGGGGGTCCTGCTCGTCGCCGGCCGTCGCCGCGGCGCGGGCGAGCGCCGTGTCGGCACGGGCCACCGCGTCCGGCGCCGACACCAGCTTGATCATGACGGTGATGCCGACGGTGGCGATGTCGCCGGCGACGGCGGGCGAGAGCAGCAGCGGTGTCTGCTGGGCCGTCGCGCCGGCCATCCGGACAAGGCCGGTCACCCGCACCGTGAACCGTGCCCCGTGCGGCGTCCCGAAGCCGGTGTCGAAGTTGAAGTAGTCGTCCCTGGTCAGCGCCCGCAGGGTCAGGACGTCGTCGACCTTGACCCCGAGTGACCTGGCGGTCCGCTCGTCGAGGACCGCCTCCGCCGCGTTCGGGTCGTAGTTCCGGCCCTTCACGACGACCGGCGTGTACACGCCGACGTCCGAGCCGACCGGGTGGCCGGCGAGCATCCCGAGGTACACGACGCCCGGCCGGTTCTCCACCCGGGCCGCGGACGCCGCGGTGACCCAGACGGACTGCAGGCCGGGTACGACCGCCGCGGCCCTGGCCGCGAGCCCCGGCCCGGCGGGCACGGTGATCTGCAGATCCGGCACGGCGGTCGCGCGTTCGAGCCGAGCCGGCGCGGTCCCGGTGCGCCGGGTCAGCGCGGCCGCGCCGCCGACGACCGCGCCGACCAGCCCGACGAGCAGCCCGAGGGCGACCAGGCTGGGCCAGCGGCGCCGCAGCTGCCCGAGGGCGATCATGCGGACGGCGCCGAACACCGGGGCTGCCATGTCTCAGCCGCCGTTCCGACCGGGCTCGCCCGGCACCGGCGTCGCGCGCTCGTCCGGCTCGGCCGCGCCGGCAGGAACGCCGCCCGTCAGCGCGTCGCCGCCGCCTGTGGTCGCCGGCCCGCCAGCGGCTGTCGCCCCGCCAGCCGCCGAAGGAGCGACGGCCACCGACGCGACCGCGGCGACCGAGTCCGGGGCGCCATCACCACGGCCGGCAACACCGGCACCGGCACCGGCACTGACGCTGGCACTGGCGGACGGGGTCACGCGACCGGTGGAAGGAGCGGCGAGGCCGCTGGCGACGCTGCCCGTGTTGTCGGCCAGCGGGACGACGCCGTCCAGCCGCACGCCCGCGGCCGGCGCCGACTCGATCACGAGCGAGCCGCCGATCGCGCCGATCCGGTCGCGCATGTTCGTGAGGCCCTGGCCAGCGAGCCGCCGCCGTGGGTCGAAACCGGGGCCATCGTCGGCGACCGTGAACGCCAGCGCGTCCTCGCGCTCGGTCAGGACGATCTCCACCTGGCTGCCGGGCGCGTGCTTGGCGGCGTTCTGCAGTGCCTCCAGGCAGCAGAAGTAGACGGCCGCCTCGACGTCCGGCCCGTGCCTGCCGACGCCGTCCGTGGCCAGCCGCACGCCCAGCGGGGAGCGAGCGGCCGCGGCCCGCAGCGCCTCGGTCAGGCCGGAGGAGCGCAGCAACGGCGGGTAGATGCCCTGCGCGAGGTTGCGTACCTCGGCGATCGCGGCGCTCACCTGCTCGGCCATCTCGCCGATCAGCTCATCGGCGGCCTCGGCGTCCTCGGTGACCAGGTCGCGCACCAGCCGCAGGCCGATCGCGAGCGATACCAGCTGCTGCTGGGCGCCGTCGTGCAGGTCCCGCTCGATCCGGCGCCGCTCGGCGTCGGCGGCGGCGACCAGCCGGGCCCGGGACACCCGCAGCTCGTCGTTCACCCGGCGCAGGTCGACCAGCGCATCCCGCAGGTTCGCGTCGAGCTGCCGGTTGTGCAGCACGGCGCCCAACCGGGTGCCGAGCTCGGCGAGCAGCCGGTCCTCGGCCTCGCTGAACCGCGGGTCGTCCACCGTCCGCTCGACGACGAGCAGGCCGAGCAGCGCGCCGCTGGCCCGCGCCGGGACGACGCGCAGCTGGGTGCCCGGCCGCGCCCAGACCAGCCGTGGCACCCACAGCGTCAGCCAGCCGGGACCCGCCACCCTGGCTCGCGACAGGGCTACCAGGTCTCCGGCGGACAGGGTGAGCGTGCCGCCCGGCCGGCCCCGGCCCAGGCCGTTGTCGACGCGCTCGGACCCGCTGCCCTGGTTGGCCGCCGCCGCCGTGGCCGTGGCCGCCGTGGGTGTGGGCGTGGCCGGCGGCGGATCGAAGGACCGGCGCGGCGGGGGCTCCGGCAGCACGACGGCGGCCGTGAGCCGTCCGCCGGCCCCGGTCCAGATCTCGACGCGGCGAAGCGTCAGCGTGCGGCGCAGCGCGTCGGCGAGCTGCACGAGCGCCTGTTCCAGCGGCACGTCCCGGCTGGTCTGCTCGCCGAACGTCGCCAGCACGTCGTCGGGCCGGAATCGCCCGCCGCGCACGGCTCGGCGGGCCGCGCGCCTGGCCGGTATCCGCAGCGCGACGCTGAGCGTCGCCGCGGTCGCCGCGCTCACCAGGACGGGCATGAGGAAGCCGGCCCCGTTGTCGGCGGGGATCCGGCCGAGCGCGACCACCGAGGCGGCGAGCGCACCGGCCCCGACCAGCGCGAACGAGGCGACGTCAGCGCCGAGAAGCAGCACCTGCTCCGCGTGCCGCCGTGGGCCGCCGAACCAACCGGCGACCGTGCCAGCGACGGGCAGCAGCACCGCCGCCGCGATCGGCAACCACCAGGGCGGGTAGCCGGCGCCCAACAGCCGCGGCACGGCGCACAGCGCGGCGATGCCGGCGGCGGCGAGCACGGCGGCGATCAGCAGCAGGCGCCGCGGCCGCGGCGTCGTCTCGCGCGCGCCCGGCGCCGCGGCGGGCGGCAGCAGGCTCACCGGCGCACCTCGCCGCGTCCAGGCCGTCCGGTCATGGCAGGTCCTCGCGGACGGACGGGCTCTCGACCTGGCCGTCGCGCATGGTCACGATCCGCTGCGCGCCGGCCGCGACCGCGGCGTCGTGGGTGACCATCACGATGGTCTGGCCCCGCGCGTGCAGCCTGGTGAACAGGTCGAGCACCTCGGCGGCGCCGGCGGAGTCCAGCGCGCCCGTCGGCTCGTCGGCGAGCAGCAGCGTCGGGCTCCCTGCGAGCGCCCTGGCGATGGCGAGCCGCTGACGCTGGCCACCGGACAGCGTCGCGGGCAGCGCCTCGGCTCGTTCCAGCAGGCCGAGCACGTCGAGGAGGTCCTGCGCGCGGCGGATCGCGGCACGCCGGCCGAGACCGGCGAGCCGCGCGGCGAGCACCACGTTGTCGGCCGCCGTCATGCTCTCCAGCAGGTGGAAGAACTGGAACACCATGCCCACGTGCCGGCGGCGCAGCCGGGCGAGCCTGGTCTCGGACAGCTCGCCGAGCGCCTGCCCGGCGACGACCACGGAGCCGTCGTCCGCGCGCTCCAGCCCGGCGATGACGTTGAGCAGGGTGGACTTGCCGCTGCCGGACGGACCCGTGACGGCGACGAACTCACCGGGCCAGACCGTGAGCGACGCCCCGCGCAGCGCCTGGACCGGGGCCACCTCCGCGTCGAAGGTCCGGTGCACGCCGACCACGGCGACGACCGGCTCCGACGAGGGCTCCCACCGCTCGGGGCCGCCCGCCGGGTCGTCGGCGACGCCCTCGGCGCGGGTGTGCTCGGCGGGGATGCCCTCACCGGGCGTGGGCGCGGCAGGCGTGCCCGCGCCACCTGGACCGGCCGAGCCCTGGCCCGTCGCGATCGCGCCGACAGCGGTACGCATCCACACCCCGTCTCCCCGGCCCAGCTCCCGCACCTCGCGACGGCCGGCGTCGCGTTCCCATGTTCCCAAGGACGTCCGCCTCCGGGGGCGTGTTTCCAACCGCATGATCGCGCCCCTGGCGGGCTGGCAGGCCTGGTCCGGACAGCGCGGATCACCCCGTAGTTCGGGGACACCAGGATTCCAACGTGTTCTCGCGCCGAGGGGAAGCGGGATAACCGCCCCACCTGGGTGGTGCTGGCCTCCCCGGCGGCTCGCTGGCTGGCACCGTCGCTCCGCGGTGCCGCGCTGACGCACAGTCGTCCCGCTGCCCGCTGCCCGCTGAGCCCATCGGCGCACGGCCGGCAACGAACGGACCACAGCGACTTCCGCCCCGACGTCTCAACGAGGAGACCGCGATGACCAGCACCAGCCCGACCACCTTCCCCTACGGCGACGTCACCGCGGTGCCCGCCGCGGGCAAGGTCGCCTCGACCGGCCAGGACCCCTCGGCCGCGGGCGCGGACGTCAGCACCGACGACGCCGCGGACCGGACCACGGCCGACGCCGTCAGCCGCGCGGCCTGACCACGTCCGAGGGGCACTCCTGGGCGCCGCGGCATCGAGGCGCCCACACCGGGACACGAGCGGGCTATTGATCGGGTATTCCGCATCCGCGACGCTTCGTACACAGTCGTGCGCCAAATACCAGAGTGGTCTGTCAGCAGTCCGACCGTTTCTCGCCGCGATTCACCTGAATGAGCCGAGCACACTTGGGGATGTGCAAACCATGGCCCGACACCGAGTCGACTCCCGGACCGCCCCGCGGGTAGCCACCGCCGCGCCCCACCGCCGTTCCGGCGGTCGGCACGCGGCTCGCCCCGCGACCCAGGCGACCTCCCGGGCCGTGGTTGCGCGGCGCATCGCCATGCCCGCGGCCACGGTCGCGGTCGCGAGCGTGGTCACCATCGGCGGCGCCGTCGCCTTCGCGACCAGCTCGCAGGGCGCCACCAACGCCACGCACGCGACCACGTCCATCAGCAACGCGCCCACCGGCGCGACGGCCCCGAACAGCGCGCCGCCGGCGGCGGGGGCCGTCGGCGCCGCCTCGGGCGCGGCCCAGCCCACCGCCGGCGCGGCGGTCGCGCCGTCGCCCGCGGACGCGGCGGCGATCACTGCCGCGATCCGGTCGAGCGAGCTGACCAGCCTGGTCTCCCCGACCTCCTACGAGGTCGCCGACATCGAGATCGCCGGCAGCGACCCGAACTGGGCGCGGGCCGAGCTGACGCCGGTCACCGCCGACGTCGACCGCGCCTACGGCGTGCTGCGTCGGACCGCGTCCGGCTGGCAGCTGGCGCAGCTCGGCAGCTTCGAGGTCGGCTGCACGCTCGTGCCGCCCCAGGCCCGCGCCGACCTGGCGCTCGACTGCCCGCCGCCCTCGGCCACGACCTACAGCGCCTAGGCCGGCCATCACGTAGGCCGACGGGGCTCGGCCGACCGGTCACCTGACCGGTCGGCCGATTCTCTGTTCCCCTGACGGCTGGTCCCCTGACGTCTGGTCCACTGGCTGCCGGCGGCGTCCTCGGCCGGCGAGGGCCTTGGCCCGACGCCACAGCGCCATCCGAGATCAACCCATCGTTACCGGTGTCGGGATTTCCATCCCGGGATGACTACCAGGCCCGCCCGATCCACGACCAACAGTGCGCGCTCACAACGAACGCGCGTTTTGGCAGGCAGACTGGGCTGATGGCATTGCGCAGTCCCGCCGCCGGGCGCCGTCGCCAGCCGGAGGTCACCCGGGACCGGCTGCTCGCCGCCGCCGTCGACCTGTTCGCCGAACGGGGTTATGACGGCGTTCGCGTCCGTGACATCGCCGACCGGGCGGGGGTGACCACCGGCGCGATCTACTCGCACTACCCGGACATGGCCTCGCTGCTCGCCGACGCCGCCGGACGGGCCGTCGACCATGCCGTGCAGGCGGTCGCGCACGTCGGGCACGGCGAGCTCGGCGACGCGCTGCTGGCCGCCGCCACGTCGACCGCGGCCGGCCGTCGGCTGTCCCGCGAGCAGGCGCTGCTGCTCGAGGCCATCGTCGCCGCCCGCCGGGAGCCGACGCTACGCAAGGCGCTCGGCGAGGTGCTGCGCGAGCGGTTCGAGCTGGTGCGCGGCGCCATCGAGCAGGCGCGCCAGGACGGCGAGTTACGCGACGATCTTTCCCCCGACGCCGTCGCCTGGTTCCTCTACCTGGCCCCGATCGGGTTGCTCACCGGCCGGGCCGCCGGACTGGCCGGCCCCGATCTCGACGAGCTGCGCGCGGTCTTCGAGGCCGTCGTCAGCGGCCTGCGCATCCCGCCGGCGGCCAGCTGAGCCGAGCGCCTCGCGCCCCGGACCTCCCGATCGCCTCGCGCCCGGCGGGAACCGGGGCATGCGTGCCCCCGCCGATCAGCCGATCAGCCGATCACGAGAATCGCATAACAGTTGTTAGCTATCGTCTAGTCCGCCACTGTCCAACGAGGCCGGGCGCGACGCGGCGCGCGGCCTCGGACGGCCGCCGCGCTCCGGCGGCCGGCGGGTACTCGGAGGAAATCATGCGGCGCACCCTGTTCGGCGAGGAACACCTACTCCTGCGGGATGCGTTCCGCGCCTTCCTGGCCGAGCACGTGACGCCGTACCACGCCGACTGGGAGAAGGCCGGGATCGTCGACCGGGCGGTCTGGACGGAGGCCGGCAAGCAGGGCTTCCTCGGATTCGACGTTCCCGAGGAGTACGGCGGCGGCGGGCAGGACGACTTCCGCTACAACGCCGTCGTCACCGAGGAGTGCGGGCGGGCGGGCACCACCGGCCTCGGCTACGCGCTGCACAACGACGTCGTGGCGCCCTACCTCATCAAGCTCTGCACCGACGAGCAGAAGCGGCGCTGGCTGCCCGGCTTCTGCTCCGGCGAGATCGTCACCGCGATCGCGATGACCGAGCCGGGCGCGGGCAGCGACCTGCGCGGCATGCGGACCTCGGCCCGCCGGGACGGGAGCGACTGGCTTCTCTCCGGCTCCAAGACGTTCATCACCAACGGCATTCACGCCGACCTCGTGGTCGTCGCCGCGCGCACCTCCGAGCTGAAGGGCGGCCGCGGGCTCTCGCTGTTCGGGGTGGAGCGCGGGATGCCCGGCTTCACCCGCGGGCGCAACCTCGACAAGGTCGGGATGAAGGCGCAGGACACCGCCGAGCTGTTCTTCGACGACGTCCGGGTACCGGCGGCGAACCTGATCGGCGAGGAGGGGGCCGGATTCCTGCACCTCGTCGGCAACCTGCCCCAGGAAAGACTCTCGGTCGCGGTGCTCGCCGCCGCGTCGATGGAGGCGGTGCTCCAGTACACCGTCGAGTACTGCAAGAGCCGCAAGGCCTTTGGCCAGTCGATCGGCAGCTTCCAGAACAGCCGGTTCCTGCTCGCCGAGCTCGCCACCGAGACCCAGGTGGTACGCACCTTCATCGATCGGTGCATCGAGGAGCTGGTCGCCGGCAAGCTGACGGCCGAGGACGCGGCGATGGCGAAGTGGTGGTCGACGGAGCTGCAGGTCAAGCTCATCGACCGTTGCCTGCAGCTGCACGGCGGCTACGGCTACATGACGGAGTACCCGGTCGCCCGCGCCTACCTCGACGCCAGGGTGCAGACCATCTACGCCGGCACCACCGAGATCATGAAGGAGATCATCGGCCGCGGCCTCGGGGTGTGACCCGCGCTGTGTGAACGACCCTCACGTGCACGAGCTCGGCCGGCACGAGCTCGGCCGGCACGAGCTCGGCCGGCACGAGCTCAGCCGGCGCCGGATGGCGGTTTCGCCGACCGCTTGGCAGCGGCTGGCTTCTTGGCGGGTTCCCGCTTGGCCGGTTCCCGCTTGGCCGGCTCGGCCGCGCTCGGCCGCCCCGCCGGTCGCTTCGCCACGGCCGGCTTCGCGGGTCCCGCCTTCTTGGCCGGCGCCCGCTTGGCCGGGGCCCGCCTGCTCGCCGCGCCGGCTGGCCGCTTCACCGCCGCCGGCTCGCCGGCCGGCTCCGCCAGGCCGTAGACCCGGCGCGCATTGCCCGCGCCCACCATGACGGCGACGCGGTCCGCGTCGTCGGTCGTCCAGTCGCCGTCCGCGATGCCCGCGGCCAGGAAGGCCGTGAGGGCCCGGCGGAACAGCCGCGCGCCCAGCAGGTACAGCTCGGCAAGAGCGAACGCGTCCGTGGAGAACAGCAACTTGCCGAACGGCGCAAGCTCCAGCGCCTCGGCGAGCACGGTCGCGCTCGCCCGCCCGACGTTGTGGGTCGCCAGGCCTACGTCCAGGTAGACATGCGGGAACACCTGCGCCAGGTAGCCCGCCTCCCGGTGGAACGGGTAGCAGTGCAGCAGCAGCACCGGTGCCTCGGTGGCTGCGAGCGCCCGGAGTAGCTCGGTGAGCAGCAGCGGGTTGGCCCGCGTCAGGTGCAGGTCGGTGTCCCCGTAGCCGGTGTGGATCTGTATCGGCAGACCCAGGTCGGCGCCCGTCCAGATGAGGAAGCTGTGCAGCACCGGATCCGCGAGCCGGATCGGGGCGCCGGCGCGCAGCCGGCCCACCCAGGACCGTACCGCCGCGATCACCACCCGGTCGGTGGGACGCTCGGCGGGCAGCTCCAGGCCCACCCGGTACGCGGCCACCGACTTCACCCCGACGACGGGAGCCCTGTCACCGGCGGCGGGGCGGGCCCCCGGCCCGCCGCCGGCCGCCGCCCGCGCCGCGAGGCGGGCACGCACCTGGTCGGGGAAGTGGGCCACGCCCACCTGGCCGGTGACGATGTCGAGCGCCACCTGCTCGGCGAGCGGCTCGAGTCGGACGACGTCGTGCCCGCGGCCGCCCGCGGCCGCGGCGAGATCCGCGGCGCTGGTGAGCCGCTCCGGGGCGAACCCGGTGTCGACGCAGAAGTCGACGATGCCGGCGGACCGCAGCATCCGCGCAGCCACCTCGTCGGCGCCGAGCTCCGCCCGGCGGGCGAGGTAGTCGTCCGGCCGGGCGTGCGCGGGCAGGTCGAGCACCGGCGCGCAGTAACGCCGCAACGCGAAGCCGAGCTGGCTGTCGAAGAACGAGGTACCCGGCGGGCCCGGCTGGTCGGCCTCCGTCATGACCCGTTCGAAGTCCGGGCGGTCCAGCTCGCGCCGCACCAGCCCATGGCAGTGGTGGTCGACCAGCGGGAGCGTTTCGAGCGTCTCGATCCGTGGCACCGACACGCCGAGGGCTTCCCCCGGATCGCCACGCCGCAAGCATGGCTGGCCCTCCGCACGAGCTCAGCCTGTGGATAACCTGTGGAGAAGTGGGGGTGGCCTGTGTACAAGTAGGCCGACCGGCCTCCCGCTACCGGGCTTACCGGCTTCGACCGTCCTCTGTGCAGGGGTTTCCAACGCCCCGTCACCTGTGGACGGCTGTGGACAGTGTCTCTGGTTCGCTCCGTGCGGGCACCGCGCTCCGGCCCCTCACTCGCTTCGCTCCCGAGGGACCTCCGCGCCCACACGGTCACCTACCGCTGAACGTCACCAATCCAAGGTAACTGTTCCCCGGGAACAGTTCAGCCTCGGAAAGTCCACTCCGCTGGGACATGGCCGGGCCGGCATCCAGCTGCGATGGTCAGTTCATGACCTCACCCACGGAACTGGATCTGCTGCGCGAGCTGGAGCCGGTCGCCGCGGCGAACATCGACCGGCACCTGGGTCTCGCCGCCGAGTGGATGCCGCACGAGTACGTGCCGTGGGGTCTGGGGCGTG
This sequence comes from Pseudofrankia saprophytica, assembly GCF_000235425.2. Classification (NCBI taxonomy): domain Bacteria; kingdom Bacillati; phylum Actinomycetota; class Actinomycetes; order Frankiales; family Frankiaceae; genus Pseudofrankia; species Pseudofrankia saprophytica. Next base: position 1,032,343 of record NZ_KI912266.1, read on the forward strand.
ACTTCGACACCCTGCCGTGGGAGCCGGAGCAGTCGGCGCTGTCCGACGTCGCCCAGATCGCCTTCGAGGTCAACCTGCTCACCGAGGACAACCTGCCGAGCTACCACCGGGAGATCGCCTCGGCGTACGGCCGCGACGGCGCCTGGGGCACCTGGGTCGGCCGGTGGACCGCCGAGGAGGGCCGGCACGCGATCGCGATGCGGGACTACCTGATGGTCACCCGCGGCGTCGACCCGGTGGCGCTGGAACGCGGCCGGATGCACCAGATGGAGCTCGGCTACGACAGCGGCAACAAGACCCCGCTGCGGGTCATGGCCTACGTGACCATCCAGGAGCTGGCCACCCGGATCAGTCACCGCAACACCGGCCGGTTCACCCAGGAGCCGGTGGCCGAGAAGCTGCTGGCCCGGATCGCCGCCGACGAGAACCTCCACATGATCTTCTATCGGAACCTCGTCACCGCCGCGCTGGAGCTCGCCCCGGACCTGACCGTGTTGGCCATCCGCGACGAGGTCCTCAACTTCGACATGCCCGGCACCGGCATCCTCGACTTCAAGAGCAAGGCCCGCCAGATCGCCGACGCCGGCATCTACAACCTGCGCGTCCACCACGACGAGGTGGTGACGCCAGTGCTGCGGCAGTGGCAGTTCTTCGCGCTGGAGGGCCTGGGCGGCGAGGCCGAGCAGGCCAGGGCCGAGGTCGCGACCTTCCTCGAGGGACTCGACGCCTTCGCCACCCTCCAGGAGGAGAAGCGCGCCGCCCGGGCCGCCCGAGCCGGCCGGGCCACCGGCGAGCTCGCCGCCCAGGCCTGAGCCGGGCAGGATCTGGCCACTCCCTCCGCAGCCGCGGGGAGGGCGACCGGCCCACCGGTGCGCGGTGCCAGCTCAAACGGTCGTGCCGGCCCCAACGGCGGCCGGGTACGTGAGGTAGTCCATAGTGTCTCCTCGTGGGCAGCCATCGCCGCCGGAAATGGCACGTGACCACATTCCCAGTCGTGGTCGCGACCTTCGGCGTCGTCGCCCTGGCCATCGGGTTGATGTTCGGCGGACTGGGTGGCGGCAGCGAGAACACCGACCTGCTGCTGACGAGCCCCTCACCCAAGATCTCGGTCTCGCCCGCTCGCGAGTCCTCGTTCTCGGCGCGCGACACGCCGACGTCGTCCTCGACCGCGTCAGACGACGCGACCTCGACCGGGACGGCGAGCCCGGCCGCGTCGCCCGCCACCCGCCCGTCAGGCGGCGCCACCCCGCGGCGGACCGCCACGCCGTCCCCGTCGCCTGACCCGGACACCGGACCAGGCGACGGCGGAGGGGGCGGAGGCGGAATACAGCTCCCCCCGATCGACCTGCCCACCTGCGTGCAGACCGACCACGGCCTCCGCTGCCACTGAGCCGCTGCCACTGGGCGGCGTGCGGTCCGGCTACGCGAGCCCCCACCGGTTCGGCTGCGCCTCTGGCCGGCTGGTCAGTGCCGCCAGAGCGTCTGGGCGACGACCTCGTCAGGGGTGGCGTCCGCGAACTGGTCGATCTCCGCTCGACGGACGAGAAGAATCGTGTCGTGCAGCTCGGGGCCGAACGCATCGAGCAGGACGGCGTCCGCCTCGAACGCCGTCACGGCGTCGGCGAGCCGGGCCGGCAACGGCACTATGCCGCGCCGCGCTCGCTCGTCCTCCGCCAGCGAGGCCGGGTCGACGTCGACCGGCTCGGGCAGGCGCGCTTCGCGGGCCGCGACACCTGACCGCCCGGCGGCCAGCAGGCCCGCCAGCAGCAGGTACGGGTTGGCGGTCAGGTCGAAGCACTTGACCTCGAGGTTCGGGGACGCGGCGGCCCATCGCTCGGGGCTGAGCTTGACGCCCAGCTCGGCCTCCACGTCCGGCGAGTGCACCGACCGTCCGCCGACCGCGAGGCCGGTCACCAGCCGCAGCGCGGCCTCTCGGTTCTCCACCCCCCAGCAGGCGAACGCGCCCGACCAGCGCGACGGCGCGAGCCGCAGGTAGGAGGCGACGCTGGGCGCGCCGACCGCCAGCAGCGCGGGCAGGTGGTCGAGTATCCCGGCGGCGAACCGTTCGCCCAGCTGGCTCAGTCCAGCCGGGCCTCTCCCGTCGATGAGCACGTTCCAGCGTGGGTTGTCCTCCATCCCGAGGCTCAGGTGCACATGCCCGCCGTTACCGACGCCGTTTGGGACGACCGCCGGTGAGAACGAGGTACGCAGTTGGTGCCGAGCGCCGACCGCGCGCACGGTCTGGCGGACCAGAACGCTGCTGTCGGCCGCCCCGAGCGGGTCCTCGGCCGCGACGGACACCTCGAACTGACCTGGCGCGTACTCAGGGTGGATCTGCTCGACCACCAGCCCCTGCTCGGTCAGCGCCTGGACGACATCGCGCAGGTAGTCGGAAAGCTCGATCACCCGATCCATGCCGTAGGCGGGCCCCCTGGCTATCGAGCCTGGCGCCGAGAGGTGCTGCCAGCCCTCGGCGTAGACGTTCCATTCGATCTCGATGCCCGCCCGCGCCTGGAAGCCGTCGCCGCCGTGGAGGCCGGCGAGCGCGTCGATCTGGCGGCGCAGGACCTCCCGGGCGTCCTGGGGATGCGGCCGGCCGAGCTGGTCGAACCGGTCGGCCGGCGCCCAGGCCCAGCCCGGCTGGGCGGCCAGCGGCACCAGCCGGTCCAGGTCCGGGCGCAGTCGCAGGTCGCCGACCGGGCCCCCGGCATAGCGGCCGGACGCGATCCCGTCGGTCAGCCCGAACGCGTCGAACACCGGTGAGACCCCGACGCCCGCCTGGACGGCTCGTTCCAGTCTGCCGACCGGCACGCCCTTGACCCGGGTGATGCCGCTGTTGTCGACCCAGGTCAACGCCACCACCGCGACGCCGCGCGAACGCAGATCCGCCGCGATATGCGCCGCCTTGTCCTCATCCGCCGACATGCCGACGCCATCGCTCACGGGCACCCCTCATGGCCAGATGGGTGACACAGAAGCCCGCGCGCGCGGGCCACTTCCGTCAGTGTGCCGCCACGACCACCGAACGCACCAACACGCGGACGACGGGTGGAGACCATCGCGGCCGCGCGGCCGAGTTGAGACAGCCCGCCGGAGGGCACAACCCACGCGTCAGCGCAGGTTGTGCAGCACTTTCCCGACGGCGGCGTCGACGGTGGCCGCCATGGCGTCGACACCGGGCGCCGAGGCGCCCGCGGTCTCGGCGCGGTCGACGGTGAGCCACGGCGCGACCCAGCCGGAGCGGGCCAGTTCGTCGTACTCGTGCGCGACCCGGGCCTGCAGCGCGTCGTCCGCCTCGAACCTGTCGACGCCGCGCCCAGCGTCCGCCGCCGCGCGGGAACGCGCCTGAGCTCGGGCGACCTGGACAGGCACCCGCAGCAGCACCTGCAGGTCCGGACGAGGAAGCGCCAGGTCGCCCAGCTCGATCGCGGCGACCCAGTCGCGGAAGCCGGCGCGTTCCTCGGCCGGTAGCCGGGCGGCGCCGTAGGCCGCGTTCGAGGCGACGTAGCGGTCCACCAGTACCACCCCGTCACCGGCCGCCGCCGCGTCGAGCTCGGCTCGCGCGTTCGCCCGGTCGAGCGCGAACAGCAGGGCGCCGGCGCGCGCCGAGGCCCCGAGGGGTGCCAGCGCCGGGTCGCCGGTGAGCATCGCCCGCACCACCGGCCCGAGTGGGGCGACCGAGTAACGCGGGAACCCGAGTGTGCCGACCCGGCGCCCGGCCGCCGTCAACGCGGCGGCCAACGCCCTGGTCAGCGTGTTCTTACCCGCCCCGTCGATCCCCTCGATCGCGACGATCACGCGCGGCCCCCTTGTACTCCCCCGGGAACGTCCGGGAAAGAGGTCCACGCTACCGGCGCGCTAACGGAGACCGAACTTCAGCGCCTGGGGCGCCTGAAACGGCTCGTCCGGCGCCACACCCCATGGCCCGGTCCCATGCCGTCTATGCGCTGTTCCTCGGCCTGTGCGTGCTCGGCCTGCGCGACTGGCGGCGGGCGGCGGCACCCTCGGCCGCGGTCACGTCCGCGGCGGTCGAGGCGGCGGCCGACGGATCGCCCTACGGTGGCTCGTCCTGGCGGACCGGACCCACCCCCACGACGGGAGCGGACGGTCGGTGACGCGCTATCGGCACGGTTTCATCGTCGGCAAGTTCTACCCACCGCACCAAGGTCACCGCCAGCTCATCGACACGGCGGCGCGGACCTGCGACGAGGTCACCGTCCTGGTCGAGGCCGGCGCGACCGAGACGATCCCGCTCGCCGATCGAATGGCCTGGCTCCGTGAGACGCACGCCGACACGCCGCACGTGACCGTGATCGGGATTTCTTGCGACGTGCCGGTGGACATGGCCAACCCGACCGTGTGGACGGCACAGGTCGAGGTGATGCGGGCCGCGTTGCGACAGCACGGCCGGCCGCCCATCGACGCGGTCCTCTCCTCGGAGGCCTACGGCGACGAGCTCGCGGCCCGGCTCGGGGCGCGCGCCCACGTGCCGGTCGACCCTGGTCGGGAGCGGATACCGGTGTCCGCGACCCGGGTACGGGCGGACCTCGCCGCCGGCTGGGATCTGCTCGAGCCCCCGGTGCGGGCCGGCCTTACCTGCCGGATCGTCGTGGTCGGCGCCGAGTCGACCGGCACGACGACGATCTCCCGGACGCTCGCCGAGCACTACCGAGCCCGCGGCGGGGCCTGGGCGCGCACCCGGTGGGTCGAGGAGTTCGGGCGCGAGCTGACCGAGCGTAAGTGGGCCGCCGAGCGAGCCGCGGCGGCCAAGCGCGGCGAACGCCCGCCCGAGCTTGCCGACATCACCTGGACCGCCGACGACTTCGACGAGGTCGGCGGCGAGCAGACCCGCAGGGAGAACGCGGCGGCGCTGGCTGGCTCGCCCCTGCTCGTCTGCGACACCGACGCGTTCGCCACCATGATCTGGGAACGTCGCTACCTCGGCCCGGACGCCCGGCCCCCGCGGCCGTGGGCGACGAACCTCCCGCCGCGTGCGCTGTACCTGGTCACGGACCACCGGGATGTGCCCTGGGAGGACGACGGCATGCGCGAGGGAGACCTTGACATCCGCGCCACGATGACCACCTGGTTCATCGACGCCCTGACCGTCGCCGGCCACTCCTGGATCCCGCTGACCGGTCCGCTGCCAGACCGTCTCGACCTCGCCATCCGCGCGGTCGACGCCGCGCTCGCTCGGGCCGCCACCTTCGGCCCGCCGGCCGGGTAGCCACCGGGCGGTCGGAAGCCGGCCGGCTTCGTCGGCATCCGCGAGCGTCCCGTGATCGACGGCGGGAGCGCGAACGGATACGGCCCGGCGCGTAGCGCGGGATACGCGCCGGACCGGATGTCAGGGGCGGCTTTGGGGGTTACCGTCGCCGGGATGGACGGAACGTGGCTTCGGCGGAACCTTCGGTTCCTGCTGAGGGACCTGCTGGTCACCGCCGCGTTCACGATGTTGTTCTTCCTGACCGCACCCAGATGGAGCGAGACGCAGGTCCCCGCGCACCAGGCCATCGACGCGGCGGGGTACGCCCTGCTCGCCGCGATCGCGGCCGGGATGCTGGTCCGCCGCTGGCTGCCGCTGTACGTGCTCGGCGCGCAGAGCCTGCTCGTCGGCGCCCTCCTCGCGGCGGGCTACCCGCACGGCCCTTACTTCCTCGCGGTGGCGATAACCGGGCTCACCGTCGGCCGGACGAGCCAGCGCCGAGTGGCCGCCGCGGGCGCGATCTGCGCCACCATCCTGATCGCGACCGGCGAGCTGACGAGCTTCTTGCGCGGATACACGGGCGGCGGCTGGGATCTCTCCGTCGGGCTGGGGGTGGTTCTGCTGTTCGGCGTGCTCCCGGTCGTCGGCGGCGTGCTGCTCCGGGAGCATCGGGCCTGGCGGGCCAAGGCGGAGGAGGAGACGACCCGCCGGCGCGTGGACGACGAACGGCTGCGCATGGCCCGCGAGGTTCACGACGTCGTCGGGCACAGCCTGTCGATCATCTCGTTGCAGGCCGGCGTCGCGCTGCACGTCCTAGACCGCCGGCCCGAGCAGGCGCAGCTCTCGCTGGAGGCGATCCGCCGGACGGCGATCGAGGCGCTCGACGAGCTGCGCGCCACCCTCGCGCTGACCCGCGCCGGCCAGTTCATGCGCGGCTCGGCCCCGCTGGAGCCGCCGCTGGCGGAGCCAGCACGCCCGGAGCCATCACCCGCGGACCAGGCCGTGCCCGCCCCGCGAGCGGTGTCGCCGCCGCCGCCGTCCTCGGCGACCGAGCGGGCCGCCGAGCGGACGGCCGACCGGACGCCGCTGACGGGGCTCGGGAGGCTGCCCAGCCTCCTCGCCGAGGTCCGGCTATGCGGAATCCCGGTCGAGGCGTCGACCAGCGGGCCACTCGACACGCTGCCCGCCGACGTCGACCTGGCCGCCTACCGGATCGTGCAGGAGTCGCTGACGAACGTGCTCCGGCACGCCGCCGCGTCGCGGGTCACCATCGAGGTGACGGTCTCCGGCGGCGCCGTGTCCATCGACGTCGCCGACGCTCCGGACCCGCCGGCCGCCCAGCCGGTGGTACCCCCGGGCCACGGGCTCACCGGCCTGCGCGAGCGGGCCGAGGAACTGGGCGGGCGCCTGACCGCCGGCCCTTGCCCGGGCGGTGGCTGGCGCGTGCGCGCGCAGCTCCCGGTCACCCGGGCGCGACCGGTCGGCGGTCCTGGCGGCAGTCCCGGCGGCGCTGGCAGCCGTAGTGGAGGAAAACGTTGATCAGGGTCGTGGTGGCCGACGACCAGCCGCTGATCCGGCTGGGGCTGCGGGTGCTCGTCGAGACCGAGGACGATCTCGAGCTCGTCGGCGAGGCGGAGGACGGCCGGGCCGCCGTCGAGCTGGTGCGGCGCGCGAGGCCGGACGTCGCGCTTCTCGACATCCGGATGCCCGTGCTCGACGGGCTGGCGGCGCTGCGGGAGATCACCGACGATCCGGCGCTGAGTCATACCCGGGTGGTCATGGTGACGACCTTCGAGCTCGACGAGTACGTGTTCGAGGCGCTGCGCGGCGGCGCCTCCGGCTTCGTGCTGAAGGACAGCGAGCCGGCCGACCTGCTGCGGGCGATCCGGGTCGTCGCCGCCGGCGAGTCGCTGCTCTCGCCGGCCGTCACCAGGCGGGTGATCGAGGCGTTCGCGCGCCGGCCGGTCGCGCCCAATGCCCCCGACCTCGACGGGCTGACCGACCGGGAGCGGGAGGTGATGGGGCTCGTCGGCCATGGCCTGTCCAACGACGAGATCGCCGGCCGCCTGGTGATCAGTCCCGCCACCGCCCGGACCCACGTCAGCCGCGTCATGGTCAAGCTCGGCGCTCGGGACCGCGCTCAACTCGCCGTCCTCGCCAACCAGGCCGGCCTCGTCTGAGCCCCTCCTTCGTCGCCCGTTCGGCCTGAGCGGTAGGGCGGGTAGGTCGGGTACGGCGGTGGGCGTAGGGCGGATGCCGATGCTGGGGCGACGACGGGAGCTGGCGCGCGCCGCACGCTGATCGGCATGACCCAGTCAACGCATCAACGACGACGCGGGGAGAGCCGGCCCGTCTCGCCTCCCGCCTCGCCGCCCGCAGGGCCTCCGGCTCAGGTCGCCGCGCGGCCCGGCCCACCGTTCGGCGAGGCGCCGCCTGTCGAGGACGCGCATCCCGCCGCGATCGACGTGCGCGGCCTGTCGAAGCGGTACGGCCGGCGGACCGTCGTCCACGACCTCGACCTGCGCATCCCGGTCGGCGCGGTGGCCGGCTTCATCGGCCCGAACGGGGCCGGGAAGACGACCACCCTGCGCATGCTGCTCGGCCTGGTCCGCCCGACCACGGGGCGGGGCACCGTGCTCGGCCGCCCGCTGACGGAGCCGGCCGGCTACCTGCCGCGGGTCGGCGCGCTGATCGAGAGCCCGGCGCTTTACCCGCGGCTGTCGGCCCGCCGCAACCTCGAGGCCCTGGCGATCCTCGCCGGCCAGTACCACCCCGCCTGGATCGAGGAGGTGCTCGACGAGGTGGGACTCGCCGAGCGGGCCGACGACGAGGTGCGGTCGTACTCCCTCGGCATGAAGCAGCGGCTCGCGATCGCCGCCGCGCTGCTCGGCGACCCGGACCTGCTGGTGCTCGACGAGCCGACGAACGGCCTGGACCCGATGGGCATCCGGCTGATGCGCGAGCTGATCCGTGACCTGGCGGTCCGCGACAACCGGCCGCGAACCATATCGGCTGACGGGTCCGCGGCCGGGCGAGGCTCCGCCATTGTCGCCCGGCCGCGAACCATATCGGCTGACGGGTCCGCGGCCGGGCGAGGCTCCGCCATTGTCGCCCGGCCGCGAACGGTCATCGTCTCGTCCCACCTGCTCGCCGAGGTCGAGCAGATCTGCGACTGGATCATCGTCGTCGACCGGGGCGAGCTGGCTTACCAGGGCCCGCCGGACGGGCTGCTGTCCGCCGGCGCGGCACGGGTGACGCTGCGTCCCGAGCACCTGGACGACCTCGGCATGCTGGCCGACCTCGCGGCGGGGCTTGGTCTCACGGTCGAGCGTGCCGGCGACCTGGTGACGGCGGTGCTGCCCGCCGAAGGGGCACCGGGCCGATCGGCACGGCCGCCGGCGCCGGGCACGCCGGACAGCGAGCTCGACGATCCCCGGCAGGCGATGCACGCGCTGCTCGGCGACCTGAACAGGGCCGCGCACGCGCATGGGATCACGCTGGTCGAGATCGCCCCGAGCCGGGTGACCCTGGAGGAGCGCTACACCGGCCTGGTCGCCCAGGGTGCCGGCCGGCTGATGGGAGACGCGGCATGACCGCCCAGCATCTGACCACACAACCCCTCGACGGTCAGGCCGGCGCCGAGCGGACCACGGGCGTCCGGGCATTCGACGACCAGGCCGACAACGGCCGGGGCGCCGCCCGGACCGACGGTGCCCCACCTGCCGCTGGCCGAAGCCGATCGGCGGATCGCGGCCCGTTGCTCGCCATAGCCCGCAGCTACCGGTCAGAGGCGCACAAGCTGCGCCGTCCGACGACCGTGGCGGCGGTCGGCGCGCTCGCCGCGTTGTCCGTCCTGTCGACCGTCCTGACCTTCGCACTCGCCAAGGACGGCCCGCCCAGCGCGTTCGGCAGCTCGGACGGGCTGCTGCCGCCACTGTCCGCCCTGGCCACGCCGGCAGGGCTCGTCCTGGGATTTCGGATCGGCTCGACCTTCACCGGTCTGCTGCTGCTCCTGCTGTGCGCGGCGATGATCGCGACCGAGTACGGCCAGGGCACGATCAGAATGATCTTCATGCGGGAGCCGCGGCGGGTCTCCTGGCTCGTCGGCAGGATGGGCGCTCTCCTCTCCGTCCTCGTGGTGGCGCTCATCGGGGCGTTCGTGATCAGCGCGGCGACGGCGGTGCTGATGGCGCGGATCCGGGGAGTGGACACCGGGCAGTGGTGGACGGACGACGCGCTGCGCCGGGCCGGCAAGGACTATCTCAACGTGCTGGTCGGGACGACCTGCTTCGCGATCGCGGGCACGGCGCTGAGCCTGCTCATCCGCTCGACCACGGCGGCCGTGCTCATCGCCTTCGCCTGGACGGGCCCGCTGGAGCACATCATCGAGAACGCCTGGCCGGATGCGATCAAGTACCTGCCTGGTCTCGTGTTCGCCAACATCAGCACGGGCGGCACCTCGGACTCCGGTTACCGCGGCCCGCTCCTGCTCGGGATCCTCTACGCGGTCGCGTTCGCCACGGCCGGCATCACCAGCCTGGCGCGGCGCGACGTCACGGCGTAGTCCCAGCCGACAGGCCGGTGGGCCGGGCTGCCGCCCGGCCACCGGCCCGCCGCCGCCGTCGCCTGGCTGACCACCGCCCACGCGCCGACTATTACGAAAGTCGAACGGATTGCCGGGTGGGTTCACCGCGCCGCCGGGACGGTGTTCACTGGAAGCCGTGGTGCAGGGCGCGCCGGTGGGTCGCCGGGTGGTGCTGGGGCTGATCGCCCTGGGTGCCGCCGGCGTGGCCGTCGGCGCGGAGGTCGAGGAGGGCGTCGACAAGGTCACCGCGCCGCTGCGCCAACGGGACCCGACCGGTCTCACCGAGCTCATCCCGGGCACCGGTTTCGAGATCTACTCAGTGGCGTCGTCGGTGCCGCGGCTCACCGCCGCCGACTACCAGCTCAAGGTGCATGGCCTGGTGAACCGGCCGATGACGCTCACGCTCCCCGAGCTGGAGGCCATGCCGCAGACCGCGATGACCGAGGACTTCCAGTGCGTGACCGGCTGGCGGGTCAGCGACGTTCACTGGTCCGGCATCCTGCTCCCCGACCTGCTCGACCACGTGGCGACCCAGTCCTCGGCCAGGGCCGTCACCTTCCGCTCGTTCGACGGCCTCTACGAGGAGAGCCTCACGATCGAGCAGGCCCGTCGCCGGGACGTGCTCGTGGCGTTGCGCATGCTGGACAAGCCGGTCAGCTACGAACACGGCGGGCCAGTCCGGCTCTACGTCGCCCCGATGTACGGCTACAAGTCGATCAAGTGGCTTGGCGAGATCGAGCTGGTGGACAAGGTGACGCCGGGTTGGTGGGAAGTGCGCGGTTACGACGTCGACGCCTGGATCGGCAAGTCCAACGGCCGCGACGACGAGCCGGTCTGAGCCATGGACGCCACCCGGCAGGGCCGGGACAAGCAGGACCGCCAGGTGTCCCAGGGATATGGAGAAACGGCGACGGGGCCGCGCGACGGAGAGATCCGGCGGTTCGGGCCGAGCACCCGCTGGGTGCACCGCACGACCGCGTTCCTGTTCGGCGTGTGCATCGCGACGGCCGCCGTCCTCTACCTGCCACAGCTTTCGATCCTGGTCGGCCGGCGAGCACTGGTGATGACCATCCATCTCTACAGCGGCCTGGCACTCCCCATCCCGCCCCTGCTCGGCTGGCTGCTCAGCCATCGCGGCGAAGCCTCGCACGGGCGGAGGCAACTCAGCGGACACAGCCAAAGCCCGCGCGACGATGGCGAAGCCACGCGCGGGCGGAGGCAACTCAGCCGACACAGCCAAAGCCCGCGCGACGATGGCGAAGCCACGCGCGGGCGGAGGCAACTCAGCCGACACAGCCAAAGCCCGCGCGACGATGGCGAAGCCACGCGCGGGCGGAGGCAACTCAGCCGACACAGCCAAAGCCCGCGCGACGATGGCGAAGCCACGCGCGGGCGGAGGCAACTCAGCCGACACAGCCAAAGCCCGCGCGACGATGGCGAAGCCACGCGCGGGCGGAGGCAACTCAGCCGACACAGCCAAAGCCCGCGCGACGATGGCGAAGCCTCGCGCGGGCGGAGGCAGCTCAGCGGATACAGCGGGGGCTTTCGTCGTGACGCTGCCGAGCTCAACCGTTTCGGCTCCGCCGACGGCGTGTGGCTGCGCGACCACCTGCCGGCCGGCCCCGTCCGCCGGTTTCGCCGCCAGTCGTGGGACTCGGCCGCCGGCGGGCCGACCATCGGCGCCGTCCCGGCGCCTGGTGCCGCGGACTCGGGCGAGGTGCGCCTGGGCGGCAAGTTCAACGCGGGCCAGAAGCTCTATGCCGCCGGCGTCGCCGGCTCGATCGTCGTCTTCCTCGGCACCGGCCTGCTGATGTGGTTCGGCGCCGACCTTCACGTGCCGGACCGCTACCGCACCGGCGCGACGTTCGTCCACGACGTATTCGCCTACGGAATCTTCTTCGCGATCTGCGGCCACCTCTGGATGGCCTCGCGCGACCCGTTCTCCCGAGCCGGGATGCGCACCGGCTACGTCCCCACCTGGTGGGCAAGCGCCGAGCATCCCCACTGGGACACGGGAACGGACCGGGAGACGGAAACGGACGCCGCCGCCGCGGGCCGGCCGACCGACCAGCCGTCCGGGTAACCGCCAGCCGTCCGGGGAGTCGAGAACTCGGCCGGGAGGCACGCCCGGTGGCCTCCCGGTGCGGCTCAGTCTGTGCGGCGGGGGTGGTAGGTCTTGTAGGGCAGAAAGCGGTGCATGACGTAGAGGTCCACCTCGCCACTGCGGGGGTGGCGGAAGGCGGACGGGAGCGTGCCGATGACGCGGAACGCGAGCACCCGCCAGATCGCGACCATCCTGGTGTTGCCCGCGACCACCGCGGTGGACTGCATCGCCCGGTAGCCAAGCTCGGTGGCGTGCTCGATCGCGGCCTGGGCGATCTCCCGTTCCAGCCCTTCGGCGGCGTGCGCCGGGTCGACGATGAAGATCAGTTGCGCCACGTGGTCGCCGAGGCCCGCCTGCGCGGGAGCGATCTGCGCGGAGGCGACGATCCGCCCGTCCCCCCCGTCGTCCTCCATCACGAGCACGACGGCCGGAGGCGGCAGCATCCACAGTTTTTGGGCATCCGCCTCCGACGTGTCCGGGCGCCACACGAGTAGATCGCCGGTAGACACCTGTCCGTGCCAGATCGGCCAGATCCCGGCCCAGTCATCGGCAGATGCCGGCCGTGTCCACACCCTCCTGATCCTGCCCGTCCGTAACCGCCCCTGAAAGCGATAACCGCGGGTCACCCCACCTGACGGGCAAAAGCGAGCCCGCCCGTTACTGCAGAGTCGCTCTTCGTGGCCATCACGTCGCCGAACCGGAGAAGCAGAGGTAGATCCAAGTTGGTACCGATCGGTGTGCATAGCTTGCGTTCCGGCCGACCGTTGGTTAGGTTAAGCACACAGGCCTGTGTACCTAATAGGGCGTCTGCGCGCAAGCGCCCTGAAGCAGCGGGTCTGAGGCGATGAGCGGGGTGCGGCAGTGCCTGACAAGCGGCACGCCCAAGCCTGTCGGAGCCGACGCGTTGAGCCTGATTCGGGACGAACGTGCCAAGCGAAACATCGCGGTGGAGGGCACATCATGAGCGACGTAAGCATCATCGGCTCGGGGAACATGGCCAGCGCCATCGGCGCCCTGGCCCTCAAGGGCGGCAACGCCGTCGAGATCGTAGGTCGCGATGCGGCCAAGGCCGCGGCCCTGGCCCGGGCGCTCGGCGACGGCGCCACGGCCGGAACGTGGGGCGCCGCCCCGGGCGGCGACATCGTCATCCTCGCCGTTCTGTTCGACAGCGCCGTGCCGGTCGTCAGCCAGTACGGGGACGCGCTGGGCGGCAAGATCATCGTCGACATCACCAACCCCTTCAACCCCGGCGCCACCGGGCTGGCCATCCCTGACGACACCTCCATCGCACAGATGGTCGCCAAGGCCGCCCCCGCAAGCGCCCGCGTCGTAAAGGCGTTCAACACCATCTTCCGCGACGTCCTGGCCGCGGGCGGCCCGCTGGACGTGTTCATGGCCGGCGATGACGCGCAGGCCAAGGCAAGCGTGTCAGCGTTCATCACGAGCCTCGGACTGCGCCCGCGGGACACCGGCGACCTGACCATGGCGCACTGGCTGGAGGGAGCGGGCCTGCTGTCGGTGGGCCTGGGCCGCTATGGCGTGGGGAGCTTCAACTTCTCCCTCGGCGTCAACGTCGGCTGAGCTCGCCGCCGCATCCGGCACGCGGCCCCGTCCCGGCTGACAGGTGCCGGTCTGCGCCGGGAGGCACCGCCGCCGTGGGGATGGCGTTGTCGATGAGGACCGCTGCCATGGCGGCGGCGGTGGAGAAGGTTGAGGTGTTGAGGACTCGGCTGCGGGCCGAGGCGCCATCCAGGAGCAGCGCCAGTTGCTCGCCGAGCTGTTCGGGGTTGGTGGCGCCGGCCTCGCGGGCGGTTTCGGTGAGCCGCGCGGCAAGGGCCTTCTTGTAGTCGCGGGCGTATACGCGTGCCGGGTGGCCCGGGTCGTGGATTTCGACGGCCGCTGCGATGAACGGGCACAGCGGCGGGTGGATGTCGAAGGCGGCGAGGAGTCGTTCGCGGGGTGTGAGGTCGGCGCGGTCGAAAACCTCGGGCAGGATATCGGGATCGAATCGGCGCAGGTGTTCGGCGATCAACTCGTCCTTGCCGGGGAAGTGCTGGTAAAGCGTGCGCTTGGACACCTCTGCCACCGCGCAGAGCTGGTCCATGCCGGTGCAGTTGATGCCTTGATCGCGGAACAGTTGTTGTGAAGCGCTGAGGATGCGTTCTCGTGCGCCCCTGCCGCGACGCAGCCCTCGCGGCCCCTTCTCCAGCTCCGTCATAGGCCTAGCGTACCCCAGATGGTACTGACCGGTGTGCATAGCTTGCATTCTCCCTCGATCGCAGATATGTTAAGCACTCTGATCGGTGTACATAGCATCGGAACCATCCATCGAATGGAGTGATCGTGGGAAAGCTCGATGGCAAAGTCGCGGTGATCACAGGTGCGACGAGTGGTATGGCGCTGGCCGGTGCCAAGCTGTTCGTGGACGAAGGAGCTCACGTCTTCATCTCGGGCCGACGGAAGGACGCGCTGGACGAAGCCGTCGAGCTGATCGGCCGGAACGTGACCGGCGTGCAGGCCGATTCGGCCGACCTCGACGATCTGCACCGTTTGTTCGAGACGGTCAAGGAGGAAAAGGGCGTAGTTGACGTGTTGTGGGCAAGCGCCGGGATGGGCGAGCAGCGCAGGCTCGGCGAGATCACCGTGGAGCACTTCGATGCCGCCTTCTCGCTGAACGCGCGCGGCACGCTGTTCACGGTCCAGAAGGCGCTGCCGCTGTTCAAGGACGGAGGCTCGATCTTCATGACCGGGTCAAACGCTTCGCTCAGGGGCTACCCCAATTGGAGTGTGTACGCAGCGAGCAAAGCCTTGCTGCCCGCCTACGCACGGGTGTGGATGTCCGAGCTGAGGGACAAGAAGATCCGGGTGAATGTTCTGACCCCCGGCCAGGTCGCCACGCCGGCTCTCGAGGAGGTGATGGACGAGGAGACAAAGGCGCAGTTCGAATCCCTGATCCCGCGGGGAAAGATGGGCCGCCCTGAGGAGATCGCGTCGGTCGCGTTGTTCCTCGCCTCGGACGATTCGAGCTATGTCAATGGCATGGAGCTGGTTGTCGACGGCGGCACCACAGTGATCTGAGTGCGTCGCCGGTGCGTCGCCGCGCCGCGCCGCGCCCGACCGCCGTGGCGGAGTCCGGCCTGCGCGCGGCGCGGCGACGCACCGGCGCGACATCCTCGAACGCCGTCGACCAGCGGTCCATCAGCGAGCCGCGCTCGCGGCCGCCGCTGGGACTGGCGTATTCCGCCTCGAAGCCCGTGCCTTGCAGCCGTGCCAGCACCCGCCCGACCGCCGCCACCGCCCCTCCCGAAGCCGCCAGCCAGGCCAGATCTGCTGAGACACGACAGTCACCCCGCTCGGGGACGGCGAGTGACCGTCGCCGTGGGGTTGGGTGTTGACGGCAGTACCTAACGGCTGTACATAACCGTTATGCAGAACCGTTATGTAGGCGCGACCGCGGCGGCGAGCACGCACGCGGCGACGCCGTTCCACGCGGTGCCGTGAGGTACCTGATGCTCGCCCTCCTGGACCGTGGGCCGGCCCATGGCTACGAGCTCAAGCGCGCGCACGACGAGCTGTTCGGCGACGTGGCGCCACCGATCAACGTCGGGCAGATCTACGTCACCCTGACCCGGCTGGAGCGGGACGGCAGCGTCGCGCACCACGTCGAGAAGGGCAGTGACGGCCCGGACCGCAAGGTCTACGAACTCACCGAGATCGGCCGCAAGGCGCTGCGCGGCTGGCTGGACGAACCGAGCGACCTGCCCGTCGGCAAGAGCGACGTCGTCCAACGGCTCATCGCCGGCCTGATCTACGACGCCAACACGGCCGGTGCCTCGGGCTCCGGCTCCGGAACCGGCGCGACCGGGAGCAACGGCAACAGCGTCGCCCGCACCCTCGCGGCCCACCGGACCCGGTGCCTGCGGGCGCTGCGGGCGCTCGCCGAGGCCACGCCGGCACGGGACGCCGACGGCGGCGCGGCCGACCACGAGCCACATTCCACCTCGCCGGGCGCCAGCCTGGCCGACCCCGCTGTCGCCGGCATCGGCGACCTGCTCCGCGAGGCATCGGTGCTGCACCTGCAGGCCGAGCTGCGCTGGCTCGACATCGTCGAGGCTCGCCTCGTCCGCCCCGGGAGGACCTGACCGATGGTCATCATGGACACGACCACCAGCCCCACCGATCCGCCCGCAGCCATTCTCACGATCACCGAGCTGGCCAGGTCGTACGGGCGCGGCGAGCGTGCCAGGGCGGCGCTGCGCGGCATCTCACTGACGGTCGCCGCCGGCGAGTGGGTCGCCATTGTCGGCCCGAGCGGCTGCGGCAAGTCGACATTGCTGCATCTGATCGGCGGCCTGGACACGCCGGACGCCGGCTCGGTCCGCATCGGCGGCGAGGAGATCAGCACGATGCCGCCGGCGAGGCGCGCGCTGCTGCGCCGCCGCCGGGTCGGCTTCGTCTTCCAGTCGTACAACCTGGTCCCACACCTGAACGTCGGCGCGAACGTCGAGCTCGGGCTGCGGGTCGCGGGCCTGGGCCGGCGGGCGGCCAGGGCGCGGGCCACCGAGGTACTCGAGGCGGTCGGCCTCGCGGACCTCGCGCACGTGCTTCCCTCGACGCTGTCCGGCGGGCAGCAGCAGCGGGTCGCGATCGCCCGCGCGGTCGCCGGCCGGCCGGACCTGGTGCTCGCCGACGAGCCGACCGGCGCGCTCGACACCGCCGCCTCCCGCCACATCGTCGAGCTCCTGCGCGACGAGCACCGGCGCGGCCAGACGCTGGTCATGGTCACGCACGACTACGCGGTCGCCGCCGCCGCCGACCGGGTGGTGTTCCTGCGCGACGGACAGATCGTCGACGAGCGCCGGCCCGCGGGTGGCCGGGCTGGCGGGGGCCGGGCTGGCGGGGGCGCGCCGATGAGCCCGGGCGCCACCGCGGCCACCGACGACGATGCCTCGGGCACGGTCGGGGCGACGCTCGACGAGGACGCCGCCGCGTCGTCGCCGAGCGGTGGCGGCCAGCGCAACGACCTCGCGGACCTGCTCGGGCTGGGGAGCTGGTAATGCGTACTGTCCTCATGCTCGCGTTCGCCGGGCTGCGCGGCAGGGGCCGGGTCGGCCTCGCGGTCACCGTCGGAATGCTCGCGCTGTCCGCCATCGGGTTGTCCACCGGCCTCGCCGTCTCCAGCGCCGGTGACGATGCCGTCGACCGGCTCGCAGCGCGCACCAACGTCGCCGACGTCGTTGTCTGGGCGAAGTCGCCGACCATCAGTACCAATGCCGGCAGCACCAGTGCCGACTCTGGCAATCGTGACCTGGGTGCCGCACTCGCCACCGAGTCCGGCGTGCGTGCGGTCACCGGGCCGCTGCGCGACCTCGGCACCACCCTCGTCGTCCCGCGATCCGACGGTGCGGGCAAGGAGTACATCGGCCAGGTCACCGCGCTGGACGATCCGGACGTCGCGGTCAACCACCCGCTGCTGGTCGCCGGCCGCTGGCTGCGTGGCCCGGACGAGGTAGTGCTGGAGCGCAGCGCGGCCGAGGATCTCAACCTGCGCCCTGGTGACAGGGTCGCGCTGCGCGGACCGAGCGGTGACCTCCCCTTCACCGTCGCCGGCACGGCGAACGAGCTCACCGACTGTGGCTTCCCGCAGTGCGACCAGGTCAGGATGTTCGTCGCGGACGCGGGCCTGTCCCGGATCGGCCAGCCTGCCGCGGGCACGCCAGCCGAGACGGACGGCGTCACCTACTGGCTCGACGTCTCCGACGGGGTCTCGTCCGAGGCCGTCGCCAGCGCGGTCGTGCGGTCCTTCGGCGACCAGATCCGCGGCACGAACACCTGGCCGGACACACGTGGCGACCTGCTCAGCGTCGGGCAGATCTTCGGCAAGCTCGTAAGCGCGTTCGGCGCCTTCCTGCTGGTCGCGATCGCGGTGATCGTCGCCGGGTCGATGACCAGCAGGATGGTGGCCCGCCGCCGCGAGATGGCGCTGCTCGGCGCGGTCGGGGTACGCCCGGCGCAGCTGACGGCGGCGCTGCTGGCCGAGCATCTGGCCCTCGGTGTGGTCGCGGCCCTGCTCGGCTGGCTCGTCGCCGGCGTGCTCGCGCCGAGCCTGGATCTCGGCGCGACCGTGACCGGCCGGCAGGGACCGCACTGGGAGATCGCGGGCCTGCTGCTCACCGGCGCGATCCTGCTGGGGCTGCTCACGATCGCGACCGTGGTGGGCGCGGTGCGGGCCGGGCGGGCCTCGATCGTCGACACGCTGCGCGACGCACCGGCCTCGGCGCGCCGCGGCGGCCCGCTCGCCCGGCTCACGGCGCTGGTGCCCGGCCGGCTCGCCTTCCTCGGCGTCGGCAGGCTCGCCGCGCGGCCGGGCCGGGCCACGCTCACGGGACTGACGATGCTGGTCGCGGTGACCGGCGCGGTCGTCGCCGGCGGGTTCATGGTCACGGTGACGGAGGCCCTCGAACGGCCGTCGTTCACCGGCGATCCCTGGCAGGTGTTCGTCGACCGCGGTGATGTCGCGCCGGCGACGGTCGAGGCGGCGTTGCGCCAGACGCCGGGGATCGGCGGCTGGTGGTCGGAGGCGGAGCGGCGAGGCAGCTATGACGGCCAGACGTTCCGGGTCCGCGCGCTCGGCGGCGAAACTCTGCCCGGCTACTCGGTCGGTGCCGGCCGGCTGCCGTCCGCGCCGGGCGAGGTAGCCCTCGGCTACGGCCTGCTGGACCAGCTGGGACTGCGGGTCGGCCAGACGGCAACCGTCGAGATCGCCGGCGTCGCCCGCGACGTCCGCATCGTCGGCTGGTACCGCACTGGGGAGGACTCCGGGCGGCTGTTCGCTATGCGGCTGGCGGACCTGAACGCGATCGACCCGGCGACGGCGCCCGACCAGTACCGGATGACCGTCACACCGGGCACCTCGCCGGACGCGGTGCAGTCGGCGCTCGAGGCCCGGCTCGGTAGCGGGGTGGAGCTGAAGACGTACAGCTCGAACGTCGGCGGCCGCACGGTGATCGAGACGGTGACGACGCTGATCGCCGGGGTGCTCGTACTCGTCGCGCTCGCCAACATGCTGCACGCGCTGCTCGCGTCGAACCGGGAGAGCGCCCGGGACATCGGCGTCGCCGGCGCACTGGGCTGCACCCCGCGCCAGCTGGTCGGGCAGAGCGCGCTGGCGGCGGCGGTGCTGGCCGGCCTCGCGGTGGTCATCGGGCTACCGCTGGGGCTGCTGGCCTTCCGTATCCAGAGCGACGCCGTCGCGCGGGACATCGGCCTCGGTCCCGGGCTCGGGATGACGCCCTCGGCGACGTTCCTCGTCGCTCTCGTGGCCGGCACGCTTGCGCTCGCGGCGGCGACCGGTGCCGCCGCGGCGGCCGGCCTCGCCCACCGGCCACTCGGCGATCTGCTCCGCTGGGAGTGACGTGATCCATTCCGGTGCCGCCCGCCACCTTCCCTTGCAGGGGGTGACGGGCGGCAGCGCTTCCGGGTCTCGTCAGGCCTCAGAGTCTCAGAGGTCTCAGAGGTCTCAGAGGGTAAGGATCCCGGCGGCGAAGAAGATGATGCTGAGGACGATGTTGATGGCCAGCATCACGCCCGAGACGATGCACAGGGTCTTGGCGGTACGCGACGCGCTGAGCGCCCCCTGGATGTCTCCGCGCTGCGTCAGGTTGTTGACCCGGGACCCGAAGACAATGGCCACGATCCCGATGATGAAGCCGACCAGGAACCAGCTGCAGGTCAGGAACGAGACGACCGTGATCACGATCGACTGCCACAGGTAGTTCGGGACCGGCGCGCCGGGCGGCGGCGGACCGAACCCGCCGGGCGCGGGGGGGTAGCCGACGTCGTAGCCCGGCTGGCCATAACCCTGCTGACCGTAGGCGGGCTGGCCATAACCCTGCTGGCCATAGTCCGGCTGGCCGTAGCCCTGCTGACCGTAGCCCTGCTGGCCGTAGTCCGGTGGCGGTGGCGGCGTCCCGTAGCCGTAGCCGTAGCCCGGCTGGTTATAGGGCTCCTGACCAGGGGCGCCGTACGGAGGTGGTGTCGTCACGGTCGCGGCCGCGCCTTTCGGTGCTATGTCCCCGCCCCGGTCCCGGCGACCGGGGCGGGGTTGGTCGTGTCAGTGGAACGAGGCAGGTAAAGCATCTCACTGGCCGGGCCGCCGACGGGCGCCTTGCCGGATACCGCTAGCTGTTATTACTGCTGAGCGCGGCGCCGAGGAGGGCGAACCAGAAGATGATGATCAGGACATAGCTCACCACAGCCGCCACGGCGGACACGATGCACCAGGTTCTCGCCTTCTTGGAGGCCTCCAGCGCGCCCTGGATGTCGCCCATGGCCTGACGGGTGGAGACCCTGCTCGCGAAGACGATCGCGATGATGCCGGCCGGCAGGCAGCACAGCAACGTCACGACCACCGACTGCCACAGGTAGTTCGGGATCGGCGTGCCGTAGCCGCCGGGCGGGGGCGTGCCGTAGCCGCCCGTCGCGGGCGGGTAGCCGTAGCCCCCGGCCGGCTGGCCATAGCCGGGCGGGGGCGTTCCATAGCCGTAGCCCGGCTGCTGGCCGTAGGGATCCTGACCTGGGGTGCCGTATGGCGGTGGTGTCGTCACGGTCGCGGCCGCGCCTTTCGGTAATACCTGCTCGCCCCGACCGCGACGGCCGGAGCGGTATCGGTGGCGTTCAGGAAGATCTAGGTGCTGGTCGGGTCAGGACCAGGGCCGTCCGACGAGCTGACGAACAGCTGAGGATCACAGAAAGGCGGGGGGCGGTGGGTGCGGTCAGGGCGGTGCGGCCGGCCACCGGCCTCAGGCGTTGTAGGAGGCCCCTGTTGTGGAGAAGTCTGCCGCGCCGCTGGCGACCAGAGCGATCACCAGCGCATTCACCACCAGCCCGACGACCAGCGACACGATGGTCCAGGTTTTTGCCTTTTTGGAGGCGTCCAACGCTCCCTGGATGTCGCCCATGGCCTGGCGGCTCTGCACCCGGGAGGCGTTCACGATCGCCGGGATACCCGTCGGCCAGAAACAGAGAATCGTCACGACGATCGACTGCCACAGGTAGTTCGGGATCGGCGTTCCGTATGGCGGCTGGCCGCCCCCGTAACCGCTGTTGTTTCCCTGGTATTGCGGCAGGCCGCCGCCGTGTCCCGCCGGCGGCTGCTGGCCATACCCGTAGCCCGGCTCCTGCGGCGCGCCGTAGCCGCCGGGCGGGGGACCGCCATAACCACCGGAGGGCGGGCCACCGAAACCGCCGGGCGGCGGGCCACCGTAGCCGCCGGGCTGACCCCACCCGCCGGGGTTGTTTTCGGGCGGATACTGGGACACGCGGTTCTCCTGGCTGTGGTCTCGGGGGGCTGGTCTGAGGGGCTGACGGAAGTTTTTCGATACCCGGGAAAGAATTGATCGGAAGGCAATGATCTCGTCCCGGTGGGCCGGACCGCCGCGGGCGGCTTCCAGGCCGTCGGCCAGCGCCAGGCCGGGTCAGGAACCTGCCTGGGTAGCTCGATACCCGCTGGCCGCGGCGCCTGGCACCCGGTGTCCGGAGCGCGACAGGGCTTTCCGCGCGTCGCGCCCAGAGCGCGAGGCGGGGACCACCGCCGGCTGGGACATCGACGACTCCTCGTGCTTGCGGCCACGGCCACCCGCCCCACCGACCAGCTGCCGAAGGCTCTCCGCTCGGTCACGCGCGACCGGCTGGCGGGGATCTGTCGGAGAGTTCGGATGGAAGCAAGCTGGACGATGGTGGTGTACAGGTAGGCCGCGGCGACCAGCGCCGCGCGGGACATTGTGACACAACCCCGCCCGGACACGGCCCGGCGCGGACGGGCCATACACCCAAGGCCAGCACATATTCGCGCCATGCCCGGCCGACGCGCGGCCACAGCCGCCGCGCGTCGCCGCGCGCGCCGCGCCGGTCGGCCCCGCGGGCGCCCGCGACGGCGCCGCGACCCGCCGCCGTCGATCACGTTCGTCCCCGCCGGCCACGAGGCCACGACCGCCTAACTCATTCACGTAAACGATCCGGACGACCACCGAGACGGCGCGAAATTTGAACAGAGAGACACAGCTATCACAACTTCATGTCTTCACCTGGACGACAGACCGAAAGACCACGCACCCGCTCCGTCGAGCGCCGGCGTCAGCGGGCTATGGTGCTGAGGCAGCTCCACAAGCACTGACGTAACTGTCAGGTACGGAAGGCCGGGCGTCTAGGGAGGGGCCGGCATTTCGTGGCTGGAGTGCGCGGTTCGGCTGTCAGAAGGCGAGGGCTGACGGCCCACCACTAGTTGCGCCGTCAGGTAAGCCGTCAGGCGGAAGGACGCCCCCGTGAGACACCGAGCCAACAGCTCGGCGACATCCATGGATACCGGCCCGCTGCCATCCGAGCAGGCCAGCGATCGCCGCGCCAACAGCCGACGACCCTCCCCCACCACCTCCACCGACACCGGCCGCGGCCGGACACCCGGCGCGCACAGCACCGGGGCGCACACCATTCCGGGCCGCGCCGCCCGCAGCCGTCGCCGCACGCTCTGGACCGCCGGGATCGGCGCGCTGGCCGTCGCCGCGGCCGGTGTCGGCTTCGTCGTCATGCCGCACAACGGCGGCGACGACACGGCCGTCATCGAGGCGTCCGCTCTCGACGGCGGCCTCGGCCGCGCCCTCGGGCTCGCCACCCCGTCCGCCTCCGCCTCTGCCTCCGCCACACCGAGCACGAGCCCATCGGCCGTTCCCACCGGCCCGGCCTCCGCGACGCCCTCGGCGCCTGCCGGCACGGGCGCGCCGGCCACGGCACCCGGGGCGAAACCCGGGAAACCCGCCGTGCCCGCCGGCGGTGGCGGCGGCGGGCGGGTCCCCGGCGGGATGTCGGGCGTCGTCGTCGGCTCACGAGACAAGATGACCGCCTGGGAGCAGTTCCGCGGCTCCAAGGTGACCGTGGTCATGGGCTACACCGTGCGGAGCAACTGGAACGACATCACCAACCCGTGGATCGGCGGCGAGTACGCCGGCTGGGACGGCCAGCTGGTCATCTCCCAGCCGCTCTTCCCCGACGGCGGTGACTTCGGCTCGTGCGCGAACGGCTCCTACTCGTCGCAGTGGGCGCAGTTCGGCAGCTACCTGAACAACATCGGGCGGCCGAAGACGGCCGTCCGGCTCGCCTGGGAGTTCAACGGCGACTGGTTCCCCTGGTCCGTCGGCAACACCGACGTGGGCACCTGGAAGCGCTGCTTCCAGCAGGTGGTCGGCGCGATCCGCTCGACGGACCCGCAGGCCCGGATCGAATGGAACATGAACGCGCACAGCGGCAGCCCGTTCGACGCCTACCCGGGCGACGGCTACGTCGACATCGTCGGCATCGACAACTACGACATGTGGCCGCCGAGCCTGAACGAGTCGTCCTGGAGCTCGTCCTGCAACTCGAGTGCCGGGCTGTGCGACGTGATCCGGTTCGCCCGGCAGCACGGCAAGCAGTTCGCGGTCTCCGAGTGGGGCCTCGTCTCCACCTCGGACACCGGGGCGGGCGCGGCCGGCCAGGCCGGCGGGGACAACCCGTTCTATATCAAGAAGATGTACGACACGTTCAAGGCCAACGCCGACGTCCTCGCCTACGAGACGTACTTCAACAACTCCGAGGCGGGCAACGTCCACTCGTCCCTGCTCAACCCGAACGAGAACCCGAACGCAGCCGCCACCTACGCCTCGCTCTGGTGAGGCGTAGGTGGGCCGGGGCGCTGAATGGAGCGCCCCGGCCCACCGGCCCACCGGCCCACCGGCCGTCTGGGCGGGGCGCGCGGCGCCACCGGCGTGGGACAGTCTGCCGGTGGCATCGTTAGCCGGCGGCGGGGAAGGCGGGTAGGCGCATGGGACGGGCGCGGGACGAGCGGGCGCTGCTCGCCGACGTGATCGAGGCCGCCGGGCCGGAGCACCCGACCCTGTGCGAGGGCTGGGACAGCTATGACCTGCTCGCCCACGTGGTGACCAGGGAGCGGGTACCCAAGGCGGGCCCCGGCCTGGTCATCTCGCGGCTCCACGGAATGACCGAGCGCGCGGAGAAGGCGACGAGGGCGGCGCACTCGTTCTCCGAGCTGCTCGCGATCTTCCGGTCCGGGCCGCCGCGCTGGCAACCAACCCGGCTCGGGCCGATCGACGATGCCACGAACCTCGTCGAGTTCTTCATCCACAGCGAGGACGTGCGCCGCGCGCCGCAGCACGCTTCCGAGGGTGCCGCCGGAGTGCTGGCGCCGCGAGAGCTCACCCCGGAGCTGAGGGAGACGCTGTGGGCCTCGGCTCGCCGGATCGCCCGGGTCGCGTACCGGCGGGTGCCAGGCGGCGTCGTCCTCGAACGCACCGATGTGTCGGGGGCGCGGAGCCCGGCGGCGTCGCGGGTCGTCGCCCGCAAGGGCGAGCCGGCGGTGGTGCTGTCGGGCCCGGCCGCCGAGCTGCTGCTGTATGGCTATGGCCGGCGCACGGGCGCCCAGGTCAAGATCAGTGGCGACGCGGACCTCGTGGCGGCGCTCACCACGGCACGGCTGGGGCTGTGACCGCGGTCGCGGTGGAAAAGGCCAGGCAAGCCGGCCAGACAGGCAGACTGGGCATGTGCTGGAACCAATTCCGCGGGTCGCCGCCCGGGTCGTGCTGGTCGACCCGTCCGACGCGTTTCTCCTGATCCAGTCGCACGACCCGACCCTCGAGGACTCGCCGGTCTGGTGGCACGTGCCCGGTGGCGGCCTCGACCTGGGGGAGAGCGCGGAGCAGTGCGCCATCCGGGAGATAGCGGAGGAGGTCGGCATCCGCCTGGCGGAGGTCGGGCCGACGGTCGGGACCAGAACCACGCGCTTCACGTTCGCAGGCAAGCCGTACATCCAGCAGGAGTCGTTCTTCGTCGTACGGATCCCCGCGCGGGTCGACGTCGACCCGGCCTCGTGGACCGACCTGGAGAAGCGTTCCACGCTCGGCTGGGCCTGGTGGACGGTCCACGAGGTGACCGCGAGCGCGGAGACGATCTATCCGCGTGGCCTGGCCGCCGTGGTCACCGGCTGGCTCACGTCGGGCCCGGGCGCCGAGCCCGTCGTCGTGGCCTGAGGCGGGCGGCCGAGCAGCCAGGTGCCCCACGGGCCGACCTCACCCGGCTCACGGACCTTCGCCCAGGGGATCACCCGTCCGTCCATCGTGTCGAGCAGGTAGTCGAACCTGGCCATCATCCGGTAGCGCGGCCGGCCGCCGAGCGGACCGCGGAAACGCAGCAGGTGCGGGTGCGGCCGGCTCGGCGCCCGCGGCAGTGTCCGCTCGTACTCGGCCGCTATCAGCCGCCGCTGCTCCGGCGTGCTCGCCTGGTCGAACTCCCGTAGCAGCTCTTCCTCCGCACGGCTGTGGTCCGAGATCGCCGCCGCCAGCTCGCGCCGCAGTTCGGTGACCTCGGCACCGGGTGGGTTCGTGTCGCCCTGCGCGTACTGCTGAATCCCCCGCATGATCATCATCATCTCCCGCGCGCCGGCGAGCAGCCGCGTGATGCGCTCCTCGGCACCCGGCAGCAACCGGGACACCTCCGGGTAGACGACGTAACCCATCGTGGCGAGGTGTGCGCACATCGCGGCGACGGCGGCGTCACCAGCGCGATGGATCTGGCGAGGGTCGGCCCCGGGCGCCGACTCGCCCGCCCAGGCCGCGAGCCGGACGGCGTCGCGGTGCACCGGGCCGACCAGCCGGGCGAGGCCGTCGTCCGTCAGCTCACCGCCGGCCCGCTTCGCTGGACCCGTGTCCGCCGTACCAGCGTCCGTGCCGTCGGTGAAGGCCCGCGGCTCGCCAGGCGTGGGGCCGTGCTCGGCGGGTGTCCCGTCCGCTCGCCGCGACCTCGGCCCCGCCTTCGGCCGGGGCACGGACCGGCCCAGCGCACGCAGCCGCGACAGGACCGAGGAACCGTGACGTCCAAGAGCGAGCATCTGCCACCTCCTACCGCGCCCTGGCTCGCCGCCTTGCCGGGGAGCCGGTTCTCCGCTCGCTCCCGCCCGCGCGGCCGACTGGGCGCACCGGCTCGACACCCGGGACTCCTGCCCCAAAACGGCGGCGCTATGGCAGTCAGCCAGTAGATCTACGACCGATCGCGTGGCGTGGCTGTTCGCGCGAGGCTTGCGTGCACCGAGGCAAGCAGTGGCACCCAGTGTCGCAATGAGTGGCTCTAATGCACATCTGCCGTCAAGGTTGGGCATCCGCCTTCTACCCTGCGATACCTTTCCGCTACCCTGCCGATATGGCTGGCACCGCTGCCCCGGAGCTCCCAGGCTTCCGCGGGGAGGTCCATGAGGAAGTCGCGGATCGGTGGCACCGATCCGCGGGGTTCGCGCCGCTCGACGACGCGATCGTCGTGACTCCCGGCACCGACCGCGCGAACACCGCATACGCCGCGGCTGCCGCGGACGCGGACCTGGCCGCGGGAACGACGTTCGTCGACGCCGGTGCGGACGACGCGGCCGGCGCCCGGGGTCAGCTGGGCCAGCTGCGGCATCGGTTCCTGCGTGGACAGCTGCCGCCGCTCGGCTACCTCATCGTTCGACACCGCCTGGTCGTGCCGGGTGGCTCCGAGGCACCCTGGGTGCTGGTCACCTCCTGGCCCCTTCCGACCTGGCTACGGGGACGGTGCCTCAACGACGCCTCCCACCCGGCGCTCGCGCACATCCGGATGGGACGGACGGTTACCGTCGGTGTGCACGACGTGATCGACTGGGCCGTGGTGGACGCCAACAGCGAGATCGCCGAAGGCGGCTGGAGCCGGAGCCTGCGCCATGCGGCGGACCTACCCGACCTGCCCGGTCATCCGGATCCGCGAATCTCCACCTTCGCCGCGTTCCGGGGCTAAAGGCCCGCGAACCCTTGGCTTGTCTCTGCGACAGCTGAGGGCGAGCACAGACAGCGAATAGCCCCGGAGTAGCCCTGACCGTGCTTAAGCGGACAAAACTCTACAGCTCCGGGCTTCATAACGGTCACTGCCGGCGTATATGGGCCCCTCACCGAGAGGGCTCGGCTACCGTTACCTACCGTGTCGGATGTGAGCGGCGGGCGCAGCCTTACCGGCTCGCCCAACCCGACCGGGCCGCAGAGCCTCACCGGCGCCGGCGGTCAGTGGCCCGAGTCGAACGGTGTGTACGTGCACGCCACCGTGCCCGAGCTGGCGCTGCCCGGCATGCCCGCGCCCAGCGATCTCCCAGCCGCCGACCACCGCGACCACGGCGAGGCCGTTCCCGTCGATCGCAAGGTCCTCGACGAGGCGGGCACGCCGGCCGCGGACCTGGCCGGGCCATGGGAGCCGTCCCCGGCGGCCCACGCCGAATCCGAGGACACGCTCTGGCCCGGCTGGCCGGTCCGATCCGAGGCCGTCGCCGAGCCCGCCCCCCCGCCCGGGCCCGAGTGGGTGGCCGGGCCCGAGGAGCTGGCCACGGCGGAGGCCCCCCATGCCACCGAGGGCGCGCTGGGTTCCTACTGGACCGGCGAGCCCGATCCGGGAGATCCGGACGACGTCCCCTGGTCCGTCTCCGCCTATGAGGAACAGACGTACGAGGGCTACACCTACGCCCAGGAGGAGCAGCCAGGCCCACCCGGCGCGGTCGGGCCGGAGCCTCTCCTGGAGGCCGAGTTCTCGCCCGTCCCGCTGCCCGCCGCCGGTCCAGACGATTCCATGGAGCTGGACGACTCCCTGGAGCCCGTGCCGCCGGACGGCCACTGGGAAGGCCGAGGGATCGCGGCGATCGCTCGCGGCGACCTCATCGCGGAGCTCGCCGGCCGGCTCGAGCAGCTCGACCAGCTGCTCAACCGCCTGGAGGAGGCCAAGCGCCAGGCCGCCGACGCGAGCGAGCACCTGCTGCTCACCCGTCGGTGGCAGGAGGAGACGGTGCGCACCATTCAGGAGGAGCGCGCCCGGATGCGGCAACGCCAGCACGCGCTCGACGAACTCGCCGAACGGGCCCGTGCCGCGGTCGAGGCCATGCAGGCCACCTACCGAACCCTCCCCCGAGAGGTCATCGAGCTGGCGATCGAGCTTCAGGTGCTCGACCGCGCCGGCTTCATCACCAGGCGCGCTCGCCGGCCGCGGACTTAACGACCGTCGGTGGCAGAATCAGCGCGCTGGCGCAGGATGACAGGCCTTGCATTGATCCATCTAGGACTTTAGTCCTAATGGTTAGGACATAGTGCCTAGATGGGGCTCGCCAAACCCGTGCGCCCGCCGAGCCCACGGATAGGCCCACTCGTCATAGGGCCCCCGGTGTCATGACACCCCCTGACTAGATACCCCTCGTGCGCCGACCGTAGTCTCTTGATCCCAAAGCCGAATCTGCACGTAGTGTTCTAACTACGTGGGGTACCTGTCAGATCGGCCCGAGCTTGGCCCGTCGCGGCAGTTCCGGCTGATCGGTCGCTCTCCGCAACATCGGTCACTACGTCAGCCTCCTGGCCTCGGAACCGACGGCTTGCACAACCCCGGGCGTATCGGGGGTACCCACGCTTATCGTCACCATCCAAGTGGACTAGTCTTGTTCACGACGTCAGGCTCAACACCGGACCGAACGCCGAATCCTGCCCGCGGTCCCGGTGTCCCCTCCGAGTCGTCACCTCGGGCAGGAGCGGGGGACCCACCTCCGCAACACCGGCCAGCGCCCCCCAGGCGCCGGCCTTGGGGTGAAGCCCATCGCGTGCCCCTCGCGCGAGGGCCGGGCAGCCCAGCCCGAACCCGACAGCTCACCTCGCAGGCGTACGGGAAGGACCAGAACTTGTCCGCGCCCTCCGTACAGTGGGATACCGACACCCTGCCTGAAACCAGCAGGGGTCGTCATCGCGGTCTGACCGCGGTGGCAAAGGTCCGAGGTCGTACCGCGGTCGCCGCGGCTACCACCGGCGCGATCGCGGTGTCCGGCATTGCTCTCGCCGGCTGCGCCCCAGCAGCCGACAACTCGACGGACGCGTTCGGAGACGACGGTTCCGTCACCACCGGCCTCAGCCTGGCCAGCGCCTTCGGCGGCTCCGGATCGGCGGGCAGCGGCACCATCGTCCGCCCGGTAAGCCTCGCGTCCACCATCGGTGCCGACAGCGACACACCGGACACGGCGTCCGACCTGGCCGCGCCGACGCTGACCGCGAAGGCCGACGTCGACCTGTTCATCACGAACCCCGACGTCACCGTCTACGCGGACCAGCCGGTCGAAATCGGCTTCAAGCTGACCAACAAGGACACCAGCGAGCCGCTGGCCAATCAGCTGGTCAAGGTCCAGGTCAAGCTGCCGACCGGCTTCGCGACCTTCCTGCACCTGCAGACGAACAACGACGGGTACACCTCGTACACCGCGCGCGTGCTGACCACGACGCAGATCACCGCGGTGTTCGACGGAACCGACGCGCTGCAGTCCGCAGTCTCCGACAACGTCGGCACGCTGAGTGTCGCCGAGCGGCCAGCGCCCTCGGCGAGCCGAGGCGTCACGGTCAACGCCCCGTCAAACGGCGACGTGGGCGAGAAGGCCGTCTACCTCGCGTCGCTGCAGGCCGGCAAGCCCTACGTCTACGGCGCCAACGGGCCGGACTCGTTCGACTGCTCCAGCCTGGTGCAGTACGTGTACCGCCAGCTCGGCCGCAGCCTGCCGAGGACGGCGGAGGGCCAGTACGAGGCCACGCTCCATGTCGACCCGGCACACAAGGAAGTCGGCGACCTGATCTTCTTCGGCACGCCGGGCGACATCTACCACGTCGGCATCTACGCCGGCGACGGGCAGATGTGGGCGGCGCCGCACTCGGGCTCGGTCGTGCAGCTTCAGACGATCTGGAGCACGAGCTACCACGTCGGCCGCGTCCTGTAGCAATGCGCGGCGGGCGAGTAGGGCTCACTCCTTAGCGCTACGACATTCGGCCAGGTTCAGTCGCCCCGTTCGCGGGGCTGTTCCGCGAACCCACCCCCCTCCGGGTTCGCGGGCGTGTCTGACCACCCGGCCAGCTTCACCGTCTACGAAGCCGGTGGACCGTCGCGCCTGGAGTTGCCTTCTCAGGCCTCCATGCCTGTTGACGCCTGACCAGGCGACAGCATGGTGGTTTCACCCGCCGGCCCTGCTCTGTGGCGGTGAGGTATCGCCGGCGCGGCCCTCGTCCCCTGGCCGCGCCACCCAAAGACGTCCGCCGGTGGCGACGAGGGCTTCCCCCTCCCGCCCTCAGACTCCACCAGCGGACCTACCGCCGTCCGAACCCCCTCGGCGGCGGCGGCCCGGCCGGCCACCCCCACGGCCCCGGGCCGAGCAACCGCGGCGCCGCCCCACCGGATCTCCCCCCCATCCGGTGGGGCGGTGCCCGCGATCCACGAGACATCAACGCCGGCCTCCGCCGGCCGGGTTCGCCCCAGCCCGCGAGCCCGCCCCTGGACAGCCCGGCGCTTGATCCGACCGGGCACCCAGCCCCGCCCGCCCCGTCGGATCCCCCCCGCCCGACGGGGCGGGCGGCTGGCCGCTGCCGTCTCCGCTCAGCACCAGACCGAGCCGGGGCAGGTCGGGGTGAGCCGAGGTGAGGCGGGGAGGGGCGGGGCTGATCGCTAACGGGACTCGTTCGCGCTAACGGGACTTGTTCGACGAGAAGCTCCACAGATTGCCGGAGAGGTCGTCGTCCCACGAGGCTTGCCGCTCGCGGTCGATCGGCACCTGGTCCTGACAGTTCGGGCCGGGATCGGGGTCGAACTGGCCCACGACACCTACCGCCGCGAACCTGGCGGGGTCCGCGCAGGCGAGGGCCAGCGCGAGCCGGGCGCCCTCGCCGAGGCCCCAGATGTAGATCCGCTTCGGATCGATCGCCGTCCAGTCCTCGGACATGTACGTGATGATGTCCATCAGGTACCGGGCGTCGGAGCCGCTCGCGTCCACCTGCCACTCGCCGGCGACCGGCTCCGGGTAGACGAGCGCGAAGTTCTTCCGGTCAGCCAGTTTCGACGCGCCACTATCCGTTTCGAACACCTTCGTCTTGGTGTTGTTGTCCGGCAACACGAGCACGAGTGGAACTGCCTTCTTGGAGTTTCGCTTGGCATGGACGAGCAGTACACGGCCTTTGGACTCATACCGGGTCGGCATGTCCTTCTCCGTGGTCTTCGCCGAGCCGCTGCCGTGCGCGAAGAGATAGAGTGCAAAGATCGCAACGACAGCGATGACGACTGCCTTGCGGTGCTTGCCCCACCAGGCGGGGAGCGGATTCGCGGCCACGTCACCAACCGAACCACACCTGACACCACGATGGCGCCCGTTTCGGCCAGGCACCTCGCCTTGGAGGTGCCTTGATGGGCATGTCTCCGAACGGGCGGA
Source organism: Pseudofrankia saprophytica (assembly GCF_000235425.2). NCBI lineage: Bacteria > Bacillati > Actinomycetota > Actinomycetes > Frankiales > Frankiaceae > Pseudofrankia > Pseudofrankia saprophytica. Next base: position 1,063,544 of record NZ_KI912266.1, read on the forward strand.
CCCGCGGCCGCGACTTCCTTGCCTTCCTTACGCTGGTGACCCCGGTACCCCGGCGCCCCTTACTTCGAGGCGGCCACTCAGGCGACCTGCAGCGCCCGCAGGCGGGCGGCCCGCAACGCCTCGACCTCCGGTGGGCCGGGGAGGCTCGGCAGCGGGCCGTGTACCCAGGTCAGTATCAGGTCGGCCAGCGCGGGATTCTGCGCCAGGACCGGGCCGTGCAGGTACGTGCCGATCACCCGGCCGTCGATCCTGCCATCCGTGCCTTCGGGGACACCGTTGCCGAGGCCGAGCAGCACCCGTCCGAAGGCGAACCCGCCGGCACCCGGCAGCGCCCTCGTTCGGCCGCCGTGATTCTCGTAACCAAGCACGGTCGGCAGACCGAGCGACGGGTCGGGTTCGACGGCGATGTCGCCCACGACGCGCGGTGGCAGCGGTGCGTCCGGAGGCTCGAACGAGCGCCGGGTCTCGACGCCGATCAGCCCCATCCCGTCATGGATCCGACCGCCGGCCGGGAAGCTCTCGCCGACGACCTGGTAGCCCGCGCAGACGGCCAGCACCACCGCGCCGCCGGCGACGGCCCGCCCGATCGCGTTGTTGCGCCGCAGGCCCTCGGCCGCGAGTGTCTGTGGCTCATCCTCGCCGCCGCCCAGCAGGTAGATGTCGCACTCGGCCGGCACCGGCTCGCCGGCCGGCACACTGACGACCTCGGCGGACAGGCCGCGCCAGCGCAGCCGCTGAGTGAGCACGATCGCGTTGCCACCGTCACCGTAGGTGCCGAGCAGCTCGGGATAGATGAGCGCGATCCGCGTGGTCGACTCCCGCGTCGCCGCCGCCTGGACCGGTTCGAGCCGCCGTTCCCGGTCCGTCGACCGGCGTTCGAACGGGTCCGGCAGCCGCGCGGGCAGCAGGCTGCCCTCGTCCGGCCGCGGCGGCTGGAAGAGCCGCCGTTCCGGGACTTGCGGCGGGACGTACCGCTGCGGCGGGTACTGGAGGGGCTGGGACTCGTCCGGGTAGGCCGGGCGCTCGTCCTGGTAGGCCGGGCGCTCCCCCGGCCGTCCGGGGTACTGCTCGTTCGACGGGTAGGCCCCCGGCGGCGGGTAGAGCGGCTGGGTGACGTCCGGCGCCCCGGAGTCGCGTGAGTCGCGCGGGCGGCGTGGCTCCGGCTCGAACAGGCTCACCAGGCACCTCCGCGCGCGGGCGCGGCCGGCGTCGCCCGCGGCCGGCGCGGCGCGGGCGTGGTCCGGACCAGCAGGTCCCGGAACGCGGTGTAGTTCGCGACGACGTCCAGCACCGGCTCCGTGGCGGCGTCGGCCGCGGCCTCGGCGTTCGGATGCACCGAGTGCGGGACGCCGGCGTAGGCCAGCCGCACGCTCATGTCCTCCTTGCGCTCCCCGGTGACGAGCACCGGCCGGCCGGCGAGCCGCTCGAACGGCACATCCCAGATCCACGACGGGTCGCGGCCGTCCGCCGTCTGCGAGTTGAAGTCGACGATCAGGCTGCGCGGGGGCATCGAGTTGATCAGTTCCATCATCTCGACCCAGCCCGCGGGATTCTTGGCCAGCAGCATGCGGGCACGCCGTGCCGACGACCCGAGCGCCACCTCCTGGTAGCGGCCCTGCACGTCGCCGAGATCGGTCATCGCGGCCAGCGCGTCCTCCACCTGGACGCCGAACTGCCGGGCCGCGGCCGCCGCCATGGCCGCGTTGCCGAGGTTGACCCGCCCCGGCAGGCCGATCGACGCCTTGATCGTGTGACCGAACCACATGATCTCGTCGAGGCCCGTCACCGCGACGAGCGGCTCGGGCCTGGCCAGCCCGCACTCCGACCACCAACCGGTCTCGTTGCGGTGCAGCAGCCTGGCGCACTCCGGGCAGACCATCGCGTCGGCGGTCCAGTTCTGCCCCACGGACACCCAGACCTGCTTCGCCCACGACATCGCGGCCCAGGTCACCAGCGGGTCGTCGACGTTCGCCACCACCGTGCAGTCCTCGAGCTCGGCGCCGAGCTCGCGCCAGATGGCCGCGATGCGCCGGGTCTCGTTCGAGCGGTCCAGCTGGTCGCGGCTGATGTTGAGCAGCAGCACCACCCGCGGCCGCACCTCTCGGGCGACCTTCGGCAGCCAGATCTCGTCGACCTCGAGCGCGGCGGCGGCGTCATAGGGCGGCCGGGACAGCGCGGCCAGCACACCGGGTGCCATGTTCGCGCCGCCGCTGTTCGACTTGACCGGGCCGAGGGTGCCAAGCGCCCTGGCCAGCAGCCGGGTGGTGGTCGTCTTGCCGTTCGTCGCGGACACGCAGGCGATCGGACGGCCCCTGCCGACCTCGGCGAGCGCGCGCGGCGAGACCTGGAGGGCGAGCTTGCCGCCGATCATCTCGCCGGAACCCTTACCGAGCCGGCGAGACGTCTGAGACGCCAGCCGCTCTACGGCAAGCGCCGCCCTGGTCCTTGCGGAGAGGCGGCGCGGCAACGGAGTCATCATCGCGATTCTTACAGTGTGGCGGGACATTGGGGCGGGGACACCTGGCATCCCCGTCTGTCAGAGGTCGGTGAGGGGGTCGAGCTGGCAGCACCCGGCAACCTGGTCACCAGTCTGCCTACATGATGGGGGCGGCCCCGGCCCGGGTCGAACCGGGGGCCTCGCGGGCGCCGTCCGCTCGCGGAATAGCCTCGCCAACAGCGCCCTTGACCACGGCTCTGGAGCGGCCACCGGCCACCGGCCATGCCGCTGGCACGGGAAAGGTGATCCTGTGCACCGGACGACCCGCACGGGGCGACAATCTCGGATCAAGGCGCATGGATCCCGGTGCCAAGCACTGACTTGACGATGTACGGACTGGCTTGACGATGTGAGGACACCACGGTGAGCACCAAGGCCGTCGCGATCGCCCGCGACGACGACCGGTGGCGGGCATACGATCTCGACCCCACCGAGCTCGAAGACCTCGACGCGCTGACCGACGCGATGCGTGATCTCGGCGACACCCTCGTCGTCGCCTTCATCGAGGAGGACGACGAGTACCTGGCGGTCATCCGCATCGACGGGGATTCGACCGACCCGCGGGTCTTCCTCTCCGACCGACGGGTACTGACGGCCTCCGGCCTGGCCGAGGCCCTACTGGCCGACGCGCTGCCGGTGCCCGCACCACGCGAGGACGAGGACGACGAGGACGAGGCCGTGCTGCGGCACGCCCACCCGATCGGCGACCTGGACCTGCTGGAGGACCTCGGGACGCCGGCGGACGCACTGGTCGCCCTGATCGCCGAGGAGGGCATGCTGCCTGCGGACGTCGCCGCGGCGATCAGCGAACGGGCCGGCGCGGGCGAGATCTTCGACGAGGTGCGCGGCTGACCGCCGCCTCCGGCCCGACCTCGGCCGAGCGCGACCTCGCCTCCATGCGGCTCGCGCTCGCCGAGGCGGCCCGCGCCCCCGGCGGCGGCGACGTGCCGGTCGGCGCCGTCGTGATCGGCGCGGACGGGAACGTGCTCGGCCGCGGCCACAACGTCCGCGAAGCCACCGGCGACCCCACCGGGCACGCGGAGGTCGTCGCGCTGCGCGCCGCCGCCGCGGTCGTCGGCGAGTGGCGCCTCACCGGAGCCACGCTGGTCGTGACACTCGAGCCCTGCACCATGTGCGCGGGCGCGCTGGTCCTTGCCCGCGTCGCCCGGCTCGTCTATGGCGCCACCGACGACAAGGCCGGCGCCGTCGGCTCCCTGTGGGACGTCGTCCGCGACCGGCGACTCAACCACCGCCCCGAGGTGATCGGCGGCGTCGCCGCCGACGAGTGCTCCGCCCTCCTCGCCACCTTCTTCGCCACCCGCCGTGCCGACCGCCAGCCCCGCGGCTGACCAGCGCCCCGGGCATCGAAACCGCAAGATCTCCGGTGGCCCTCTGCCCCACCTGTTCACATCGTCTAGTAAGCTCACCTGCGGTGGAGTCGCCTAGTGGCCGAGGGCGCACGCCTCGAAAGCGTGTGAGGGGGCAACCCCTCCGTGGGTTCAAATCCCACCTCCACCGCCGTCGGCCGCCCTGTTCGTCGGCTCTTTGAGCCGACTTCCCGTGCGTCGCAATGTCTGCTCCGGGGGGCGACCCCCGGACCCCCGATGTAGGGGCTTCGCCCCTACGACCCCCTTGGCTCGTCGCCTGGCGGCGACGTCGGGCCGGGGCAGCTCCTGTGGTTCTTTGCGCTGGGCGCATTCGTTGCATTTCCCTTTTCGCCCTTCGGGCGTTGCCGGCCATGCGTGCGGTTCTCGGTTGGGTTTTCTGTGGCCTTTCAACCTTTCGAGCGAAAGTCGCTTTCGATCCCGGCCGTGACCCCTTCATGGCGGTGGCCGGAGCGCAGGTGCCGGGCGGCGCCGATATCAGGTGGCGGTGGTTCGGGGCGCATGAGCGGCAGCGCGGCGCGGCTGTAATTAGGCCCGGGTACATCGGCGGAGGCGGGCTGGGCGTCCCGTTTCAGCGGCTTGGTGGCGGTCGGCTTTGGGAGTGTGCGGGGTGACGAGCCGCCGACGTGGAAAATGGGGTGGGGGCCGGTCGGGCGGGTATACCCATCGGTCGGGTTGCGGGGATGGCGGGGCGTGCAATAGTCGTGGCGAACGGAAAAATAATGCGCGGCCATGACTCCACGGAAGGCCACCACGCAACGAGAAAATGATTTCCAAACGGTCGGCGACCAGGCGTGGGAGAAGGACTTTCGGCGGCGTCGGCGCGCACAACCGATCCCAGCCAGGAGGTACCGGGAATGGCAAGGGTTGTGGTGTTCGGAGCGAGCGGCAAGATCGGGCAGTCGGTCGTGAACGAGGCGGCCCGGCGCGGCCACCAGGTCACCGCGGTGGCGCGTGACGAGGCGAAGCTCGCCAAGCTGCCCAGAAAGGCCCAGTCCGCTGCCGGTGACGCCACTTCGCGTGACTCGGTGTACAGCCTCGCGGACGGCGCCGACGCCGTCGTCGTCGCGATCGGTGGAAACGACAAGAAGGTCTGGGCGAACGCCGCCCGTACCATGATCGACGCGCTGAGCAAGCTGGGCGACAGCGCGCCGCGTCTCATCCACGTCGGCCACGGGGGCACCCTCGAGGACGGGCAGGGCGCCCGCGTCCTCGACGACCCCGAGTTCCCGAACGGCCTGCGCAAGGACGCGCAGGGCCAGGCGGAGGCGCTGGACGCGCTGCGTGCCGCCAAGGGCGTGCGCTGGACCGTCATCTGCCCGCCGCCCGTGAACCTCGCCCAGGGCAAGCGCCGGGACACCTACCGCACGGGCACCGACCAGCCGGTCCGCGATGGCCGCGGCAACATGGCGCTGTCGGCCGATGACCTCGCCGTCGCGATCTGCGACGAGATCGAGAAGGCCAAGCACATCAACCAGCGCTACACCGTCGGCTACTGACCGGCAGGCGGCGGCTGGCGGGCACGGAGTTTCGCGGAGTTTCTCCGTCGCCCGCCGGCCGCCGATCTCCGGGTGTTCCTGACTGATCCCGCACCAACCCGGCCGCTCCGTCCGTCATGACTGCCGGACCACGGCCGGGAGCAGTCCGCAAAGGTTTCGGGGTGGCGATCCGGACGCCGCCGCGGAATGGGTATGCGCACCGTCACGGCCGGCGTCAGCGTCGACGCGGGTATTCGGGCCGCGCCTGTTCTCATCGCACCGCCAGCCTCCGGGAACCGCCCGACGTCGCGCGGTTCCCGGGGGCTACTTTCATGACGGCGACGGGTCGGCGCGCATCGTGTCGAGAATCTCGGCGGTGTCCTTCGGAGTCGTCAGCGGCGAGACGATCGCGAAACGGGCGAGCGTTTCGCCCTGGTGCACCGTCGGCGTGACGAACGCGAAACCATCACGCAGCAGGCGCTCGGACCAGGCGTGATAGTCGTCCGCGGACCAGCCCAGCCGGCGAAACACCACCACCGACAGCTCGGGCTCGCCGACGAGCTCCAGGTAGGGCGCCGCCCGGATCTGTTCCGCGCAGGTCGTCGCGGTGGCGAGGGCGCGTTCGATCGCCTCGGCATAGGCACGGGTGCCGTGCACCGCGAGCGAGAACCAGAACGGCAGGCCGCGAGCCCGCCTGGTCAGCCCCACCGCGTAGTCGGTGGGGTTCCAGACGTCCGGCGCGTCGAGCACCTCCAGGTAGCCGGCCTGCTGGGTGTGGGCGGCCCTGGCGAGCGCCGGAGCGCGATAGATCAGCGCGCACGCGTCGAACGGCGCGAAGAGCCACTTGTGCGGGTCGACGATGAAGGAATCACACAGTTCCAGGCCGTCGAACCGATGTCTCGCGGACGGCGCGGCCAGAGCGGCCAGCCCGTATGCCCCATCGACATGCATCCACAGCCCGTACGCCCGGGCCACCTCGGCCAGCCCACGCAGGTCGTCGACGACGCCGAACTGAGTGGTACCGGCGGTGGCGACGACGGCGAACACGCCATCGCGCCGGTCGGATGGCAGACCGTCGAGCGCGTGCGCGAGCGCGGGGCCGGTCAGCCGCCCGTGCTCGTCGGAAGGCGCGTCGACGATGTCGACGTCCATCACCCGCGCCGCCTCGACCAGCGACGAGTGAGCCTCCCGCCCGCAGGCAAAGCTCCACCGCCGCGGTGAGATACCCGCCGCGGCGCACCGGGCGCGGGCCGCATGCCGGGCGGCGACCAGCGCGGAGAGGTTGCCGACCGTCCCACCAGGCACGAACACGCCGCCGGCCGCGGCCGGAAGGCCAGCGAGGTCGATAAGCCAACGCAGCGCCTGGTTCTCGGCGAAGACAGCACCCGCGCCTTCGAGCCAGCTACCCGCGTAGATCGACGAGGCCCCCACGACCAGGTCGAACAGGATGGCCGCCCGGGTCGGAGCGGCGGGAATGAACGAGAGGTAGCGCGGATGGTCCGTGGAGATGCAGGCGCGGGCCAACACCTCGTCGTAGAGGCGCAGCGCCTCGGCGCCACCGAGGCCGTCCGCGGTGACCGTCTCTCCCACGGCCGCGGCGAGCTCGGCCGGCGACCGTGGCGCGTCCAGCGGCGCCGGGTCGAACCGCATCCGTTCCTGCGCGTACGCGATGACGGCGCGGGCCAGATCGGCCGTCTGGTCGTCGTAGCGGTGCACAGTCCTCCCGCGCTCCGGAGCAGGCGCACCGGACGCCGCCCATGGCATGGCGCGCCATCGGCGCGACATGACACAAGCGGCACGGCACGACGACCGCGGGCGGCCGCAGCGCGGCCGCGCCGCCCGCCCGTTCCCTCAGGGCGGCCTCGGCAGCACCATCAGGACGGCGCAGGCCAACCCGAATGGCTGCTGGTATCGCGATCCGCCCGAAATCCGCCCGTGCGGGACAGGTCAGGCAGGATCGGTCAGACCTCCTGCTTGCCCTTGCGCTGACGCAGGAAGAAACCACCAGTGGCCAGAGCGACCAGCAGGACGACGATGCCAACACGCTTCATGACAACCTCCGAAATACCTGTTGAAGACTTCTGGACGCCGGTCCCTGGGACCGACGCCGCCGGATCAGGTTCCGACCGAATGTCACGGCGAAGTTTCCGCCCGGCATGGCCAGAGCATGCCACGCACCGCGCGGCAGGGAAGTACCGGCACCGCGCCGCGCCCGACTTACCCTAAAGATCCGGCGCGCCGTCAGCGGGCATCACAGCGGAGGCCCGCTTCGGTGGGCGGCCGAATCGACCGGATGTCTCCGCCATCACATCGGTCAGGCCCTCACTCGAGCCGCCCGTTGTCACCCTGTTCACCGCTTCTTGTTCGGTCGGTCCGAACGGTGGACCCATTCGACGTGCACCATGCCAATCTGTCCGTCCAACGCGAGTCCAGGTCAAGCAGGTCACCGACGGCACACGGCTGGACACAACACGCCGGCCGCTCAGTCGCCGCCGCGCTGCTCCATGACGGTCGCGCCGAGGCCGACCCTCAGCAGCTCCACGGCGGCGGCCTCGCCAGACAGGGTCGCGCCCGGATGCGTCGGGGCGTCCTCGTCGTCCAGCGACGGTTCGTCGTTCGCGCCGCCGGCCGCCTGGGTCTCGAAGGCCCCGGGCGCGCCGGGCGCCGCGGGCGTGACGTTCGTCGCGCTCGTCGCGCGGGAGGGCATGGTGGCCCCGCCTGCGACCGCGGGGCCGCCGACCGTCGTCACGGCCGCCGTGGCAGGTGCCGCCGCGAGGCCGGGGCCGGCATCCTGGCGGGCGAACGTGGGGCCTGGCGCGGTGCCGCCGAGCCCGGGCCCGAGCGGTCCGCGCTCCGCCGTGGCGATGGCGGAACCAGCGAAC
>NZ_KI912266.1:1071885-1293388 GCF_000235425.2 Pseudofrankia saprophytica
GGCCGCGGGAGCCGCCAAGGCCGGGGCGCCCGCGGCGGCCGGGACACCCGCGGCCAAGCCGCGCTCCAGCCGTTCCAGGCGGACGAGCATGGCGGCCTGGTCCGTCGCCGCGCCCGGCAGCAACGCCCTGGCCAGGACGAGCTCGAGGAGCAGCCGGGGACTCGCCGTCCCGCGCATCTCCGCCAGGCCGGCGTGCAGCACGTCGGCGGTCCGCGACAGCTCCGCCGGGCCGACCCTGCCAGCCTGGGCCTTCATCCGGTCGATCTGGTCGGACGAGAAGGCGTCGAGGAGGCCGCGCTCGACCGCGTCGGGCACCGCATTGATCAGAATGAGGTCGCGCAGCCGCTCCAGCAGGTCCGCGGTGAAGCGGCGCGGGTCGTGCCCCGACCCCACGACCTTGTCGACCACGGTGAACAGCGTCGCCCCGTCGCGGGCGGCGAGCGCGTCGACGGCCTCGTCGAGCAGCACCCCGTCGGTCATCCCGAGCAGCGCGACCGCCCGCTCGTAGCGCAGTCCCTCGGGACCGGCGCCCGCCAGCAGCTGATCGAGCACCGACAGCGAGTCGCGCACCGAGCCGGCGCCAGCGCGGACCACCAGCGGGAGCACCGACGGGTCGATCTCGGCGCCTTCCTGGGCGCATATCGAGGCCAGATGATCGCGCAGCACCCCAGGCGGCACCAGCCGGAAGGCGTAGTGATGCGTCCTGGACCGGATGGTGGCGATCACCTTGTCCGGCTCGGTCGTCGCGAAGATGAACTTCAGGTAGGGTGGCGGCTCCTCGACGACCTTGAGCAGCGCGTTGAACGCCGCGGCGGTCACCATGTGCGCCTCGTCCACCACGAAGACCTTGAACCGGGCCGAGGCCGGCGCGAAGAACGCGCGTTCCCGCAGGTCACGAGCGTCGTCCACGAGGCCGTGCGAGGCGGCGTCGATCTCGGTGACGTCCATCGACGAGCCGGTCCGGATGGACACGCACTGGTCGCACACGCCACACGGTTCAGGCGTCGGCCCCTGCTCGCAGTTGAGCGAGGCGGCGAGGATCCGCGCCGACGAGGTCTTCCCGCAGCCGCGCGGGCCGCTGAACAGATAGGCATGGTGCAGCCGGCCGGTCCGCAGCGCCTGCATCAGCGCCGACGTCACATGCTCCTGCCCGACGACCTGGCTGAACATCGCGGGCCGGTACCGGTTGTACAGCGCTGTGCTCACAGTGTCTCGAGCTCACTCCCGGGGTTCCTGCCGGATTGATGAAGCTTGCGTAGTCCGGGGTCCCTGCCGGATCGGCGAAGCCGATCCGGGAGGTCTGCTGGTAGGTCCGGCCGCACTCACTCCACCGCCTTCCTCGTCCCTCGGAAGGCGGCTCCGCGAGCTTGCTCCTGCGCTCGCCAACCCGCCCTCGCAGCCCGCGTCACTACCTGCCCCGATCCGGTGCCTGGACTGCCAGGGGAACGGGGCAGGCCCATTCTCCGCCTCCGCGCGCCCACCGATGCGGGGACCACTCCGCCCCCCAGGATCGCGCGAACCGCGACACCGGGAGTCCCCGGGTCACTCCAAAGCACAGCCCTCGCCAACCCGGGAAGCCATCCCAGGGACGGCGGCGGCGACGAAGACCACCCCGCCCTCGCCGGTCTCCGCCCGCGGAGCGGCGGAGCCGCGCCGCGGAGCCACCGCGTCACGCCTCAGAGTCGCGCGAAGCACGACACCGGGCGTCCGGGGGTCGCCCCCCAGGCAGACATCAGCAGAACCGCGCCTCAAAGTCGCGAAGCACGACATCGGGGGTCCGGGGGTCGCCCCCGGGGCAGACATCACGAGCCCGGGGAAGCCGTCCAAAGGACGGCGAACAAGAGGACCCCTCGCGCACCCGCCAGAGCCCGCTTATCCTTGCTGCCTTCCGGCCCTGGGGAGGTTCACGAGGATGACGCCACACGAGGGGTCTGCTCCGCAGTCTAGCCCCCTGGCGCCGATCTTGGCGCCTGGGGCACCCCGGGCTGAGACACCCCGGAGATCCTCGCTCGGGCCCCGCCCGCCGGCCCCGACACGCCCACGATCCGGTACTCTCGTCGACGGAGGACTCGCCTAGTGGCCTAGGGCGCACGCTTGGAAAGCGTGTTGGGCTTACACCCTCGCGGGTTCGAATCCCGCGTCCTCCGCTCGGCGGGCTGCTCGGTACGCAGCACCTTCGCTATCGCGGAGGACGCCATGCCTGCCGGGGGGCGACCCCCTGGAATCCTCGACGCCAGACTTCGCCCGCCTTCGCGGCTCTGTCGCAACTCTGCGCGAAACACCCCGCCCGCGGATCATCTGGTCTCAGTCTTGGTCTCGCTCAGCGGATTCGCTGGACGTCGGGCCTCCCATAGAAGCTGGTCGAGCCGGCCCGCCGCGTCCTTCAACACGGGATCGGTGAGGTGCTGGTAGCGGCGGCGCATGCCCGTCGACCGTCCCATGATCCTCATGGCAGCCCGGTCGGGCACGTCGCCGGCACCATCGGACTCAAGATCAGTCAGACGTTGCGCGTCACCGGCGGCGCGTAGCGTCTGACTGATCTTGAAAGGATCGTTCCGAAACGGGCGGACGTCCTCGGGAAGCCCCACGCGGTCGGAAGGTGGCGGCACGCCCTCACTGACCGTCGCCCATCGGATGGCCGACGCGCTGTCGTGACGGCCGGTGAGGTCGGCGAGCCCCACCGCCAGGGCTTCCCCGGCCTCCGCACCATCCGCATAGGCGGCGGCCCCTGGTGTGGGCACGGATACTCCTCGCGGCGGACGTAGGATCATGGTCATGTCGAATCCTGGGGAGCCGTTCGGCGGGCTCGGCGGCGACGCGGCCGGTGGCTTCGGGGCGCTCTTCGAGCAGGCGCAGAAGATGCAGGCCGCGATGGTCACCGCGCAGCGGGAGCTGGCGGAGGCCCGTGTCGAGGGCAGCGCGAGTGGCGGGCTGGTCACCGCGACCGTGAACGGCGGCGGCGAGCTGGTCGACCTGAAGATCAGCCCGCAGGCCGTGGACCCGGACGACACCGAGACCCTCGCCGACCTGGTGCTGGCCGCGGTGCGTGACGCCACGACGAACGCGCACAAGCTGGCCGAGCAGAAGATGGCGGCGGCCACCGGCGGCCTGGGCGACGTGCTCGGAGGCCTAGGCGGCCCCGGTGGCGGGCTGCCAGGGATGCCGGGCGGCTTTCCGCAGCTCGGCTGACGGCACAGCTCGGCTCACGACATCGTGGCCTGATGGGTTTCTGGACTGACGGCGCTGACGGCGCGGGACGGTAAGGCAAACGTGTATGAAGGCGTCGTCCAGGACCTGATCGACGAGCTCGGGATGCTTCCCGGGATCGGGCCGAAGAGCGCCCAGCGCATCGCGTTCCACGTTCTCGCCGCCGACCCGGCAGACGTCCGCCGGCTCGCCAAGGCGCTCCTCGAGGTCAAGGACAAGGTCCGGTTCTGCCGGATCTGCTTCAACGTGGCCCAGGCCGAGCTGTGCCGGATCTGCTCCGACCCGCGCCGCGACACGACGGTGATCTGTGTCGTCGAGGAGTCGAAGGACGTCGTCGCGGTCGAGCGCACCCGTGAGTTCCGCGGCCGGTACCACGTGCTGGGCGGGGCGATCAACCCGATCGGCGGCGTTGGCCCCGACGACCTGCACATCCGCGAGCTGATCGCGCGGCTGGCCGACGGCTCGGTGACCGAGCTGATCCTGGCAACCGACCCGAACACCGAGGGTGAGGTCACCGCGAGCTACCTCGCCCGCCAGATCGCCCCGATGGGCCTGACCGTTTCCCGGCTGGCGAGCGGGCTGCCGATGGGCGGCGACCTGGAATGGGCGGACGAGGTAACCCTGGGCCGCGCCTTCGAGGGCCGCCGCACCGTCTCCCCCTGACGGCCGCCGCTCCCCCTGACGGCCGCCAGCGAGGCTAGAAGCCGAGGACTGGCGCGTAGGTGGAGCTGGGAATCGCCGATAGCGTCAGCAGAACAACGCTGATGTCCAGCTCGTCCGCCTCCACGGAGAAGTGCCCGACCATGCCACGGGTCAGGTAGACCGGCTGGCCACCGCGGCTGACCCGCACCCCGAAGACACCCGCCGCTCGCAGCCACCAGACCCTGTCGGCCGCTCTGATGCGCACCTGCCGGTTGTCGCGGCGCAGGTCAGTCACGAGCCTGCGCAATGGCGGGTGGGCGGCCCGCGGTCGGCCAGGCTGATCGACCGTGCCGGCGATCTCCTGGCCGGAGGCGTGCACCACCAGGCGAGCCGACTCCGCTGTCAGCTCGATCAGCGAGCTTTCTCGGGAGATCTCCTGACCGGCGGGCCACATCGTCGCCGGCCAGATTCCCTCCCCGGCGAGGACTCGCGCACCCAGCGGGCCGCCGGTCGGGTGCCCCGGCGGCAGCAACGCGCCGACCACCTGGCCGGCTCCATCGAGCCGCCAGGCGACCGACACGACAGCACCGGGGGCCAGGCCGGGCAACACCGGAGCGCGGGGAGCCGCTCCGGTGAGGCTCGCGCGCACGGGCAGCATGCGGAGCATCCGAGTGGGAGTGACATTGTGGATGAGGATCCACGACTGGGTCAGGCCGATCACGCCCAGCGCCTCCTCCAGCCATCCGCCACCGCGGCCCTGGAACGGGCGATCAGTCCAGCCAGGCGGCCCGGGATGCCCGTGTCCAGCGTGAACCACGCTCCGTTTCCACCGGTGGACAGTCTGCCATCCGCCCCTTACGCATCGCAATACGAGTACATCTCGGGAGCTATCCCGACATTCGATAACCCGTCAGAGCCATGCCGAAACGTCGATCGGATGCCCACCCCCGGTCGTGGTGCGCCGGTGGCCGGATGGCAGCGTGGAACGTGGAACGTGGAACGCGAGCCGGACCCGACCGGTCCTGTCAGGAGCGGGTACACCAGATGATCATAAGTTCGCACGTCGGAGCGGGCGCTCTGGTCGGCATGGCCATCCGCCGGCCGGGGGCGGCGCTTGCCGCGGGCTTCGTGTCCCACCTCGTGATGGACGCGCTGCCGCATTGGGGCACGGGCCCGAACACCGAGTCGGAATGGCTGCCGATCGCGAAGAAGGACGGCGTCGCGGGGCTCGCCGCGATGGCGCTGTTGACCGCGTCGGCGCCGGCGGCCGTCCGGCTCGGCGTGCTTGCCGGGATGACGGGTGCCTGCCTGCCGGACACCGACAAGATCGGCCGCTTCTTCGTCGGCCGCAGCCCTTGGCCGGTTCGATTCGACCGTTTCCACGAGGCGATCCAGAACGAGGCCCGCCACCGCCTCCCCCGCGAGGTCGCCACCGCCGCCGCGCTCACGGCGATCGGCACGCTCACCCTGCGAACCTGGTCCACCCGCGCTCAACGGACCGACTGATGACGGCGACGGGGGCGAGGATCACGTGGGCGAGGATCAGAGGTCGGGGAAGAGGACCGCGGCGCCGGTGACGCGGTCGGCGGCGAGGTCCGCCAGGGCACGGTCGGCGACGGCGAGCGGGTAGGGCGTCACGGTCACCTCCAGCCGGTGACGGGCGGCGATCTCCAGGAACTCGGTGCCGTCGGCCCGGGTGTTCGCGGTGGTGCTGCGCATCGAGCGCTCTTGGAACAGGTGGCGCTGGTAGTTCAACGTCGGGACGTCCGAAAGGTGGATCCCGGCGGTCGACAGGGTGCCGCCGCGGTCGAGCGCCTCGAGCGCGACCGGCACCAGGTCGCCGACCGGCGCGAACAGCACCGCCGCGTCCAGCGGCTCGGGCGGGGCGTCGTAGGCGCCGGTGACGGAAGAGGCACCCAGCGCCACCGCCAGCCGTTGGGCGTCCGCCGAGCGCGTCATCACGTGCACAGTGGCGCCCTCGGCGAGCGCCACCTGGGCGGCAAGATGCGCGGAGGCGCCGAAGCCGTAGATGCCGAGCCGTCCGCCCGGCGGCAGCTCGGCGCGCCGCAACGCCCGGTAGCCGACGATCCCGGCGCACAGCAGGGGCGCGAGCTCACCGTCGTCATAGCCAGCCGGGAGCAGGTAGGCATAGTCAGCGTTCACGACGGCGTACTGCGCATAGCCGCCGTCGACGTCCCAGCCGGTGTAGGTGGACGCCGGGCAGAGGTTCTCCGCGCCACGGCGGCAGTAACCGCAGGTGCCGTCCGTGCCGGCCAGCCAGGCGATGCCCAGCCGCCCGTCCGGCCCCAGCCCCGGCCAGTGGGCCTCGACGTCGACGCCGGGCCCAACCGCGTCCAGCCGGCCGACGACCTCGTGACCCGGGATGGTGAACGGACGGCGAGGTGTCAGGTCACCCTCGGCCAGATGCAGGTCCGTCCGGCACACCCCACAGGCGAGCACGCGCAGCCGGACCTGACCATGGCCAGGCTCGGGCACCGGCAGTTCGACCTGACGCAGCGGCCCCGTGGCCGCCGGCCCCGGCTTCGCCACCTGCCAGCCCACCATCATGTTCGCGCCCGCGGCCATGCCCGAAGACTCCCACCGCCCCCGCTGCCTGTCCCGCCAAGCCTCGGTTCGCCGGTACAGCACCACGACACACCCGGCCGCCACCCAGGCCGACCGCGCGCCGAAACGCCACCGGCCACCAGCGGCGTGATCGCCGTTTGTGCTCTTCGATGGTCGTCAGCCGGCCCCGCGAACGACCGCGGGAGGACGGAAACGACGATCAACGCCTAGCGGCGACGCGGCCCGGGTCGGCCCAATGCCTCTGGACCGACCCGGAACGAGCGCAAAGGACGCCTGGCGCCTGGCGCCCGACGTGCGGCGTTCAAGCGCCGGGCGGCCGGGCGAGGCGACCTCCGAGGGCTACCCCGAGGGGCTCAGACGTTGACCCCGTAGTCGCGCGCGAGACCGGCGAGGTCGTTGTGGCCCTGGCCGACAGCGCGGAACTTCCAGTCGGCGCCGTTGCGGTACACCTCACCGAAGATGACGACCGTCTCGGTCGAGTAGTCCTCGGACAGGTCGTAGCGGACGAGCTCGGTGCCGTTCTGGTCCACGACGCGGATGTAGGCGTTGCGGACCTGGCCGAAGTTCTGGGCCCGGTTGACGGCGTCGTAGATGGACACCGGGACGACGATCTTGGCAGCGTCGGCCGGGACGAGACCGAGGTTGATGACGACCGACTCGTCGTCGCCCTCGCCCTCGCCGGTCCGGTTGTCGCCGGACAGCTCGATCGCGCCATCGGGCGACTTCAGGTTGTTGAAGAAGACGAAATGCCCGTCCGAGACGACCTTGTTGCTCTCGCTGACGGCGATGGCCGACGCGTCGAGGTCGAACTCGGTTCCGGTGGTGGTGCGGGCATCCCAGCCGAGGCCGACGGTGAGCGTCGTGAGCTGCGGGTTGCCGGCGTCAGCCGCCGTCTTCGTCAGGCTGACGTTGCCGCCCTTGGCGAGGCTGATGGCCATGTATGAGTCCTTCCTGGCCGATCTATTCCACAAGCATCGACGGCCATGACAGTGAGCAGCGCTGGTCGCGAACACCTTCGCACAATTCGTCCGACCGATCAGCCGGCCCGTCGCGCGCCGGACACCGCAACCGGCCGTCGGGGCCACCCCTGGGCGTGTTCGACGACGCAACAACACCGAAACAGCACGGACTCGGCAACGAACGCACCATCGCGGGACGAGCGGGGTGCCCGTCCCGCGAGGGCCCACCGAGCAGGCCCAGCGCACAGGCCCTAGCGCGCAGGCCCCAGCGCGCGGCCGATCAGCGAGATGACGGATGTCATGGCGGGGTCGTGACGGTCATGACTGACGCGAGGATCGCCCTGGGCAGCACCCTGCTGGCATGCCCAGATTCAACGCGTCGCGGCCGCCGCGAGACGAGCGCGCCACCCGCCGGGCCCGCGGCACCGGCCCCGCGGCGCCATCCCCCGCGACCACCACCAGGCCATCCGCGAGGTCATCCCCGACGCCGGCCGCGCCGGCCGCGCCCGCCGCGCCGAGGTCTCCCGGCGCAGCGCCGATCGTGCTCGACGGCGTCCACCGGGGCTATGGGGCGACGAAGGCGGTGGCCGGGGTGAGCCTGACCGTCCCCGCCGGCCAGGTCGTCGCGTTGCTCGGCCCGAACGGTGCCGGCAAGTCCACCGCCATCGACATCCTGCTGGGCCTGACCAGGCCCGACCGCGGCACGGTCAGCCTGTTCGGCCAGGAGCCGCGGCAGGCCTGCGCGAACGGGCTGGTCGGCGCGATGCTGCAGAACGGGGGCCTGCTCCCGTACGCGACGGTCGGCGCGGTGCTCGACGCGCTGCGCGGGCTCTACCCGCACCCGCTGCCCACCGCCGAGGTGCTGCGCCGCGCGGGCGCGGCCGACCTGGCCGGTACCCGCACCGAGCGGCTCTCCGGCGGCCAGCGTCAGCGGGTCCGCTTCGCGGCCGCGCTGCTGCCCGATCCCGCCCTGCTGGTGCTGGACGAGCCGACGGCGGCGATGGACGTGGCCGCGCGGCTCGCGTTCTGGGCGGCGACGCGGGAATGGGCCGCCGAGGGGCGCACCGTGCTGTTCGCGACCCATTACCTGGCCGAGGCCGACGACTTCGCCGACCGGATCGTGCTGCTGCGCGCGGGCGAGGTCGTCGTGGACGGTCCCACGACCGAGGTGAAGGCGCAGGTCGGCGGCCGGACGATCCGCGCGACGCTGCCCGGCGCCGAGACGGGCCGGCTCGCGACGTTCGGGCCGCTGCCCGGAGTCACCAGGGCCGAGGCTCGCGGCGAGACGATCGAGCTGGCGTGCGCCGACAGCGACCGGGCACTGCGGGCGCTGCTCGCCGCCGCCCCGGACGTCCGGGACATCGAGATCACCGGCGCCGGCCTGGAGGACGCCTTCGTCGCCCTCACCAGCGCCCCCACGGACCACGCCGCGCCGCCCCAGGCCGCGCCGCCCCAGGCGTCGGCACGTCAGGAATGGGCATCTCAGGAATGGGCCAAGGAGACCTCGCGATGAACCCGGCCCTGCTGACCGCCCGCTACACCCGGTTCGAGATAGGCCGGATCTGGCGCAACCCACGCTTCCTGATCTTCAGCGTGACGTTTCCCTTCATCATGTTCGCCGCCTTCACCTCGAGCGACGCCGGCGACCAGCTCGGCGACATCACCGTTGGCCCGTACGTCATGGTCAGCATGGCGACCTTCGGCGCGATGGTGTCCGTCGTCGGCACCGCCGGGCGGATCGCGCTGGAGCGCACGGGTGGCTGGAGCCGCCAGCTGCGGCTGACCGCGCTCACCGGTGGCCACTATCTGCTCACCAAGGTGCTCACCTCGTTCACGCTGGCGCTGCCCGCGCTGGTCGTGGTGTTCGTCGAGGCGGGCGCGCTCGGCCGCGCCAAGCTGGCAGTGCACACATACTTCGTCGTCGGCCTGTGGGTACTGATCGGCATGGTGCCGTTGGCCGCGTTCGGGATCTGGCTGGGCTACCTGCTGCGCGCCGACAACGCGGCGCAGCTGTCCGGCGCGGTCTCCTCGCTGCTCGCGCTTGCCGGCGGCGTGTGGGTACCGGTCGAGCAGTTCCCGGACTGGATGGCCGGGATCGCGAAGGCGCTGCCGGTGTACTGGACGGCCGACGCCGGCCGCGAGGTGATCGCCGGTAGTTGGCTCGGCTGGCGCGGTCTGGTCATCCTGGCGGTATGGACCGTTGTTTTCGGCCGGCTCGCGGCCCGGGCCTACTCCCGTGACCAGCTGCGAGCCTGACAGCGCAGGACGACGATCGAGGCGACGAGCGTGGTGACGGGTACCAGCATGGCGATGGGCCAGACGGCGGGTGAGCCGTCGCAGGACACGCTCGCGGTGGTCCGGCGGTTCTTCCTGGAGCCGATCCGGGGGGAGAACGCGCTCGGGCGTGAGGCCGGCGTCGGCCGGTGGCGGCGCACCGCGGCGATCTGGCTGGTCTACCTCGGATACTCGGTCGGCGACCTGTTCGCGAATGACCGGCCGCCGCGGATAGCGCTCGGGCTGATCCTGCTGGCCGCGTTCGCCTACCTCTACGTCGGCCCGCTTCCCCGGGCGATGTTCGGCGGGCCGCGGCGCTATCAGGCGACGGTGCTGGTCGGGATGCCCGGTATCACCGTTGTCTACCTGGTCGTGCTGGGCCGCAGCGGGCTGGTGATGCCGGTCTTCGACTCCGTCGCCTTCGCCATGCTGCTGCTCCCGGTGATCGGACTGCCGATCATCCTGGCGATGGCGGCGGCGGTCACCTGGCTGCCGCAGTACGTCCCGAGCTGGGACGTGCACGGCGAGCAGTGGTCGCTCTCCGGGCCGATCATGCTCGTGGTCTTCGCTCTCTACGTGATGCGGACCGGGACGCGGCACCAGATCGAGCTGTTCCAGGCCCGGCGGGAGATCGAGCGGCTGGCCAAGGAGCAGGAGCGGCTGCGGATCAGCCGGGACATGCACGATCTGCTGGGGCACGCGTTGACGACGATCACGGTCAAGGCCGAGCTCGCGTCCCGGATCGTCGGCCGCGACCCGGGCCGGGCGGCGGCCGAGATGGCGCAGGTGGCGGCGCTCGGCCGGGAGGGGCTCGCCGACGTGCGGGCGGCGCTGGCCGGCTACCGGCCGGTGAGCCTGGCCGGCGAGGTGGCCTCCGCGCGGGAGGTGCTGCGCGCCGCGGGCATCGACGCGGAGCTGCCTGCGGCCGTCGAGCAGGTTCCGGCCGAGCTGAGCGAGCTGTTCGGCTGGGTGTTGCGGGAGGGAGTGACCAACGTCGTGCGGCACAGCGGCGCGCGATCCGTCCAGGTGGCGCTGACGGACAGGTCCATCGAGGTCGTCGACGACGGTCGCGGCCCCCTGCCACGGGGCGCCACCGCCGGCCCGGCTGGCGTGGCCGACCCGGCCGGCCTGGCTGCTCCGGCGGCCCTCGTGCCGTCCGCTCGGACGGGGACGGGGACCCGCGCGGAGCGGGGCGCCCCCGGCCATGGGCTCGAGGGGCTCGCCGAGCGGGTCGCCGCGGCGGGCGGGCGGCTGGAGACCGGCCCCGCTCGGCCCACGTCGAACGACGCGGATGCAGACGCGGGCGCCGATGCCGACGTCGCGTCCGGCGCGCCGGCGGCGGGCGCGGCGGGTGACGCGACAGGGGAGGGCGGAGGCTTCCGGCTGCGCGCGGTGGTGCCGGCGTGATCCGCGTGCTGCTCGCCGACGACCAGCACCTGGTCCGCGGGGCGCTGGCCGCGTTGCTGTCGCTGGAGGACGACATCGAGATCGTCGGGCAGGTCGGCCGCGGCGACGAGGTCGTCGCGGCCGTCAGGGAGCTGCTGCCGGACGTCGTGCTGATGGACGTCGAGATGCCCGGAATCGACGGGCTGGCCGCCGCTGGCGCGGTGCGCGCCGCTCGGCCGGCCAGCCGGGTGCTCATCGTGACCACCTTCGGGAGGGCTGGCTACCTGCGCCGGGCGATGGAGGCCGGGGCGCTGGGCTTCGTCGTCAAGGACGCGCCGCCGGACGCGCTCGCGGAGGCGGTGCGCCGGGTCTCCCGGGGCGAGCGGGTCGTCGACCCGACGCTCGCCGCCGCGACGCTCGCCACCGGTCCTAGCCCGCTCACCGCCCGCGAGCGCGACGTCCTCGTCGCGGCGCGCGACGGGGCGACCGTGGCCGACATCGCCGGCCGGCTGTTCCTGTCCGAGGGCACCGTCCGCAACTACCTGTCCGCCGCGATCGCCAAGACCGGAGCCCGCAACCGCATGGAGGCACTCCGGGCCGCCGAGGAGTCCGGCTGGCTCTGACCAGCGCCGATGCGGCTGGCGGCCGTCGGCGCCGCGAGACCGGCGAGGCCACGCCGGGAGCCGGTGACGTGGCGACGGAGGGCGAAAAACGAGTCGGGAACGGTGGCCGCACTCTGTAGCCTGAGGGCATGGCGCTGGTGGTGGCGAAGTTCGGCGGCTCCTCCGTTGCGGACGCCGACAAGATCAAAAGGGTGGCCGAGCGGGTCGTCGAGCAGCGCCGCGAGGGTAACGATGTGTGCGTCGTCGTGAGCGCGATGGGTGACACGACCGACGAGCTGCTCGAGCTCGCCGAGCAGGTGTCCCCGCTGCCGCCGCCCCGTGAGCTGGACATGCTGCTGACCTCGGGCGAGCGCATCTCGATGGCGCTGCTGGCGATGGCGATCTCCAACCTGGGTGCCGAGGCGCGCTCGTTCACCGGCTCGCAGGCCGGAGTGATCACGACGGGCACGCACGGCAAGGCGCGGATCATCGACGTCACCCCCGGCCGGATCCGCACCGCGCTCGACGAGGGCGCGATCGCGATCGTCGCCGGTTTCCAGGGCGTCAGCCAGGACACCAAGGACATCACGACGCTCGGCCGCGGCGGCTCGGACACCACCGCGGTCGCGCTGGCCGCCGCGCTGCACGCCGACGTCTGCGAGATCTACACCGACGTGGACGGCGTCTTCACCGCCGACCCGCGGATCGTGCCGAACGCGCGGAAGATCGACACGCTCTCCTACGAGGAGATGCTCGAGCTCGCCGCCAGCGGCGCCAAGGTCCTCATGCTGCGCTGCGTCGAGTACGCCCGCCGCTACAGCGTTCCCGTCCATGTCCGCTCGTCGTTCGCGACGAAGCCGGGAACCTGGGTCATCGACATTCCGGAGGCTGAACTCGTGGAACAGGCCATCATCCGCGGCGTCGCGCACGACAACAGCGAGGCGAAGGTGACGGTCGTCGGCTGCCCGGACAAGCCCGGGGTCGCGGCGGCTGTGTTCCGCGCCGTCGCGAACTCGGACGTCAACCTCGACATGATCGTCCAGGTCGGCTCGGTCGCCGGCAGCGGCCGCACGGACATCTCGTTCACGCTGCCGAAGACGGACGGCCGCATCGCGCTGGCCGCGCTCGACAAGGTGCGCGAGGAGATCGGCTTCGAGAAGACCCTGTACGACGACCACATCGGCAAGCTGTCGCTGATCGGCGCGGGGATGAAGTCGCATCCCGGTGTGTCCGCCCGGTTCTTCGGCGCGCTCGCGGACTCGGGTGTGAACGTCGAGATCATCTCGACCTCCGAGATCCGGATCTCGGTCGTCGTCCGCGACACCGACCTGCCGGGCGCCGTCCGGGCGGTCCACGACGCCTTCGAGCTCGGCGACCCCGACAACCAGGCCATCGTCTACGCCGGCACCGGCCGCTAGCTTCCCACCGATCTGCCCATGCACGGGTGAACGCATACCGGACGCTCGGCGTTGATCACGGGTAGGCAGGCAGATCGCAGACCTCCCAGATCGCTTCGCGATCCGGCAGGGACCCCGGGGCCCCTCGCCTGACTTCAGCAAGAGCAAGCCCATATGGAGAGGAACTTCGGCCGTGGCCGACGAGATTGTGCGCCGTCCTACCCTTGCCATCGTTGGCGCGACCGGAGCCGTGGGCACCGTCATGCTGTCGCTGCTGGACGAGCGCCCGGACATCTGGGGTGAGATTCGCCTGATCGCCTCCGCCCGCTCGGCGGGGCGGACGCTGCGGGTACGCGGCGAGGACGTGGTCGTCCAGGCGCTCGCGCCCGAGGTCTTCGACGGTGTCGACATCGCGATGTTCGACGTGCCCGACGAGGTCTCCGCCCAGTGGGCACCGGTCGCCGCCGAGCGCGGAGCGATCGCCGTCGACAACTCCGGCGCGTTCCGGATGGACGCGGACGTGCCGCTGATCGTCCCGGAGGTCAACGCCGACGCGCTCGCGGACACGCCACGCGGGATCATCGCCAACCCGAACTGCACGACGCTGTCGATGATCGTCGCCGTCGGCGCGCTGCACCGCGAGTTCGGCCTCGAGTCGCTGTTCGCCACGTCCTACCAGGCGGCCAGCGGCGCCGGGCAGGCCGGCATCGACGCGCTCTATGACCAGCTGGCCGTCGTCGGCGGCCGCCGCGACCTCGGCCAGGCCGCCGGCGACGTGCGCAAGGCCCTCGGTGAGGACGCCCTCGGGCCGTTCCCGGCTCCGCTCGCGCTCAACGTGGTCCCCTGGGCCGGCTCACTCAAGGACGGCGGCTGGTCGTCCGAGGAGATGAAGATCCGCAACGAGTCGCGCAAGATCCTCGGACTGCCGAGCCTGCGCGTCTCGACGACCTGCGTGCGGGTTCCGGTCATCACCACCCACGCGGTGGCGGTGCACGCCCGGTTCACCCGCCCGGTCAGCGCCGCCGAGGCCCGCGCCGTGCTCACCAGCGCCCCCGGGGTGGCCGTCGTCGACGACCCAGCGAACGGCGAGTTCCCGACGCCGGCGGACGTCGTCGGCACCGACCCCACCTGGGTGGGCCGAATCCGCCAGTCGCCGGACGACCCGAACGAGGTAGCGCTTTTCGTGTGTGGCGACAACCTCCGCAAGGGCGCAGCCCTGAACACCTTGCAGATCGCCGAGACCCTCGTCGCCCGCGGCTTGAGCTAACTCCCGCCTGGCGCGGCGGCTTACCGGACAACGGTTGCGAATACAAATACCGGGGGCCCTTCTGCGCGCCCGGGCGGCGCAAGCGCCGAAGCCACCGCGAAATGCGATCAGCCCGCCTCCCCGGGGGAAGGCGGGCTGATCGTGGTCAAAGACTGAGCCCTAGGTCGAGCAAAGCCCGACGGTGGGGTCCGGGGTCACCCCCGAAGCGATATGCAGAGCGGGCCACCGGGAGGCTGCCGAAGGCGGCGACCGTGGTGGCCCGTGTCAAGGTCTGCGTGGCTCAGATGGCGTGGACAGCGTCGGCCTGCGGCCCCTTCTGACCCTGGGTCACCTGGAACTCGACCCGCTGGCCCTCCTCGAGGGACTTGTAGCCGTCCATGTCGATCGCGCTGTAGTGGACGAAGACGTCGGAGCCGCCGCCGTCCACAGAGATGAAGCCGAAGCCCTTTTCCGAGTTGAACCACTTGACCGTGCCCTGAGCCACGTGCCGTTCTCCCTGCTGGTGCAGTCAGGGCCCGCACCGCGCGGACCCCGGGCCAATTGCCGGCGACACATTCATCACCGGCTCAGTTCCGCGGCGTCTCGGTTGAGACACAACCGAACTGTAGCCAGCCTCGACGGTACACGTCGACGGGCGCGCGCGGGAGGCCTCCAGCCCAGGAAGTCCCACTTCATCCGTCGGTAACAAGCCGACGCCCACGCGCGCGCGGATGCCCATATCGCATCCGCCCCAATCGGTCGAGACCGCGCGCCGGCATGACGAAACGACACGCCGCGACACAAACCAGCCACCGACCGAAAGGTGATATAGGTCACCCATTATAGTCCAGTGTGCGCGCATGGCGCCATTGGTCTCCACAGCCGTGTGGCACTTCGTTCCGCCGGCACTTCGTCGGGACACCGGGCGAGGGGCCGAAAGCCAGCCCTGGCAGCTACTGGCCGGGCAGCGCCCGCGCGAGATCGGCGATCAGATCGGCGGGTTCCTCCAGCCCGATGGACAGGCGCAGTAGGCCAAGATCGACGCCGGCCGCCGCGATCTCGTCAGGGGTCTGGTGGGAGAACACCAGGGTCGCCGGGTGCGTGATCAGGCTCTCGACGCCCCCGAGGCTGACCGCGTTGACGAACAGGTCGACCCCGCGCAGCACGCCCTGGGCCGCCTCGAACCCGCCCCGCACGACGAAGCTGAGCATGCCGCCGAACCCGGTCATCTGCCGGCGGGCGAGCTCGTGCTGCGGATGGTCGACCAGCCCCGGGTAGTGCACCGCCTCGACGGCGGGGTGGCCGGCGAGGAACTCGGCGACGACCTGCGCGGACGAGTTCTGCCGCGCCAGCCGCAGCGGGAAGGTACGCAGGCCGCGGGCCAGCAGCCAGGCTTCGAAGGGATGGCAGACCGGGCCGAAGACCCGGGCGGTCTGCCAGGCCGCCTCCATCAGGTCGGCGCGGCCCGTCACCACGCCCGCGGTGACGTCGCTGTGCCCCCCGAGGTACTTCGTCGCCGACTGGACGACGAGGTCGGCGCCGAGCTCGATCGGGCGGGTGTTGAAGGGCGACGCGAACGTGTTGTCCGTGATCATCAATGCGCCGTGGTCGTGGGCCGCGCGGGCCGCCGCGGCGAGATCGGTGAGGACCAGGCTCGGGTTGCTCGGCGTCTCGGTGTAGACGACCCTGGTCCGGTCGGTGACCGCCGCCGCGAGCGCCGCCGGGTCCGACTGCTCGACCAGGCTCACCTCGACGCCGAAGCGCGGCAGCACGTCCGTCAGCAGGGTGAGCGACGCGGTGTAGTGCTGGGTCTGGGCCACGACGTGGTCGCCCTGGGAGACGTTCGACAGCAGTGCGGCGCTGACCGCCGCCATCCCGCTGCCGACGAGGAGCGCGGCCTCGGCGCCGTCGAGTTCGCGCAGCATCTCCTCGCAGGCCCGGGCGTTGGGCGAGCCGTAGCGGGTGTAGAACCGCGCCGGGCTGACGGCGCTCGCGACCTCGGCGGCCCGCTCGTCCGCTGGCAGCCGGTAGGTGCTGGTCTGGAAGATCGGCGGGTTGAGCGGCTCGCCGATCGGGTCGTCGTGCCAGTCCGGGTGGATCAGCCGGGTGATGTCCGCCCAGTTCCTGGCCGCGGCCGGTTCGGGGTTCCGCCGCCGGGGGTTGCGCTGTTCGGAATTCCGTTGTTCGCCGGTCATGGCCACAGCCTGCCCGGCCCGTCGGCCAGGCCGCGACCCGATTTCGGTGCCATCCTGCCCAGGGCGGCAGAACTCACCGGGAAGCTACCCCTTCAGCCAGCGGCGGTGGCGGCTGTCCGAGAGAGACGGCCAGGCGTCGAAGAAGTCCCGCTCGGCGAGGCGCGCCCGCAACTCCTCCAGGCCGAGCAGCAGGCCGTAGGTGAACGCCGTCGGCTCGCCGGCCTCCTGGGCCGAAATCCCCCAGGACCGCAGCAGCCCGGCGGCCACGGTGGCGTCCTGGTGGGTGCCGAGCAGCTCCTGCGCCTCCGAGGAGATCCGGGCGAGTGTCTTGGCGTCCGCGCCGAAGACCGGCGTGATCGCCTCACCGGCGTAACGCAGCCGCTTGGCCTGCTTGCGCGCGGAGTGGAGCAGCACATCGCGGTCATGGCCGGCCGGAGTGGCCGCCGCCTTCGCGATCTTGCGGACGAGCCTGTGGTCGGCTGCCCGGACCAGCTCGCGCAGCTCGGTCGCCGCCGGCCGCCGTGCTCGCCCCGCCAGCGGCGCGCGCACCAGGTCGGCGAGGTCGACCAGCAGCACGAGGTAACGCTCGCCGCGCAGCGCGGCGAGCGCCTCGTCCCTGCCCTGGGACATGCCGGCCTTGAGATGCCGGGCCAGGCTCTCCTCGACGGGGCCGCGGACGAGGTCGGGCGGCAGTGCCGCGAGCCGGCCGTCGAAGTACTCCAGCTGAACCTCGCTGTCGCGGGCGCCGGACAGGGCCGCCGCGAGGTCGCCGAGCTCGCGGTCGAGATGACCCACCAGGTCGGCCGGGAACAGCGGCGCGAACGTGCGCAGCGTGCTGCGCATCCGGCGGGTGGCCACTCGCATCTTGTGCACCGCGTCCGGCTCGTCCATCCGCACCCGCGGGTCGGCGGCGAGCAGCGCGTCCACCTGCTCGGACAGGTAGGCGCGCAGCACCTCGCCGGCGGCGAGGTGGGCTCGCCGCCGGCGGCGAGCCGGCAACGCCGTCGACGGGCTCGGGGCCGGCGCGGGCGGCGCGGTGTTGGCCAGGCTGAGCACATGGGCGAGCTTGGAGCCGTGCGGCGCGTCCGTCGCCCCGGCCGCGCGCAGGGCCGCCTCCACCTCGTCGAGCAGCCGCGCCCCGGCGGCGCCGCCGAGCGGCGCCTTCGCGCCGGCCGATTTGGCCCCCGAGGTGCCGGCAGTCGGGCCCGCCCCGTTGGGAATCTGGGCGAGCAGCTCGACCTCGATCTCGCGCCACTGGGTCAGGACGGCTCGCTCGCCCAGCGTCTGGGCATGGACGCGGTCGTCGACGACCTCCGCCAACGGCTCGCCGGCCGCGTCCAGCAGCCGGGTGGCACCGCGGGTGGTGACCAGTCGGGCGACCGGGTTGACCCGCGCGCCGCGCAGCTGCAGGAACACGATGTCGAGCAGGTCGGCCGGTGGCACGCAGTGCGCCATGCCTCGCTCGTCCGGCTCGCTGGCCGACAGCGGACGGTGGATCTCCTCGCGCGCGCCAGCGCCGGCCGGCAGCTTCAGGTGCCAGCCGTCGTCGGTACCCCCGGTCCGGCGGCGCAACGTCACCTTGGCCTGGGCGAGCCGCAGGTCCTCGGAGTCGTAGTAGATGGCTTCCTGGGTGAACGTCTCCGGCTCCGTCACCGCCGCGACGCCGACATCGCGGGCCGCCTCTTCCAGGGAGGGCAGCACGAAGTCCGCCCCGACGGCGAACTTGCGCTCGATCTCCAGCTGACCGCCCACGCCGTCCCCTTTCCGAGCGCCTGCCCACGGCCAACGACCGGCAGGACCGCCCAGTCGTCGAACCGCACGTAGGGCAACAACCTCAGTTTGCCGTTTGTTCCCCTATTGTTATCCAGGAGTTGGCAGCCAGGAGACGGATCCCGCCAACGCCACATACCCGACGAACGCCACCGAATCGATCAGCGTGTGTGCCACGATCAGCGGCACTACTCGACCGCGTCGCTGGAAGATCCGGCCGAACAGCACGCCCATCGCGACGTTGCCGAAGAAGCCGCCGAGGCCCTGGTAGAGATGGTATGAGCCGCGCAGCAGGGCACTGGCGGCGAGCGAGCGCCGGTCGCCCCAGCCGAGCTCGCGCAGCCGGACCAGCAGGTATCCAGCGACGATGACCTCCTCGGTCACCGCGTTCTGCAGCGCGGAGGCCAGCAGCACCGGGATCCGCCACCACACGTCCGGCAGCCCCGAGGGCGCGACGGTCAGGTTCGCCCCGCTGTGCCAGGCCAGAAGGTAGAAGCCCAGGCCCGTACCGCCGACGGCGGCGGCGAGGGCTGCGCCGAACGCCAGGTCGCGGCCCGGGCGGCGGCGGTCCAGCCCGATCGCCCGGGCGCCGCCGCCATGGCGGACCAACAGGTGGATGGCCAGGAACGCCGGGACGATGGCATTGAGCAGCCCGGCGAGCTGGAGCGCCAGGTCCAGCCACGGCCGGCCCGGCGCCGCGGACCCGTTGAGGAGCGCCACCTGGCCGCGGACCGGGCCGCTCGTCACCGACCCGATGTAGCGGATGAAGGCGAACAGCCCCGACATCCCGAGCGATACCCCGAGCAGCAGCCAGATCTCGACCACCAGCCCACGCCGACCGAGGGCCTCCTCACCGGCCGGGCCGGCCGGTGAGGCATCCGCGCGGTCGGTGCTGGTGTCGGCGTCGGTGCCGGTGACGATGGCCACGGCCCCGGGGGCATTCGTAACCGACGGAACCGACGGTGTGCCGGTAGCCACCGGTGCGCCCGCCCGAGGACGTATCCCTGGCCGCATTCCCGGACCGTAGCCCACCCGCCTGAGGCGGGGCTTAGCGCGCGGGCACGGGGCTCAGCTCACCCCACGCCCCGCCAACCGCCGGCGCCGGCGGCGCTGTCGGCCGGTTGCCACGAGATCCCGCCGGCCAGCCTCCCGGTTCGGCGGCACCCAATCTTCTACACGGCGTAAAATTGGGATCATGGCGCGCCTGGGAGACCTAGAACGCTCGGTCATGGATGTGTTGTGGGACTCCGAGGGCTGGCTGACGGCGCGAGAGGTCGCGGCCCGGCTGCAGCACGAGCGAGACCTCGCGTACACGACCGTCCTCACGGTCCTCGAGCGGCTCGAGAAGAAGGGCTTCGTGCGCCGCCAGCGGGCCGCCCGCGCGCACCGCTACCGGGCGTCCGACGCCCGCGAGGCGGTCGTCGCCGAGGCGATGCTCGAGGCGCTGGGCACGGCCGACGACCGTGGCTCGGCGCTGGTCCGCTTCGTCGGGGCGGTCTCGGCCGAGGAGGCGGAGATCCTGCGCCGGGCGCTCGCGCTACCGGCCGACGCGGAGGTGCCCACGCTGGTCGATGCCGGTGACGGCGCGTACTCCGACAGAGCGACGTTCCGTGATGGAGCCTCCGGCGCGGTCACCGACACTCGGACAGGCGAACTCGATTCGTCATCGTCGCCCGATAAGGCAGGCGGCGGTAACGTTGCGTCGACATGACGACGGCGGCCGCTCTCGCGCTGTTCGCCGCGGTGCTGGCATGGCCGGTGCCGCGGCTGCTCGCGGGTGCCCGCTGGACGCACGGCTGCCCCAGGGCGGCGATCGTGCTGTGGCAGGCCGTCGGGCTTGCCGGCGGTGTGTCGGCGCTGCTGGCGGCCGTCGCGTTCACGGTCGCGCCGTTGTCCGGGTCGACGCCGCGGGCGATCGCCAACCACGCGCGTAACATCGCGGCCGGTCGCCCGCTGTCCGGGCTCGACTGGCTGAGCATCGTCGGCCTGGTGACCGTCGCGGCGCTGGCCGGCCGGTTGTTCGGCGTGCTCGCCTCGTCCACCTACGCCACCCTGCGCCACCGGCACCGCCACCGGCACCTCGTCGATCTCACCGGCCGGGAGCATCCCCCGACGTCCTGCCGGGCGCGGTCGCACGGCCACCTCGGCGCTCCGGCCCAGGCCCGCGCCGGCCGTTCCCGCCGGATCCACGACTGGACCCCGCTCGCCGTGGTCCGCCCGCAGCCATCCCGACCCGAGCCGGCCCGCGCGGGCGCCGACGAGCAGGCTCAGTGCGAGCTGTGCGGCCATGTGGGGCTGCGCATTCTCGATCACCCGGTGGCGGTCGCCTACTGCGTCCCCGGTGTCCGGCAGGCCCGGGTGGTGGTGTCCCGCGGGCTGCTCACCACGCTTGAGCCGCGTGAGCTGAAGGCCGTGCTCGCGCACGAGGACGCGCATGTCACCGGCCGCCACGACCTGGTCATCCAGCCGTTCATCGCCTGGCAGCAGACCTTCCCGTTCCTTCGTCCGGCCTGGGAGGCGACGGCGGCGGTCTCGCTGCTCGTCGAGATGCTCGCCGACGACGCCGCCGCCCGCCGCACGAACGGGAAGGTGCTCGCCCGAGCGCTCGCCCAGCTGGGCGTGACCCGGGGCCTGGTTCCCGCCGGCACCCTCGGGATCCGCGGGGGGCACTCCGCCGACAGCGGCGCGGGGGTTCCCAGTCGTGGCGGCGCCGCGCGTCAGACGGCCGACGGCACCACCGTGGCCGCATCTTCGGCGTCTGCGGCCTCCGCGGCGACCGCCGCGCCGCCGGACCGGCAGTCCCCCGACGCCACGACGCTCGCGGGCGCCGGGAGCGCGCATCCGCCGTCACGGTCGCCGGTGATCGCGCGCATCGTCCGGCAGCTGGAACCACCGGCCGTCCCCTGGTGGCAGCCGGCCGCCGCCTACGCCGCGGCGGTCACCATCCTCGCGACGCCGATCCTGCTGCTGCTCACACTCTGACGCTCCGCCCCGCCCGCCTCGCCCCAGCCCAGCGCTGGCGCACGGGCGCGGCACGGCCAGTGGTTGTGGCCATTCCCCGCCCGCCCGACCCTGCCCGGTCTCGGCCGGCGATGACCGCTGCCCGCAGCGCGCGGCGGCAGCGCCCGACGGAGGACGTCATCGGCTGGTACCGGGGTCTTAATGAGTCGGAGCTGTCACGTTTCCTAGCCGTGGAGGCCGGGCGGGGGGACGATCCCGACACGGTGACTGCTCGGTGGCGGCACCGCGAGCACCTCACCGCGAGCACGGCGAAGCCTCGCCCCGACGGGAGGTGGACGGAGGAGCATGACGACGATGGCGGTCGGCCCAGGCTCGGTCGGACACGGCGTCGGCGACCACGAGGAGGGCGGCCACGGAGACGGCGGCGGCCACCCCAGGGCGATCATCGTCGTTCATGACGTCAGCGGCGCCGCGGCCACGGGCGAGCTCGGCACGATCGCCGACAGGATGACGCAGCACGGCATCCGGTTCGATGTGATCACCGCCGGCGACCAGCCGTTTCCCGCCCCGGCGACGCTCGACCTCATCGTCATCATGGGCTCCGACAAGTCGGCCTACGACGACACGATCCCATGGCTGGCCGCCGAGCTGACCTACCTGCGCGCGGCGGTTCAGGTCGGCACGCCCATCCTCGGCATCTGCTTCGGCGGGCAGCTCCTCGCCCGCGCGCTCGGCGGTACCGTACGCCGGGCCGAGCGGCACGAGCTGGGCTGGCTGGCGGTCACCACGGCCGACCAGAACGCGATCCCCACCGGCCCCTGGATGGAGTCGCACTGGGACACGTTCACCGTGCCGCCGGGCGCCCGACGGCTCGCCTGGACGCAGGACGCCGAGCAGGCGTTCCGGTTCGGCCAGCATCTCGGGGTGCAGTTCCACCCCGAGATCACCCCGACGGTGTTCGAGACCTGGGCCGCCATCTGGCAGGCAAAGGGCCGTGATCGGGAGCTCGCCGCGATGGGCGTCGACATCGCCGGGCTACGCGCGGAGATCGCGCGCCGGTCCGACGCCTCGCGTACCGCCTCCTACACCCTCTTCGACGACTTCTGGGCCCGCGCCCGAGCCTTCAGCCGCTCCTGACCAGCGGCGCCGTCGGTTCCTCGCGGCCCGGCTGGGTGGCGAACAACGCCGCCGTGCGGGCGGCGGTGCCGCGGGCCCGGCGACCGGTGGTCAGGACACCGAGCACCCCGATCGCGACCCCGCAGCCAACCATGATCCACCAGGCCGTCGCACTGGTCGGGTCGATCGCGGCCCGACCGTCCTGACCGGCGACGTGGCTGGCCGCGACGGAACCGAAGATCGCGACACCCAGCGCCATGCCGATCTGCCGGCTGGTCGAGGCGACCGCCGCGGCGACCCCCGCCTGGGCGACAGGCATCCCGGAGACGGCCGTGTTGGTGATCGGCGCGTTCACCATGCCGAAGCCCAGCCCGAACAGCACGTACGCGCAGACGAGCACCGTGAGGCTGGTGTGCGGGCCCATGAACGACAGCACGACGCCGCTGGCGGGCAGCGCCGTCCCGGCGATGATCAGCGGGGGTCGTGGGCCGAAGTTGCCGACGAGACGGCCCGAGATCGGCGCGCACACCGCGGTCACCCCCGCCATCGGCAGGGTCAGCAGGCCCGCGTGCAGCGCCGAGTAGCCGCGCACGTTCTGCAGGTAGAGCGTGTTGAGGAACAGGAAGCCACCCATCGCCGCGAACGCGCAGACGGCGATGGCGGTGGCGCCGGAGAACGGCGCGCTGCGGAAGAACCGCATGTCGAGCAGCGCCTCGTCGCGGTGCGTCTCGCAGACGATCAGCCCGACGAGCGCGCCGGCGGCGATAACGAACAGGGCGATCGTCTGCGCCGACGTCCAGCCAGCGGACGGCGCCTCGATGATCGCGTAAGTGAGCGTGCCGAGGGTCACGGCGACGAGCAGCTGGCCCAGCGGGTCGAACCGGCGGGCCCTGGGGGCCTTCGACTCGGGCACGTACCGCCCGGTGAGCACCATCGCGACCAGGCCGATCGGCACATTGATCCAGAAGATCGCCCGCCAGCCGACCCCATCGACCAGCAGCCCGCCGAGCACCGGGCCCAACGCCATGGACAGGCCGATCACGCCGCCCCAGACGCCGATGGCACGAGCACGCTCCCGGCGGTCGGTGAAGGTGTTCGTGATGATCGCCATCGCCACCGGGTTGAGCATGGAGCCGCCGACGGCCTGGACCATCCGGAACACGATCAGCCAGCCGAGGCCCGGCGCGAGGCTGCACAGCAGCGACCCCGCGGAGAACAGCGCGAGCCCCGTCCGAAAGATCCGCCTGCGGCCGAGCCGGTCGCCCATCGAGCCGGAGAACAACAGCAGGCTCGCGATCACGAGCCCGTAGGCGTCGATCGTCCACTGCAGGCCGGAGTCAGGGGCATGCAGATCCTGCTTCAGCGACGGCAGACCGACGTTGAGGATCGTGGTGTCCATCCCGACGATGAACAGGCTGGAACAGCAGATCGCCAGCACCAGATAGCGCCTGTTCCGGCTCAGCGGCTCACCCGCCGCCACTCCACCAGCCCCCGCCGCCGGCGTCGGTGCCGTCGTCATCGGTTCTCCGATCTTTGAGCTGGTCACCACAGATCATCGAAATCGTTGCGAAAGTCTAATATTTAGCAGACTACAACTAACTCTCCGGCGAGCCGCCTCGCTCGCCTGTGACGTATCCGCCGCCGCGGCGCGGCCGGCACCGAACAGCGGTCTAACGACCGACAGGAACGGACAAACGGGGCACCGTCGGTGCTTACCTGGGGGTAGCTACCGAGGGAGAAGGGGTCACGGGACTGATGACCGGGCCAGAGCTCGCAAACCCGCCCCTGCCACGTGAGCTCCCACCAGACGAGCCGACGCCAGCGCCGCCGGCGGCGACAGCGGCGACAGCGGCGACAGCGGCAGCCACGCTGGCGCCAGCACCGGTGGCCTGGCCGGTTCAGGTGCTCGTCGTCTGGCCGGCGCGCGTGGTCGCCTTCGCGGTCTTCCTCCCGCTGCGGATGCTCTACGAGCTGGTCGCGTTGGTACTGCGCTGGGTGGTGCGGGCCACCTGGGAATGGCTGCTGTACCCGGCGCTGCGTCTCCTGTTCGGGACATTGCGGATCTTCTTCAAGGCGCTGTGGGTCGTGCTGTCCGCGCTGTGGGACTGGGTGCTGCGCCCTGCCGGACGAGCGCTGGCCTGGCTCTGGACGCGGGTCGGCCGGCCGCTGCTCCGGCTGGTCTGGCTGGGGCTGAGCTGGCTGACCGCAAAGGTCGCAAGCGCGTTGCGGGTGTTCTTCCGGGTGCTGCTCGAGGTGTCGTTGTGGGCGATCGAGGCGGTCGTGCGCCGCCTGATCCGTCCTGTGCGCTGGCTCGTCCGGGTGGTGCTCGCCCCGGCGGCGCGCGCGGCGGCGTGGGTGCTGATCCACGCCGGGCGCGCGATCCGGGTGGGCCTGTACGCGCTCGGCCGGCTACTGGCGTGGTCGGCCCGGCACCTCGTCGCGCGGCCCGGCCGCTGGTTTGGCCGAGCGGTGCTGGCGCCGGGCTGGCGGGTGACGGTGGCGGCACTGGCCTGGGCCGCGCGCGCGACCACAGTCGTCCTGCGTCTGCTCGTGGCCGTGCCGCTGATCTGGTGCTGGCGGACAGTGGTGGTCCCGGTCGGCCGGGCGAGCGGAAAGGCGCTGCGCATCCTGATCGCCGTCCCCGTCGCCTGGGGCTGGCGGACACTCGTCGTGCCCACCGCCCGGGCGGTTCGCGTCGCGTCACGGGTGCTGGTCGTCCGGCCGTCGCGCTGGGTCCGCCACGCCGTCTGGCAGCCGATCCGCGAGACCACCTCCAGCGTCGCCCGGGCGCTCACCGGCCGGCCCGCCCGACCCCGGCGGGCCAAGCCCTGAACGCGGCCCGAGCCAGGAGACGAGCCGCGGCGACGCAGGGGCGCTGACCCAGGTCCGGGAACGGGAACGGAAACGTCGCGGGAACAGGCCTAATCGAACAGCGTCGGTGGTGGGGCGGGCAGGGCGCCTTCGATCTGGAGCATGCGGCGCTTGGTCACCGCCCCACCAGGAGCCGAGAAACCGCCGAGTGCGCCGCCGGCGGCCACGACCCGGTGACAGGGCACCACGACCGGGACCGGGTTGCGACCCAGCGCCTGACCGACCGCCCGGACGGCGCCCGGCATCCCCAGCCGCGCGGCGACCTCGCCGTAAGTAAGCGTCGAGCCAGGCGGGATCGCGCGGGTCACCTCATAGACGCGGCGGTAGAAGTCCGGCACCCCGTTCAGGTCCACCCGGACCTCGCCGAGATCCACCGGCTCGCCCGCGAGCAACGCGACCATCCCGTCGATCGCCACCCGCACCGCCTCGGGCGCCGGGCCTTCCACCGCCTCCGGATAGGCCGCCACCAGGTCCGCGCGGGTGGCGGACGGTTCGCCCTGGTCGGACGGCAACGCGATGCCGACGATCCCGTCGTCACCCCAGACGACGCCGCAGGAACCCACCGCGGTGTCGAAGAGCGTCATCCCATGGCTGGCGGACATGTCTTCCATCCTGCTCCCGGCCACCGACACTCCATCCCCACCCACATCCCCATCCGCCGGGTGGACAGGAGCGGGAGCCGAGTCTCGGCGCTACTCGTGCTCGCCGGTCACGGTCTGCTGGGGCTGGACGCCGTCGGGCCGGAAGGTCCGAGAGGCGCCGGACGGGTCGGTCCCGAGGCTGTTGCCACACTTGGTGGAGAACCAGCGCGACTGGCCCGCCTTCGGCCGCCAGCTCTCGACGTCGAACGTCTCGCCGGTCGCATACCCCTGACCGCCCGACGCGGGGACCAAGGCCAGGTACTCGTGGCAGCGCAGCTGGTCCTGGAGGCTGTCGCCGACCGGGCCGTCGAGACCGGTGAACCCGGCGGACGGCGTCAGGCAGCGGCGGATCGCCTGCCACATCACCGCTGTCGCCTCGTTGCGGTCGCTCGCGTGCCGCGCGTCGCTGGTCGGGCGCAGCGAGACCCGGAAGTCCCCGTTCGACCACCGCTGCACGGTGATCTCCTCGACGTACTGACTGGCACCGCAGAACGGCGGCCCGGCGGCGGCGACACCAGCGGGGCTGGCCGTCGCGCTCGGGACGGCGGCGGCGCCGGCGGCGCTCGGAGAGGAGGGGGCGCCTGACCCGTCGGCGGAACGCACGGCCGCGTCGGAACGGGCGGTGCTCTCAGCCTGGCAGGCCACCGTCACCGCACTCATAAGCACCACACCAGCCGCCACCACACCAGCCGCCACAGCTCTACCCACCGCCCGCCTCATCACCGTTCGAGCCTAGGCCGAGCGTGCCTGTCCGGCCTGGCAGCGTCGCCCGCCGGACCCACGCGCCCCAGCCGATGCCTGCAACCACGCCGACCGCAAGCGGCAGCCGCGGATCACCACCGGCCCTTGGCCACTCGGCCACCGGGCTACTCGACGGGTCCGACCGTCCAGCGGGCCCGACCACCGCGCAACCGGGACCACCGTGCCACCACGCCACCGGGCGACCGGGCGACCGGGCCGCCGCCGGGCCGAGCTCCGTACCTCGCGGTCGTTATGACTCGTCGACCTAAACGCGATTTGTCGACCTTGAAGGGATTCAGCAGGCGATCGACGGGTAGCAACGGATCATGCTTGCTCTCGTTGCCGCCCTCTGTTTCCTGCTTGCCGCCTTCGGAGTCGACTCGGACGACATCAACCTCGTCTGGCTCGGCCTGGCCTTCCTCGCCGGTCATTTCGCCTTCCCCATCAGCTCCCCGCGGTTCAACCGCACCCGACGGTAGGAACAGGAAGAGCCGCCCGGCACCGACAGGCTCCTGTGGATCTTCGCGGTCGGGCGCGAAGTCCAGTTTCCATACCCGGGCCGATGGTCCTCGCTGGGTCGGATAGCCAAAAGCGGCGATGATCGCCAACAGCCGTTCCGCGCCGTGTTGTGGCGCGGCGTGGTGCCAAAGAGGCGCGGTACCAGGGATCAGCTCAACTCAGCCCGCGGTGGCCTTGGCGGCAGCCTTCACGGCTTTTTTGAAATCGCGCACCTGGATACGGGTTTCAGCGTTGGTGATGTCAGCGACGGAGCGCAGACTGCCCTCCTCTCCGAAGGGCGCGCATGCCGCGCGCCATCCAGGCGGAGTAACGCCAAGCTGCTTACCGAGCAACGCGACGAAGATCTTCGTCTTCTGCTCACCGAAGCCAGGAAGCGCGCCGATCTGTCGAAGCAGATGTTTGCCGTCGGCCGCCGACGTCCAGACCGCCGCCGCGTTACCGTCGTACCTCTCGACGATCAGCTGACACAGCGCCTGTACCCGCTTGGCCATCGAGCCGGGAAACCGGTGTAGGGCGGGCTGCTGGGAGAAGACCGCCACCAGCTCGTCCGGGTCGAGGCCCGCGAGCTCGGCGACGTCGAGCGAACGCCCGAGCCGCTTCGTCAGCTCGTACGGCGCCGCGAACGCCCGCTCCAGCGGGATCTGCTGGTCGAGAACCATTCCGATCAGTAGCGCCAACGGGTCGTTCGTCAGCAGCTCGTCGGCCTCGTCGATCTGGCTCAGGTGCAGTCCCACGACGTCACCGTAGCGGATGCACCGACGGGCAGCGTCACATCGCTGGCAGCCGTCTTCCATAGTTGGACGGGTGGCGGGCCCGGCCCCCGCCGCCGAGCTGGCACCGCGTCACCCCGGATCCCGGAGCTGGTCTTGCACGCAACTCCTGCACCGGCATTCTCCCCACTCGGCATCCTCCATGTCGTGAGGAGGGTAAGTTCCCTCGTCCAACACCTTGACCATGATCGCGTCTGCCCGCAGGTTGAGTTCGATCATTGCATGCTCTTCGGGGGTGTGCTTGTACGGCTCCATACATTCATAGTGACTTCGGGGTCGCCGAAAAAGTCCAAAATCTGGAAAGATCCAGGTCGTCGCGGGTCCTGCCGGCACCGCGGGTGCCGCCGCTTAATGGCAGGCGACGAAAGCGCGGTCACAGTCACAACGGACAGCACAGGGCGTCGAGGAGAACTCCCCTGCATGGAATCCCATCGGTGCTGGGGGCCGTACACCGCCCGAGACCGAGGCGGACTCCACCCGCCCGTGAGGAAGCGTCCCGGCGGGGCGGACCATCCCACTCCATCCTTCCGAAACCTGCTGGTCCAGCACCATCCCGATCAAGAGCGCCAACGGGTCGTTGGTCAGCAGGTCGTCAGCCTCGTCGATCTGGCTCAGGTGAAGTCCCACGACCTCACCGTATTCGACCGCGTCGCCGGGCCGTAGCCGCGGCACTCCAAGGCATTCGTGTAGCGGCGGGTGGAGCGGTAGGTCACCGCTGTAGGACCACTCGTCCCGGGCCCCGTCAGCCGCGTAGGTAGCTCAGGACGGCGAGCACCCGGCGGTGGCCGTCCTCGCTGGGCAGGTCGAGCTTGGTGAAGATGTTGCCGATGTGCTTGGCGACCGCGGCCTCGCTGACCAGGAGGATGCGGGCGATCGACGGGTTGGAGTGGCCTTCGGCCATCCGGGCGAGGACCTCGCGCTCTCGCGGCGTCAGCCGGTCGAGCGGGTTGGTGGCGCGCTGCCGGTTCAGGAGATGGCGGACCACCTCGGGGTCGATGACGGTCTCGCCGGCGGCGACCCGTGCGACCGCGTCGGCGAAGTCGGCGACGGCGCCGACCCGGTCCTTGAGGAGGTAGCCGACGCCGGCCCGGCCGGTCGGTCCGAGCAGCTCCGCGGCGTAGGCGGTGGCGGCGTACTGGGAGAGCACCAGCACGGCCGCGCCGGGGTCGCGGGCGCGCAGGGCCACCGCGGCGCGCAGCCCCTCGTCGGTGAGCGTGGGAGGCATGCGCACGTCGGTGATGACCAGGTCGGGCCGGTGCTCACCAGCGACTCGCAGCAGCGCCTCGCCGTCGCCGACGGCATCCACCACCGTGTGGCCGAGGCCGTCCAGCAGGCTGACGAGGCCGGCGCGCATGAGTGTCGCGTCCTCGGCGAGCACTATCCGAAGTGACATGGCAGCTCGATCCGCACCGTGGTGGGTCCTCCGCCCGGGCTGGTGATCTCCAGCGTGCCATCCATGACGGCGACCCGGTCGGCCAGGCCGCGCAGGCCACTGCCCCGCGCCGGGTCGGCTCCGCCCCGCCCGTCGTCGGTGACCGCCAGCAGCAGGCGCTCACCGCCGGCGGCCGCGCCGACCTGGATGCGCGTCGCCTCGGCGTGCCGGACCACGTTCGTCAGCGCCTCCGAGATGACGAAGTAGGCCGTCGACTCGACCGGCGCCGGCGGGCGCCCCGGCAGCGCGACGTCGACCTCGACCGGGATCGGGCAGCGCTCCGCGAGCTCCCGCACCGCCTCGGCCAGCCCGAAGTCGGTGAGCACCCGCGGGTGGATGCCGCGGATCTGTTCGCGGATCGCGGCGAGCGCCTGCCGGGCCTGGTCCTGAGCCTCGCTGACCAGGTCTCCGGCCCGCCCGGCGGTGCCGGCGAGCTCCACCTCGGCCAGGCCCAGGTTCATGGTCAGCAGCGTCAGATGCTGCTGCGCACCGTCGTGCAGGTCACGCTCGATGCGGCGCCGTTCGGCCTCGAAGGCGTTCACCAGCCGGCTGCGCGACTCAACGAGGTCGTCCACCTGCCGGCTGCGTTCCCTGCCGGAGGGCGCCAGCAGCAGCTGCGCGAGTTCCTGCTGCGCGCCGGCGAGGACGCCGAGGCCGTAGAGCGCAAGCACCGTCAACGGCAGGCCGCCCACCACGGCGACCAGCAATGACTGCCCGACGGTCTCGACCGACCACGCCCCGACCTGGACCATGACCACGTCCGCGCCGGCCGTCGCGACGACCATCGGCAGGGCCAGCAGCAGGGCGCAGCCGAACAGCGCGAGCATCTCCCCCGCACCGGCGACGAGAAGCACGGACAGCAGGCAGGCGGCGTAGCCGAGCTCCCGCCACGTCGCGGCCTCGCCGAGCCGGCGCCGCACCCAGGCGAGTGTGCCCCCGGTGACGGGTGCGTGCGGGCTGCCGGGCGGCACCACGCCCATGAGGCGCAGCCGCTGGCGTTCGAGCGACCCGATCGGCAGCCCGGCCAGCGGGATCAGCGGGAAGACCAGCAACGACGGGAGCACCGCCGCCCAGGCCGCCAGGCTGACCGCCACGGTGCTGCCGACGTAGGCCAGGCTCCGCCACGGCCACCGGGACAGCAGGAAACGGTGCGGGCTGCCCGCCATCGCCCGCCACACGGAGGCGGCCACGTTCATGAACCTATACCGCAGTTCACGTCGCGGTTCGGCAAAGCGCCGTCCACCAGATACCGGTTCACCGTGGTGTCGACGCAGGAATTGCCGGCGGCGATGTATTCGGTATGCGCGAAGCCGCCGCGCAACGTCAGCAGGCGCGAGCCCTTCAGCGCCCTGTGCATCGCGAGCTGTCCGGGATACGGCGCGACCGGGTCGCCGTCCGCGCCGACCATCAGCGCCGGCACGTCGTTGTCGATGGTCGTCGGCTTTTCCGCCGGCGCCACCGGCCAGAAGGCGCAGGGCGTGATGTTGTGGGTCAGCGGCCCGAACAGCGGCTCGTCGCCGCGGTGCGCTTCGATGGCGCGCAGATACGTACCGGGGTCACGGTCCACGGCCCGGTCGGCGCACAGCACGGCGGTCCCGGCCCGGTCGGCGGCGTATCCGGCGCCGGTGAGCAGCCCGGCAAGGAACGTGTCCAGCGCGGGGGTAGGCGTCGCCGGCTCGTCGCGGGCGGCGGCGGCGAGGATCTTCACCTGCCCGGCGAGCTCTCCGTAGCTGTCGTCGCTGTCATCGTAAAGATGGACGAACAGGAAGTACGGCACGACATGCTCGTCCAGCGCGTAGCTGCCGACTCGCAGGGGATGGCGCTGGCTCGCCTGGTTGACGCGGTCGACGGTGGCCAACACCGCGCCGGTGGTGCTGCCAAGGCCGTACTCGCCGTCGTGGCCGGCCGCCCAGGCCGCCCAGTGCGCGAGCGCGGCCTGCGCCGCCGGCGCGTCACGGGAGATGAGGTCGGGGCCATAGACGTCGGGATCGGGAGCGCTGTCGAGCACCACCCGGTCGGCGTGCGCGCCGAACATCTGCAGGTAGACGGCGCCGAGATAGGAGCCATAGGAGTAGCCGAGATAGGAGATCTTCTGCTCACCCAGGTCGCGCCGGATCAGGTCCATGTCGCGGGCGGTGTTCCTGGTCGAAGCGTGCGGAAGCAGGTCGAGGTTTCCCTGCGTGCAGCCGGCGGCAAGGTCCTTCGCCAGGGCCACGCTTTCGCCGTAGGAGCCGCGGTCCGGGCCGGCGGACCGCAGGAACGTGTCGGTCTTCCACCGGCACGCGATCGGGCTGCTGCGACCTACGAACCGCGGGTCCATCCCGACGAGGTCGTAGCGCGCGGCGACATCCGGCATCTGCGCGCCGACGAGCGTCAGCTCCATGGCGCTGCCGCCCGGCCCGCCCGGGTCGAGCATCAGGACGCCGCGCCGGTGGGCCGGGTCGGTCGCCCTGACCCGGGCGAGCGCGACGCTGATCGTCCGGCCGTGCGGGCGGGCGTAGTCGACGGGGACGGTCACCTCGCCGCACCGGGCGCCCGCGGCGTCCAAGGCCTTGCCCAGGTCGTCGTCCGGTCCCGTGTGGCAGCCATGCCAATGGATGGCCTGAGGTCGGACGCTTTCCGGCGGCGAGCCGGTCGTCGCCGACACCGCCACAGCCGTCAGCACACCCGCCAGCGCGGTCGCGCCGATTCCATGAATTCCCATGTGTCGACCGTAGAAATCACCGGCTCGGCGCGCGATGGCGCAAGCGTGAGTTCCGTCGGTAGGGCGCACCGGACCGGCGGGGTATGCCTGGCTATACCGTCCAAGGGTACCTGTTCAGTCCAGCGGCCAGCCGAGCTACGAGGAGCTCGCGCGTCTGGTCGCGGACCAGGCCGCCGCGATCGCGGAGCGGGACGCGGTGATCGCGGCGCCGAGACGATTGACGGCGGCGGGCTCTGGCCCGGGTTCACCGGCGCCACTTCGGCACGCTTGCCCGCGGCGACACCGCCACCATTCCGACGACACCGCAAACCATAAGCCGAGCAATCGATGTGGTGATCGCCGGGCTGAGCGCACAATATTGTGAAGCGCGGTTACAGCGACACGGTCACGATTTCGTTCCTTGTTTGTCCGATTTGCTGGTCCAGCACCATCCCGATCAACAGCGCCAACGGGTCGTTCGTCAGCAGCTCGTCGGCCTCGTCGATCTGGCTCAGGTGAAGTCCCACGCCAGTCACGGTAGCCGACCGCCTCACAACCGCCGCACGACTGTCGATCAGGCCGCCGTGTAGTCGGTGTGATCCCGACAGCCTGCGTAGTCGTCGGCGTCCAGGTAGTGGCACCAGGGAAGCTGCGAGTCCGGGAAGCGGAGGCGACTGGTGCCCTTCCAGCTCGCGCCCTCCACGTGACGACCAAGATCCTTAACGGTCTCCAACGCCGGTACGAGGTCTGTGTCGCGGCTGAACAGGACGCCGACGTCGTAGGCGCCCTCGCAAGCCAGACGCACGAGGTCCACGGCGAGGGCGACGTCGATGCCCTTCTCCTGCGCGGGCTCGGCAGGCCATGCCTTCGGGTAGCGGAGCTGTCGGCGGACGACCGCGACGCGCGACGCGCGGATCGCGGGACCAGCGGTCAGCCTGCCGGTCGCTGGCCCCCGCGGCCGCCGGCTGATGATCAGGGCTCGGGCGCCCGCGGTAGACGCGGACGGCCGCAAGCTCACCCTCGAGTCGTCGCTCCCGGACGATCCGCTGCGCCACCCGCATGGGATCGACATGTCCATGTCGGCCAGGAGTGCCCGATGGCAAGAACGTGCTGCGAGCCGAGAGATGGACGTTTTGGTAGTCGATGAAGACGGTGACTCGTGGGGTCATGACGTAGCCGATCTAGAAAAAAAGCCCCGCCAGTGCCGGGCGATGGGGCGGGCGCTATGCGCACCGGACGCAGGTCCGCGCCGCCGGCCGGGCCTCCAGGCGGCCCGCCCCGACCGGCTGACCGCATACGGTGCACGTCCCGTAGGTACCGGCGGCCAAGCGAGCGAACGCCACGTCGATCTCCTCCGCCTCGCCCGCCGCCTGGCGCAGTGTCGCCCTCAGCTGCTCACGCTCGAACGGCATCGACGCCCCCTCGATGTCGTGCTCGTCGTCCGCGCCAACGT
This sequence comes from Pseudofrankia saprophytica, assembly GCF_000235425.2. NCBI lineage: Bacteria > Bacillati > Actinomycetota > Actinomycetes > Frankiales > Frankiaceae > Pseudofrankia > Pseudofrankia saprophytica. The sequence continues at coordinate 1,105,337 of NZ_KI912266.1, forward strand.
CGGCGGAGTCCTCGAGGAACCGGGCGAACTCGAGCCGGAGCGCCTTCAGCCGTTCCGCCACGCGAGCCCGCTCAACCACGAGCCGCTCGAACGCGGCAGATCCGGAGGTGGACGGCCCAGGCGTGGAGAGCCCGGACGACATGGCCCTATCGAACCACGTGTGCGCGAGCCGCGGGAGCGCCCGACGACCGCCGAGGGTCGGGCCAACCTGACGCTGTACCGCAAGTGGAGGCGACATCGCCGAGCATCGACAGCTCACCGCCGAGTCCGCGCCGCTCGACGGTCCTCCGCGCCACGCGCGCAGCGTCGCCGCCCTGGACCGGCGACGGGTCCAGCCGGGCGATGCCCACCTGCCGCTCGTAAGGGAAGTGTGGATAAGGAGCGGTGCGGCCGCTGGCCGCGTCCAGCCGTGCCCGCTGGGCCACGGTCAGGCCCGCCCGCCGCGCTCTCGCTCGCGGCGGCCGGCTGTGGGCCGCGGCGTCCAGGGACAGCCGCGGAACACGGCGTCGCATTTCTGCCAGCACTCGTTGGAATGACTGCTTTATGTTTGGAGAAAGACCTCGGACACGACAACGGAGACAAGGTTGCCAAGCATTGCGCTCATCACCGGAGGAAACCGCGGCCTGGGATTTTCGGCGGCCAAGGCCCTGGCTCGGTCCGGTGCCGTCGTCATTATCGGCGCACGCGGCGAAGCCGCCGCACGCAAAGCCATTGAGATACTGGAAGATGAGGGGCTCACCGCGGACTGGGTTGAGCTCGATGTTACCAGCCCAGAGAGTGTGCGAGCCGCCGCGAAGATCATCCGGGAACGTTACCGCCGACTCGACGTGCTGGTAAACAACGCGGGCATCCTACCCGAGGCGACGGATATCGTGGAGCACGAGTTCGCCGACACGAACATCTTCCGCCAAACGTTCGAGACCAATACGTTTGGGCCGGTCACCGTGACGGAGGTTTTTCTGCCGCTGCTACGCGAGAGCGTCGCTGGTCGGATCGTCAACGTCTCGTCGACCATGGGCTCGCTCACCGACCAGAACAACCCTCTTTCGCCGTACTACTCGATGCTCCTGCCGGCGTACCGAAGCTCGAAGGCCGCCCTGAACAGCATCGCCGTCGAGCTGGCGAAAAGCCTGAAGGGCACCCCGATCAAGGTCACGTCAGTGTGTCCCGGCTTCGTTCAGACGGATTTGACACCGATCAACAGACAGCAGGCGCCATTGACCGCCGACGAAGCGGCGCAGATCGTGGTCACGGCCGCGATGCTGCCCGCCGACGCGGAATCAGGAACCTTCATCGACGCCAACGGCCCGGTGACCTGGTAACCACGCCGGAGACCATGCCAGTCGCGGAGAGGCAGCGCCACCGCTCTGCCTTTCCGCGATGCGCCGCTTCAGCACCATCCCGATCAACAACGCCGTCACAGCGGCGCTCGCCATCACCGTAGCCGGACACGCCACGACCATCCCTACACCGGTCAGGTTCCGATGTGACAGGTGGCCGGACCCGCACGGCGTACCTAGCCTCGACCTTGCCGCCGGCGAGCCTGGCGACGGCGACGCCGATGGCCGTGCTCCGCGAGAGAGTCTGGGTCCGGGTGCCGGTTAGGGCGCCCCCTGGCCGTCGACCTGTGCCGAGGCTCGGTGCGCCGCGACCCAGGTCCTAGAGCAGCCGCAGCGCGCGACTGTGAAGTCGCCGAGGCCGTTCCTGGGCTAAGCTGGGGGCAGGGCGTGATCCACGCCTGACCTCGGAGGGTCGTCCCAGCGCGACCACGGTGAGAGGCAAAGGGGCTCAGGCCTCGGATCGTCGTCATAGGTCCGCTCGTCTCGAACGTCGACGGCCGCTGGGTGCTCGACGTCGGGACGCGGGAGAGCCGATGACGGCGAACAAGGCGTTCAAGCAGCGCGTGCGCGAACGAGCGCGCAGGACGGGCGAGTCCTACACGGCCGCGCTTCGGCACTTCCGCCAGCCCTCCGAGGGAACCACCATGCCGAACACCAATCCCTTCCGAATCTCGGTCGCCCAGCTCGACGCGCCGACGGATCCGCGTGATGCCGAAGCGTTTCAACGGGTGGGCCACGACGTACGTCGTCTGATGACCGAGGCCCGCGATCAAGGCGCTCGCCTCATTCATTTCTGCGAGGGAGCACTCTGCTCGCCAAATAAGCGGATCCTGTCCAGCGATCCGACCACCATGGCCGACGCCGACTGGAGCCGCTTCGACTGGGCGGCCCAGCGCGGCCAGCTTGAGGCGATCAGGAAACACGCCGCGGCATTGCGGCTGTGGACAGTCGTCGGAGCCGTGCACCGACTCACCGAGCCACATCGTCCACACAACAGCCTTTACGTGATCGACGACCACGGCCATATCATCACCCGCTACGACGAACGGATGCTGTCCAACACCAAGGTCAGCTATTTGTACACACCCGGCATCAGTCCGATCACCTTCGACGTCGACGAGGTGCGGTTCGGGTGCGCGCTCGGCATGGAAAGCGTGTATCCGGAGCTGTTCGCCGAGTACGAGCGAGCCGACGTTCACTGCGTGTTGCTTTCCACCATGGACAATGGCACCACCTTCGGCCTGCAGACACAGGCGCATGCCAGCACCAACAGCTACTGGATCAGCTATGCCACGGTCGCCGTCGACGCGGCCGCCGCGCCGTCCGGAATCGCTGGGCCTGACGGTCACTGGGCGACCCGATGCGGACCGCACGCCACCTCGGCCATCGCCACCGTCGATATCGACCGCGAACATGAAAGCCTCGCGCGCCCCTGGCGCCGAACGGCCCGCGCCGGCAGGTACGCAACCGCGGTCGTCGACGACGATCCTCGAGCACAACGAAGCTCGCTCTAACACGAAGGTCTCGACGGGCGTGCCCGAAGCGTTTCGCCCATCCCGGGTAGACGCTTCGGGCGGGCGGCGCCGCCGCGGTGCGTGCCCTGACGCACCGGCGGCATCCTCCGCGCAGCCAGACGAAAGGCGAGGTCGCAGAAGCCCGTCGGCGAGTCCGGCCGTACTCCGGGCGCCGCCACGTTTCATTGTCGCCGATGCACGGATCGGGAGACGAGGCCCCAGCCGTTCCTTGTTTGTCCGACTTGCCGGTCGAGAACCATGCCGATCAGCAGCGCGAGCGGGTCATTGGTCAGCAGTTCGTCCGCCGCGTCGTTCTGGCTCAGGTGAAGTCCCACGTGAGTACGGTAGCCGGCCCTTGCGCGGCGGTCGCCTCGCCGCTGGCCAGATCACGGTGTTGTCGGTCAGCCACGTCCGTGAAAGGGCCACAGCAGGCCGCGACGGTGTCCGTCATCCGCCTTTCCCGCCGAGGACGGCCGCGGGCTGACGTGTGGCTGCTACATTTGCGCATGGCCGCTACTGGCGCGGGTGGATGACCACCGGGGAACGGCCGGAAGACCGTCGACGCCGACCGCCTGGGCCCGCGACGCGCAGATGACTCCGCGCGACGTGAGGACGGCCGATGGACCTGCGGTATGGCATGAACCCCCACCAGCAGCCGGCGACGGCCAACCCGGTCGACGACGCCAGCCCGCCGGTGCGGGTCCTGCACGGCCAGCCTTCCTACATCAACATGCTGGACGCGTTGGAGGCCTGGCAACTCGTCAGGGAGGCGGCCGATGCCCTGGGCCGGCCCGCGGCCGCCTCCTTCAAACATCTCTCACCCGCCGGTGCCGCACTCGCCGGGCCGCTCGACGAGACGATGACCGAGACCTACGGGCTCGGCGCGTCGCCGGTGGGGATGTTGACGAGCGCCTACGTGCGGGCCCGCGACACTGACCCGAAAAGCTCCTACGGCGACTTCGCCGCGGTTTCCGCCCCGGTCGACGCGGAGCTGGCCGTACTGCTGCGCCGACTGGTCTGCGACGGAATCGTCGCGCCCGGTTATGAGCCCGGGACCGTGGCGACCCTGTCCGCGAAGAAGAACGGCACGTTCCTGGTCCTGGAAGCCGACCCTGCCCACCGGCCGCCCGCCCGAGAGATCCGTGAGGTGCACGGGATGCGCTTCACCCAGACCTGGGACGACGCCGTGCCCAACCGGCAGACGCTGGCTGATGTCCGCGTCGGCACGGTGCCCGACCACGCCCTCGACGACCTGCTCCTTGGCCTGATCGTGGCCCGTCACACGCAGTCGAACTCGGTCGCCTACGTCCGAGGCGGGATGACGCTTGGCGTCGGCGCGGGCCAACAATCCCGGGTGGACTGCGTCCGCCTCGCCGGAGCGAAATCCGACACCTGGTGGCTACGCCGCCACCCCCGCGTCCGAGCGCTGCACATCGGCCAGAACCCGAAGATCCAAGATAGCATCAACGACGAGATTCAGTACCTCGACACTGGCGCCGCCGGTTCCGGCCTCCCACCCAGGCCTGGAGGGGCCCCGCCGTTGACCGCCCTGGAGCGCGCCCAGTGGCTGAGCCGGCTCGACGAGGTCAGCCTAGCTTCCGATGGCGCTCTGCCCTTCCCGGAAAACATCGTTCACGCCCGCCGTCACGGGGTGCGCTACGTGGCCGAACCCGGCGGATCAATCCGCTCCGCGGAGGTCATCGCCGCCTGTCACGATCAGGAGGTCGCCCTCGTCCACACCGGACTGCGCCTGTTCCGACACTGACGTTCTTTCGGTTTCCTCCAGCACCGAGTTCATGTCCCGACGGGACCGGTGCGAGCGCCCCACAGTTCCGCGATCCGTCCGTCGGCGACACGGATGACTTCGATGAGTTCTCCAGTGTTGTCGGTCAGCCGGGAGCGGATCATGGCGCGGTCGTCCTCGGCGACCAGGTCAACGACCTCCGTGCGCAGATCCGGTGCGGCTGTGCGCATGGCGAGCCACCGTTCCTTGACCATGCCGGGTCCACGGGACTGGAGCGGGTGACTGTAGAAGTCAGCGGTGAAGATCTCGTCGACCGCCGGTAGGTCGAGCGCGTTGAACGCCGCGTGCATGCGATGCGCCAGGCCCCGACTTGTCTGGGCCTTCGTCGGCCCGGCGGGTGCGCGGCCGGTGTCGTCCACGAGCGCCCGCGCCAGCGGCTCCAGCCGGCCGAAGGCTCGGGCCAGGCCGATGTGGTCGGCATAGTCGCGGGATTCGACGATCTGCCCGTCACGGACACGGACCACGAACACGCACGGCAGGGCGAACTCGCCGCGGTCGGCCATCCCGGTGTAGGTGAACTCCACGACGACCACCTCCGGATCCGCCGTCCGATGCACGGCCATCTCCGTCGGTGCGAACGACCGAACACCGGCTACTCGCCCGGCTGACCCGGCGAAGTGCTGGCGCAGCTCGGCACGAGTACGCAGCGGTTGATCACCCAACGGCGCAAACGGGTGCCGGACGTCGGTCCGCTCCCCGTACAGGCCGGCGAGCGCGTCGAGCTGACGCTCCCGCTCGTCCGGTGCGAGATCACCAGAAACCAGCCGGCTCACGCCGGCGGTGACCATGCGAACGATGTCGGCCGGGGCAGGTGTCGGTACCATCGAGCCTCCAAACGAAGTCGCGACTCCGCCAACAGTAGCGGAGTCTGGACTTCGTTTACAAGGGCGGCAGGGCCGGACCGGAGGTAGGTGAGAGCCGTGCGGAAGAACGCCGTCGCCAACCGCGAGCGCATCCTGGCCGCCGCCGAAGCGGTGTTCGGCGAGCACGGCGCGGCCGGCTCCACCGAGGACGTCGCACGCCGCGCCGAGGTCGGCATCGCGACCGTGTTCCGCCATTTCCCCACGAAGGCCGCGCTGGTGGAGGCGGCCCTGGTCCGCCACTTCGATCTGCTCAACGAGCGGGCATCCACCCTGGCTGCCCAATCCGACCCCGGACAGGCCTTCCGAGACCTGCTGCGAACCATGGTCGAGGGCGGGTCGACGAAGTTGACGCTCGCGTCCCAGATGCCGGATGGACAGTTCCCACCGAGCGTCCGCCAAGGGGCGGACAAGCTGCGCGCGACCGTCGAGGACCTCTTGGACCGCGCGGCGCGGTCAGGGGCGATCCGCCGGGACGTCGGGGCCGACGAGGTCTATCTCCTGGTCCGTGGACTCGCCCAGGCATCCGCCACCACGCCGACCGCACCGCAAACCGTAAGCCGAGCCATCGAGGTGGTGATTGCTGGATTGAGCGCGTGAGGGGCCGTCCATCGTCAACGCCGCGCCGGCAACAGGCGCGGGAACTGGCTGCACCGCACCGTGGACTGGCCGGCCAACCACGCGACACCTCACGCCGTCGACCGGTCAGCTCGGTGATTGGTCGGTCAGAAGCCGGCACATGACCACGCCAGTGCGCAGCTACGACTTGACCGTCAGGTTTTTCCGCCCGACTCTGCACACCGGAGGCGGTGTCCATGCCCCGCGCAGAACGGTTGCGTCGGGTCCGTAGAGCCGCATCGTGACGCCCAGCGGGCCAGGTTGAGCCGGCAACCAGTTCGATTCCCGGTCGGATCCCGGACTGACATGCTGAAGTCCGCCTCTGTCATGGCGTTCACCGATTACCCACCCGCCGATCCTTGTTTACCGAATCCACTGGTCCAGCACCATCCCGACCAGGAGCGCCAGCGGGTCGTTCGTCAGCAGCTCATCCGCCGCGTCGATCCGGCTCAGATGCGGTCCCACGTCGCCACGCTAGCGCCACGTCGCATGCCCCGAAGATCAGATCTCACCGGAGGGCGGCGTCGAGGGCACGCCGGTGACCGGGATCCGGCTCGGGTGTCCTTCATGACGGCTGGCCACAGGCGCCGTGCTCGAGCGGGAGGAAGCCGTAGTCGGCGATCGCGTGTCGAGCCGCCGGGCTCGTGCACAGCCAGCTGTCCGGGTCCGCGAACAATCTGCCAAGCGCGGGTGGAAGAACGCCGGCCTGGTCGCGCAGCGCGACCACGTATTCGATGATCCGGAACGATTCGGGTATGCCCGGGACGCCGCGAACCTGGCCGAGGTTGATTTCGACCCGTCCGGCCGTCGGATTGAACAGCGTCGCCGGGATGCCGTTGATGGCGCCGAGGACCAGGTTGCCGTGCTCGTCACTGTGGCCGTACTCGGCCTGGCCGATGTATTTACCGACGGAGTACAGGACCAGTGCGTTGCGGTTGCCGACCAACACCGGGTCCGTGCCCTGGTCCTGCTGCACCGTTCGCACGCACGAGCCAATGGCGCTCGCCCCGCTCAACTGCCGCAGCAGGGCCGCCAGAGCCGGTCCGATCGCCGGCAGGAAGACCTGAATCGATTCGCTGCTGGCACCGCCGACCTGATCCCACCGGGTGGCGCGACATTCGATGATCGCATTCAGCTGGGCGACGGTGAGTCGAGCCGGAACGTTCGACGTCCTGTTGTGTGCGTAGGTGAGCGCGTCGCGGGCGATGGGCAGGAACACCGAGTTCTCCGGCGCGCCGGCGGTTCGGGGTGCCAACGAGCGCGCGAAGTCGATGCACGGCCGGCCGTCCGGAAGGACCTGGCGGGTCGCGAGCGCCGTAATTCCAGGCAACGAACCGTTGGGCCTTGCGATCGGTTCGCAGCCGGCTTTGGGGACGATCGTTGACGATCCTGTCGCCCGCCAGCTTCCCAGCGGCGCGGCTCGACCGTGGGCGAGGTTGTACGCGGCGGCGAGACGTTCGAACAGCGTCTCCGTGGTGTCGCTGCCGACACCGATGATCGCCTGACTGTCGGCGACGACCCGGGCCGACGGGTCCGGCGGAGGGTCGGACGCGGACGCGGCGCTGCTGGGCCGCACGGTCGCTACCAGGGTGACGAGGATCGTGGCGAGGACTGCGGCGGACGGGAGTAGACGTCGCATGCGCCTAGGTTTCCAAAGTAAATGTACGCTGTCAACATATGTGGTCGGTACGATCCGCCAGTGAGCGCCAAGGGCCAGTCACGCAACCCTCGCGGCGAGGGAGAGCGACTGCGTGAGGCGCTCCTCGCCGCCGCCGCCGGGTTGCTGACGGAGGACCCGGATCTTCAGCACCTGTCGGTACGCGCGGTCACCTCCCGCGCCGGGGTCACGCACACGGCGATGTACCTGCACTTCGCGGACAAGCAGGCGCTGATCGAGGCAGTGAAGGTGCGGTGCTTCGACGATCTGGCCGAGGTGCTGGCCGACGCGGTCCGGGAGGCTCCGGACGACCCCGCCGCCAGGCTGCGGAAGGTGGGCGAGGCTTACCTGCGCTTTGCCACGGCTCGGCCTGGTCACTACGCGGTGATGTTCCACGCCGGCCATCCGGCCCAGGTCACCCCTGCGCCCGAGCACGTTCGCGCCGCCGGGCTGCGGGCGTTCGACTCACTCGTCGCCCTGACCGCGGACGTGACCGGCGGGCGGGACGCTCGCGACGCCGCGGCCGCTCTCTGGCTCTCTCTGCACGGCTGGGCGAGCATCCGGCAAAGCATGCCCTGGTTCCCGCTGCCCGACGAGCTCAGCTATGTCGCAAGCCAGGTCCACGCGCTCGCGCGAGGCACGCAGGTCCCCGGAGCGTAGCCGGGACCCAGCGGCGACCACCCGTGTTACCTCGAAGCGGATTGCCAGAACCCGGAGAACGGCCGGGGTTCGCGCGCCGCGGCAACGGCGCGCGAACCCCGGCGCTGGGTCAGCTCCCGCTGTTGGTGGTTGTGAAGCTAATGCTCGACTGCACGCCCTCCTGGACGTAGTTGCCCCCGTCGCCGGCGGGAAAGAACGTGGCGGTCAGGAAGTACTGGTCGATGACAAGGCCGTTGGTGACGAACGTCAGTACCGGCAGGTTCGCGCTCGGGTTGAGGGCCGCGGCCGATGGGCACGGACTACCGCCCTGCGTATCGCAGGTCCAGACGACGGTTCCGGTCGGCGCGGGGGCGGCCGGGTTGGCGGCGTTGGCGAAGGACGCCGTAAAGGTCATGGTGCCGGGTGCGGAGATGTCGACGTTGTTGGGCGGGGGGTTGTTCGGGTCAGGGGTGATGACGATGGCGACCGGTGCCGGCTGGGACGTCGCGGTGGCCGAGGCGGTGTTGTTGGCCGACGCCGGGTCAGCCGTGGCCGAGGAGACCGTGGCGGTCACGGTCTGGGCGCCCAACGCGATATCCCCGGCGAGGGCGGAGACGGTGAGGGTGGCGTGGGCGCCCGGCGCCAGATCACCGATCGTCCAGACACCGGTCGACAAGGAGAACGTCCCCACCGACGGGCTCGCCGTCGGCGACACGAGCCCGGCCGGTATCGCGACCGTCGCGGTCACGCCCTGCGCCGTCGTCGAGGCACTCGTGTTCGTCACCGTCGTCGTGAAGCTCACGGTGCCGTAGTAGAACGGCGCATTGCCGCTCACCGCCTGCGCGACCGCGAGGTCGGCCCCAGCCGGAGCCACGCTCACGGTCAGTGTCGCCGTCGTGGCGATGCCCTTGTTTTTCACGGTGACGGTGTGCGCGCCCGGGGTGGTCGCCGTGCACGTCGCGCCGGTGCAGCTTCCGTTGGGGCTGATGCTGTACCTGGTGCCGGCCGGGTCGAGGGCGACCGGGTTTCCGAAGGCGTCGGATCCCTGCGCGGTGTATGCCTGGGTCGCGCCGGGAGCGATCGTCGAGTTGGCCGGGCTGATCGTCAGGCTGGCCAGCGGTGCGGCGTCGACGGTGAAGGTGTTCGCGTCCGCGAACGGAATCGCCGCCGCGCCGGCCGGGGTGAAGGTGGCCGGGAAGGCGAAGGTGCCCGGCGTGGTCGGCACGGTGACATTGCCGTAGGACAAGGTGGCGACCTGCCCGTCCGCGCAGTCCGTCGCGACGGTGATCACGTTCGATCCGTCGGGCTGGGCGGCGGTCCCGGCCACCTGGAACTGGGCGCACGGCGAGGTGGCGCTGAGATAGCCCGGCGCCGACGGCGTGCCGGTCTGCGGCGCGGAGAAGCCGGCCGGCACGGTGATGGTGATCGTGGCGGGAGCCGTGGGCTTCTGGGCCCGGTAGGTCCAGCCGAGACCGACGCCCTGAGTTCCGGCGTCGGCCTTCTTGGTGAGGAGTTTCAGGCTCCCGGGATTGACCGTCGCGGCCTGGGCGGCGTCCGCCGCGACAAATGACGTCGCCAGCGTGATGGCGGCCACAGCGGCCCCCAGTCCCGCCCGGCCGGGTCTCCCCGGCCAGGGAAACGCAGTACGTACACCCATCATCTACCCCCCGTGTTGGTCCGAAATAAAATCTGGATTTGAGACCGTACCCGAAATTCAGCGGATCCGGGCGCCTGCGGCACGAATTCAGTGTGCGAAACCCGTTAGCACACCAACGCTAGGCGCGGAATGTTCGGCGGTAGACGTTCAGCGAGACCGCTATCGCGTCACGCAGGTGTTGGCGTAGTTAGGCGGCCGTTCCCAGCCCCGAACGCTCGGCGAGGCGGCCGATCGGTGGCTCGGTGGCTCGGTGGCTCGGTGGCTCGGTGGCTCGGTGGCTCGGTGGGTCGGTGGGTCGGTGGGTTCCAGCCTCGGATTCCTCGGGAGCTCCCGCTGGTCCCTCGGCTGGGACGTGTCCGGCGCGGTCGCTCCGGACGCTCCGCCCTGGCGGCATCCCCGTGTCACTTATGCTCCCGAACAGGCGGCCATGCCAGAGGACGCCGCGAAACTCGGCGTCCAGCACCGACTGATGTTGGTCCAGGCCGACCAAGACGGGATGCTCGCGGTAGCCGACCTGGCAGGGACCAGTCAGCGGCGACCCGACGGAGAGGAACTAGGTGTGGTCAGCCTGCCACCCGCATTGAGGGACCTGATCGAGTCCGGCCCCATGGCTCACCTGAGCACGATCAACCCCGACGGAAGCCCGCAGGTGACAGTCATCTGGATCGGCCTGGACGGCGACGATCTGCTCAGCGGCCACATGTCGTGGCACACGAAGCTACGCAACATCGAGCAGGATCCGCGGGTCGTGTTGTCCTTCGACGCGCCACGGACCCCCGGCGTCCTCATGAACCAGTACGCCGTGTTGCATGCGCGGGCCACCATTCAGCCGAGCGACGACGCCTGGAACTTGCTCAACCGCCTGACGAAGGTCTACCTCGCCCCCGACGCCGAGTTCCCGGCGCCAAAGGGACCCGGTTTCATCGTGCGCTACTCCGTCCAGCGCATCGGCGGCGTCGGCCCCTGGGCATCGGCCTCGCGGTAGGCCAGCGGGCGATCACCTCGGTGGTGGCGGCGGGCCGTCCGGGCACGGATGGCGGGGTTCACCAACGCCACCGCAGACGCGGAGCCACGGCGGCTGATCCGTCAGGTGGGCCTACGGTCCGCCACTTGCGCAGAAACCCGTTGAGCCGGCGGTGACGAACCAACCAGGATGGGCCCGCGAGGTGATGCAGGGTGCCAGTGCTGACCCACGACCAGGTCCAGCGGTTCATAGCCGACGGCTTCGTCCACCTGCCTGGGGCGTTCCCGCGGCCGGTGGCGGACGAGGGCCGTGAAACCCTCTGGCGGATGACCGGTCTCGATCGCACCGACCCGGCGACCTGGACCCGACCTGTCGTGCGTATCCAGGGTTCCGCGGCGGAACCGTTCCGGCAGGCCGTCAGCACCGCCCGGCTGCGCGGCGCGTGGGACCAGCTTGTCGGTCCCGGACGGTGGCTGCCCCGCGACGGACTGGGCACCTTCCCGATCCGATTCCCCCACTCAGACGACCCCGGCGACGCGGGGTGGCACATGGATGGCAGCTACCTGCCCGACGGCGAGTCCTCGTTCTGGCTGAACCTGCGGTCACGCGATCGGGCGTTGCTGATGCTGTTCCTGTTTTCCGATGTCGGTCCTGACGACGCGCCCACCCGGATCAAGGTTGGTTCGCACCTCGACGTGCCGCCGTTCCTGGAGCCGGCCGGGGACGCCGGCCGCAACGTCTTTGAGCTGTGTGAAGAGCTGGGCGCCGCCGGGAAGCTCGACCCATCGGACCGGCCGCTGGCCCTGGCCACCGGCGAGGCCGGCGACGTCTACCTGTGCCACCCGTTCCTCATCCACGCGGCCCAGCCCCACCGCGGCACGGTTCCACGTTTCCTCGCCCAACCGCCGCTGCCCCCGGCCGGGCTCCTCGAGCTTGACCGCCCCGACGGGGCCCACTCCGCGGTCGAGATCGCGGTCCGCCGAGCGCTGGGGCGATCCGACCCGTGACGACGACCACGGACCTCATGACCGAACGCCTGGTACTGCGTCTCTGGAGCGCCGAGGAGAGGACGGCCGTGCTCGCGGTCGCCGCCGCTGACGACGACGATGACCATGACGATGACGACGGTGTCCCCGCGGGCCGGCCAGCGCACTGGGCCGACGACTTCCCGGATGAGGGCGACCGGATCATTGCCGACGGGCTCGGGCGGTACCCCGACTGGATGGGCCCCTTCGGTCACCGTCAGGTCATCGAACAGGACAGCGGCCTGGTCATCGGCGGAATCGGGCTCTTCTGGCCGCCGACCGACGGCCGGGTCGAGATCGGCTACGGCATCGTGCCGTCCCGCCAAGGCCGTGGTTACGCCACCGAGGCGGTCATCGCGCTGACGGAATTCGCCTTCACACTTCCCAGCGTGCGGACCGTGTTCGCCAACGTAGAACGGCCAAACCCCGCCTCGATCCGCGTCCTGGTCAAGTCCGGCTTCCGTCACCACCACACCGAGGGCGACACGGTCCGCTTCCACCGCGGCCGCCCGTAAAGCCGCCGGGCTCGACACGCCCGTCAGTCGGCCGTCCTCGCCGAACCGGCCGACAGACGGATGGGAGAGCGCCGCTCAGTCCGAGAGCAGTTCCCGGCGGGCGGCGAGCTCGTCGAACAGTGCGGCGTCCTTGTCCGGCAGTGCGGCGTCCGCGTCCGGCGCGGCGGAGCCGAGCCCAAGGCACATGTTGGCTTCTTCGGTGATGACGAGGTACTCACGGACAGCCCAGACGCGGCCGGCGTCGTGCCGAGCACAGTCGATCCGGGCACCTGAACGGCGGGCGACCGCGGTCTCCTCGATCCGGAAGTCCACGAAGCCGGCGCCGGTCAACGACTCCCGGATCGACTCCGCGGGCTCCAGCGCGGAGCGCCGCCGGAAGACTGGGTTGCGGAAGACAATCACGGTATGCCGGCGGTCGCCCGGCTCCGCGAAGCGCGCCGGCTCCCATGGGCTGTTCTTCAGGTTCGGCGGCCGTTCCTCCCAGCTTTCGGGAATCGACAGGAAATAGCCGAACTCGGGCTTGACGACCTGACGCCACCCGATCTCGGGGCTCGCTGGTCCCTCGGGAATGACTGACTCGGACATCACCGCCGTCGACAGCCCGAGACCCACACCCGTGGACTCGTCCGTGTCACCCGCCTAGGCGCTGACCACGAATGGCCGTCCCGCGTGGTCTGGACCGTGGCATGCGGGCGTGCCCATGGGCACTCCCATCCGACACGCTTCCGTTGTCCTCTGGGGATCTGTGTCATTTGGGCGTGCCTATGGAGGGGTTCATCTGCCACGATTCGCAGTTGCCGGAGCTGTCCGGCGGGAGGGCACCGCTGTGCGGGCCGCGTCGGGGGTAGCCCGGGACACCGGCGGCCGGATGCAGCGCCGCCAGGGCCGACTCAGCCGCACACGCCCGACTACTGTCGGCTACCACGCTCGGTGCGGCGCTCGCGTGGTGCCTGGGGATCGCGGTGCTGGTGTGGATGTCTGCCGAAGCCTGGCACCAGGTGGGCAGGCTCGGCGTTGCTGCTTCCGGGTGCCGCTGCGGCGTCGTTCGCTCAGGTGACCGCCGAGCACGTGTCGCCGTCGTCGCAGATTCGGCCCTATCACGGCATCGGCGACACGTTGGCGACGATCAAGGCTGGTCCACGGCCGGGGCGAACGACTGCGGACACGGCACGAGCCGCCCCGCGAAGACTTGCGGGCCTTCGTGCGGACCAGCCGGCAAAGGTCATGGGGCCGTGTAGTCGGTGTCGTCGCGACAGGCCTCGTAGTCCTCGGCGCTAAGATAGTGACACCAGGGCAGCTGCGAGTCCGGAAAGCGCAGTCGGCTGGAGCCCTTCCAGGTTGCCACTTCAACATGCGTCTTGCCGGCCTCAAGGTCGCGAACGGCCTCCAACGCGGGAATCAAGTCGCTGTCTCGGCTGAAGAGGATCCCTACGTCGTAGTCGTCGGTGCATGCCAACCGCACGAAATCCACGGCCAGCGCGACGTCGATTCCTTTCTCCTGCGCAGGGTCTACCGGCCATCCCTTCGGGTACCGAAGCTGTCGGCGAATGACGGTCACCCGCGGATCACGACCCCAGTGACTCGCCTGACGGTCACCGGCTCGTGCTGCGCCGGGCTGGTGATCGGGGCTTGGACGGCCTCGGTACACCCGGATGGCCGTAAGATCGCCCTTGAACTTCCGTCTGGCGGCTATTCGCTCAGCGAGCCGTACCGGATCGACATGACCGTGCCAAGGCACTACGTCCGCAGCCAGGAAGACTTTTCGCGCGGAAGAATGCACGTTCTGGTAGTCGATGAAGATCGCAATACGTGGGGTCATGACGCCTCGATAGAGAACGGCGTCGGAACGGAGCCAGCCCGGAACCTGCCGGTTCGAGTTGATCAGATTGGGTTCTTAGAACCGTAGCCGATGGGAAACAATGCGTCAAACCCGAATATACGGAAGTCTCTCCAAAGAAAAAAGCCCCGCCAGTCCCGTAGGACGGCGGGGAGGAAGTGATTTTCACGATAGGCCCCCTCGGGGTACCTGTCAAACAGGGGTGCCACGTGCTTGGTCTCGAGAGGTGGGCTCCCGGGGCGGGGCAGCCGGTGACCGCGTGCGGCCGCCATCAAGATATGGCGAGGATGCCGGGCCAGGGCCAGGGACGAGGACGCGTGCGGTGAGGTAGGCGGAGGCGGCCGCGATGAGGGCGGCGTCCAGGTAGTGGCAGGCCATGGCACCGAGGTAACTGGGGCCACCCCAGGCGTTGGCGGTGAAGTTCGGGTCGAGACCCCCGAGGACCTGGATGCCGGCGCGGAACAGGCTGTAGGCCAGCGGAATCGCCACGACCCCAGCCGTGACCAGCCGGGCGAGGCCACCCGGCGAGCGCCGTGCGCCCCGCAGCGTCCGCCGGATCCGCCGGCCGGCCGGCTTGCCGAGCGGAGCCAGCAGGAGTAGCTCGACGGGCTGGTCCCGAACATCCGACGGCGCCCCGCCGGCCACACGGACCCGGTGCCGGTATCGACGGTGCTGACGACGTCGTAGCCGGATCCGCGCCATCGCCAGCAGTGCGATGGCCACGAGGAACAGCGCGAGATGCGGCCACCACGCGGCGGTGCCGGGCTGCTGGACATCCCGGACCGGCGATCGCCGCAGGTAGATCATGCCACCCGCGGCGACCCCGGCCGCGAACAGAAGCGCGAACACCAAGGTCAGCGGTGGCGAAAGCTCGGCGGCGACCCTGCTCAGGCGGCGAACAGGCTGGGGAAAGACGATCTTACGTCGAGGCATGTGACCAACCTCGTCCGACGGTCACCGGATGTCGTCAGACCTGCGGCCCCGACTTCGGTGGCACCGTGGCGGGACCCGCCGCCGGGGCTCCCCCTCGGGTAGGAGCGCGGCCATCCTCCCAAGGATGGACGGCAGGGCCCGGTCGGACGACCACACTTGAGGACATGCCGACGTCAGCGGCCAGCGCGCAACCACCAGCCCTCGCGACGCCACCATCGCTACAGGCGCTACAGGCGCTACAGGCGCCGACGAGGACGACGCCGCCGTGGTTCGACCGCGTCTGGCTCGGGCTCGGGCGTCGTTGGCCGTCCGCGGGCACCCGGCCAAGATGGGCCCTCGTCGCCGACCTCGCCGTCGCCGCCGGTTCGTTCGCTGCGTTCACCCTGCCGGAACTGGTGACCGCCTGGGTATCGGCCGATGGCCGCGGCGCCGGATACGGATCGCCGGCGGCGGTTGCCCTATGCGGAGCACTGGCCGTCGTACCGCTCATGGCACGACGGCGCTGGCCGATCGCGGCCTTGGCGGGCGTCGCCGCGGTGCTGTGCGCCACGTCGCTCGTCGGGGTCCGTTTCACGCCGTTCGTCAGCAATGCCGGGCCCGCGCTCGCCATCGCCGTCGTGGCCGTCGCGAGCCGTCGTTCCCGCCGGACGTCCCTGGCCGGTTGCGCCGCGGCCGCCGTCGCGACCAGCGTCGCCGGGCTTGTGGGACTGTGGCTGCATCCGGAGCAGGACCAGGACGCGGTGCAGCTCGCGCTCGTCGCGGTTGGCTGGCTGGTCGGTGACGCGCTGCGTACCCGCCGCGAGTACCGCCAGGGGCTCGACCTCGCGCTCCTGCGGCAGCGGGCGGAGCAGGAGCAGCGGGTGCGGGCGGAGGAGCGGCTCCGCCTGTCCCGCGACGTGCACGACATCGTCTCGCACACCCTTAGCATGATCACGATTCGAGCCGGCGTGGCGCGGCTCCTACTGCCCGAAGGGCCGGACCAGACCGCGCGGGCGACCGAGGCACGGGAGGCGCTCGCGGTGATCGAGACGGCCAGTCGGTCGGCGCTCGACGAACTGCGGCGAATCCTGCGACAGACCCGGACCGCCAGGTCGGACGAGACGGTGGCCGCGCCGACGCTGGCGGACCTGGGGACGCTCGTCGAGACGGCCCGTGGCCAGGGCCTGCACGTGACCTTCCATGTCCTCGATCCGGAGCGTACGGCGGGCACGGCGGACGCGAAAGGCGCGGAAGGCGCCGGCGCGAAAGGCGCGGGCGTGAAAGGCGCGGGCGTGAAAGGCGCGGGCGTGAAAGGCGCGGGCGTGAAAGGCGCGGGCGTGAAAGGCGCGGGCGTGAAAGGCGCGGGCGCGGAGACCGGCGAGGAGCCGGGACGGGCGAGATACCCGCTGGTCCTCGAGACCTCCGCCTACCGCATCGTCCAGGAGGCGCTGACGAACGTGGCGCGGCACGCGGCGGCGGAACACGCCCAGGTCGAGATAGATCATCGCCGCGGCGAACTGGTCGTCAGCGTCGTCGACGATGGCCGTGGGTACCACCCCGGCGCCGCACCCGGCATCGGCCTCGCCGGAATGCGCGAACGGGCCGAGCTCTTTGGCGGCACACTCGACGCCGGCCCGCGCCCTGGCGGTGGATTCGCCGTCGTCGTTCGCTTTCCGGTGGCCTCTCGTGAGCAGTGACCGCGTACCGGCCGGCCGGCCCATCCGGGTGCTGATCGCGGATGACGAGGCGCTGGTCCGGGCCGGGTTCCGCCTGCTCGTCGACGCGACGCCTGACCTGACCGTCGTCGCGGAGGCGGGCGACGGCGTCGCGGCGGTTCGCGCGTGTCGCCGGCTGCGGCCGGACGTGGTGCTGATGGACATCCGGATGCCGGTCATGGATGGCCTGGAGGCAACCCGGGTGATCGCCGCCGACACGGCAACCGCCGCGGCTCCCTCGCGCAGCGTCGCGGTTCCGGCCGGGACCACGACGCAGGACACGGGAGCCGTCGAGCAGGTAGACAGGCCTCGGATCCTCATCGTGACGACGTTCGATGACGACGAGTATGTCTTCGGCGCGCTAAGAGCAGGCGCCGCCGGATTCATCTTGAAGGACACCCAACCCGAGAATCTGGTGGCCGCGATCAGGACGGTCGCGGCCGGGGACTCGCTCCTCGCGCCCGGCATCACTCGGCGGCTGATCGCCGAGTTCGTCCGCCGACCCGGACCGACGGCGGGGCGTGACCCCGACCCCGCCGGGCTGCTGCCGACGCTGACCGAACGGGAGCGTGCGGTGCTCTTCCACGTCGCGAGCGGATACTCCAACGCGGAGATCGCCCAGGCGCTCTACGTCGGCACGTCCACGGTGAAGACCCACATCGGCCACCTGCTGACGAAGCTCGCCGTCCGCGACCGGGTCCAGCTTGTCATCGCCGCCTATGAGTCCGGCCTCATCACGCCGGGCAAGCCGATCGGGTGAACGCCGACCACCGGGTGACGGCCGCCCATCGTGCCGGTCAGGACGCCCAGGCGTGGGTGCGCAGCGGGACGACCCGAGGGTGACGCTCCTCGATGCAGTAGCCGTACTCGACCCGGCGGCGCCAGACCGTGAGCCGGCAGCTGCCGCCCTCGACCGTCCAGGTACGCCGGCCGGCGCGGTCCTCGATCTGCACCGGCTGCGGAGTCAGTGGCTCGGTCGAGCGTCGGTGAGCCCAGACGTGCGCGGCCTCCCAGTCCGGGAAACTGCCGACCAGTTCGCCGTCTCCGTCGAACACCAGGTAAGGGCGGGTCATCGTCGTCACGCCTTTCGGGATGGCGGTGCTGGCCTGAGGTGTCACCCGGGCGCGGCCACCGTCGCTGGAGCCCGCGAACCCCGACGAGCAGGGGGAACCCGAGAACTCCAGGTACGGACAGCCGTCGACCGCCACGTTGCGGTCAGCGCCCGGACGCAAGGACCAGCACCGGAAATGGACACGGCCGGCGGCGCCCGCCGGCCGTACGTCAGAGCCAGGTGATGTCAGGTCAGTGGTACGCCGGTCGGGGTGAGAAATGACAGCGGCGCGACCAGGTAGTCCGGCAGTTGGTGCTCGGCCGCATACGCCGCCGCCTGCAGCGGAGTGTCGAACGCGAGGACCACCCGACGCGCCTGCCACGGCCCGCCCTCGAAGACGATCACTCCGAATCGGTCGGACGAGTCCTGGCCCGTCACCGCCTCCATCGGGAGCTGCTGGTCGCTGGGCGCGGTGGCGGACCGCCCGATGGGCCTGGGGCGGATCCGACGGGTGAAGGTGCCACAGGTCCTGGCACGAAGCCGCGAGGTCATCGGTACTCCAGGAGACGTAGGACGCCGCCGCGTTGGCGGCTACGCGCCGCGCACGCCGGCGCGGGCCTCGGTGGCGCGCAGCGCCTTCTCGGCGGACGGGCTGGCGGCGTTCCTCGGCGTGGTACGCGACGCCGCCGACCTGGCCGGCTAGCCGCCTCGCGGTTGCGTTCACCGCCACGCTCCCCCCACGCATCCATCCGCCGCCAACTTCTCACGCTGAGGCGCTTTCTTGCCACTCAAAGTGAGGACAGACCGGAAGCATGGCGCCCGCCAGACGCATATGCAAGAGCTTCTGTAAGGGTTTTGCTACGGGATGCTCAGAAGCGCTCGAGGACGGTGGCGGAGCGGTGGCCAGACGCAGCGATGAGTCAGGACTGATCGACCCAGTACAGACGAACCCGGGACCTGCGCCGGGACAGCAGCCGACGACGGCGGGCCCCGGCCGGGCGAGGCCGTCGCCCCGGCCGACGACACCCGGACCGCCCGGCGGCCCGGCCGCCACCGGAGAGCCAGAGACCACGAGTGGACCTGGCCCGACCGGCGAGCCGGCGGCAACAGAATGGGTACAGGCAGCCACGATGCCGCCAAAGCCGAATCGACCGGCGAAACTGGGCCGGTCAAGCGCGACCGGCGCGTCGTCCGTCGCCTCGAAGACGACGACGCCGCCACGGGCCACGGCGCCAGGAACTGGGGCGCCGGCTACACCGGGACCGGCCGCGCCGGGACCGGCCGCGCCCACGAGGGCGGCCACCGGGTCAGCCACGCCGCCGGTGGTTCCAGGCTCCGCCGCGACCGAGCCCGACGAGGGCGCGCACGGGACGGTACCGACCGGAGGGAAGAGCACGATGGCGACAAGCGGCGGTCCGACGGTACGGCGCAGGCGTCTGGGCGCCGAGCTGCGGCGGCTGCGCGAGGCGGCCGGCGTCTCCGTCGAGGAGGTCTGCGACCTGCTGCGATGCTCGGTCTCGAAGGTCAGCCGGCTGGAGAACGGGCGGGTTCCCGTCCGAACCCGCGACGTGCAGGACCTGCTGACCCTGTATGGGATACACGACGACAAGCACCGCGAAGCCCTGCTGGCACTGGCCAGGGAGTCCCGGCGACACGGCTGGTGGCACGACTACCACGACGTGGTGCCAGCCTGGTTCGAGATCTACATCGGCCTGGAGGGCGACGCCGCCTCGATCAGTGTCTACGAGTCGCAACTGGTGCACGGGCTCCTGCAGACGGCGGACTACGCCAGGCACGTCATCCGCGCGGAGGCGCCGGAAAGCCCGGACGGCGAGGTCGACCGCATGGTCTCGCTGCGCCTGGACCGGCAGCGCCGGCTGACCGGCGACAACCCGCCACGACTGTGGGTCATCCTCGACGAGGCCGTGCTGCGCCGCACGATCGGCGGCCCGGCAGTCATGCGCGGCCAGCTGCAATGGCTGCGCAAACAGTCCGAACTTCCCAATGTCACGGTCCAGGCGCTTCCGTTCTCAGTCGGCGCACATGCCGGACTAGGTAGCACATTCTCTATCTTGGGGTTTCCGAACTCTAGCGACCACGATGTGGTCTATATAGAAGAGGCGGCCGGAAGCCTCTACCTCGAACGTCCTTCGGAAATTCGGCGCTATAGAGTGAAGCTCGACTACCTGATGGCCTCTGCACTGAGTCCGGAGGAGTCGATGCAGATGATTTCATCCATAGCGGAGGATATGAAGTGACCAAATACGCGAAGCCGTCGCTCACCGACGTCGACGTGGCCGAACTCAGCTGGCGCACCAGCAGCTACAGCAACGGCGCCGGCGGGATGTGCGTCGAGGTGGCCCCGCTCGCGGGCGGCATGGTGGTGCGGGACTCGAAGAACCCGGCCGGCCCGGTGCTGGCGTTCTCCGCCGCCGAGTGGGACGCATTCCTCGCGGGCGCGCGCGACGGCGAGTTCAACCTGCGCCTGTCAGCCCGCTGAGGCGACGCTGCCCGACCTCGGCCGAGAGGCGAGGAAGGGCAGGCAGGGGAGGGACATCGCCGTGCCCGTCATGGCCAACGGATGTACACACGCCCCAGCAACCGACCGATGCGGCTGGGTGGGTCCGACTGCCGGGCCCGCCCAGCCGCACGGTCGTCGAGCGAACCTGGCGTGAGCACGCCGGGCTGCCGCACCGCCGGCCAACGGGATGCATTCGCCGGATGCACCGTCAGATGCCAGGCCGGATGCACACCTCGAACCAGGGTGCGAGACTCTTAGCTGGCTCCGTTGCCTGAACCGCGGACGCCGGCCCGCAAGCGCCGCTCGCGAGGCCGCGCGGCGGCGGCCGGCCGGGCAGGGAAGACCCGTTGTCGGAACGGCGTGGTAGGGCCGGGAACGAAGTCGCGGCGCCGAACGTCCCAACACGGCCGTTTTGGCTCTTGCATGCATGCCAACCGTCGCGCACTCTTGTAGAGGTTCGGTCGGGC
Source organism: Pseudofrankia saprophytica (assembly GCF_000235425.2). NCBI lineage: Bacteria > Bacillati > Actinomycetota > Actinomycetes > Frankiales > Frankiaceae > Pseudofrankia > Pseudofrankia saprophytica. Next base: position 1,126,433 of record NZ_KI912266.1, read on the forward strand.
TGCGTTGATATGGCGTTCGCCTGAGTTGTGTCGAACCGTGTGATAACACGGCGGCGACACGGCCCGCGCCGCCGTCTGACATCTCGTCCGGGCGGCCCGCTCGACCAGACCCAGGTGAGCGGGCATACCGCCGGTAGGCAGGACAGACAGGAGCGCAGCCGTGATCGCGAAGAGCTGGACCCGCGCGACGAACGCGCCGCGGACAGCTCTGGCATGCGGTCACGGCCTCCTCACGTCGCTGGCCACCTTGGCCAACTCGGCCAACCGGGCTCTGGCCGCGCCGACCAACCGGCAGGCGCCCACCCGCGCCCGCGTATCCGCGGCGTTGGGCCAGGCACGGTGTGCCGCACCGATCATCGGTCCGCTGGCCGCGCCCCCCTCATAACGGCGCCCACGGACCAGGACAAGGCACAGCACACCCCCTCAGCGGCGACATCGCCACCCCGTCCCCCGCAGCGTCGCGGCGGCACCTTCACCGCATCTCAGCTCCTCCGTTGCTCCCTCGCTCCTTCATCTGTTCCCCGGTACCGGGAGGTGATCGCCGTGGCCATCGCCACGACAAACCTGCTCAACACCCCGCTCGAGGATCCACGGGCCGAGCGTGTCCGGCGGGCCGCGCTGGCGGCCTACGTCGACGGGAAGATCACCTTCGCGCAGGCCAACTCTCGCGTCCGCAAGGCCATCGAGCGCTTCCACGTGGGCTGACCGGACCGACGGCCCACGTCGTCGGCGGCCATCGCGGCTCTCGACGTCGACACTTCCACCCAGCGAGAGCAGGCCCGGATCACATCCGGGCCTGCTCTCCCCATCTGCCTCAGCTCTCCACCTCAGCGGGACTGGCGCGCCCACGCGCCGGTCCCGCTTTCGTGGTGTCTTAGCCGTATCGCGGGCCGAGTCCCGCCTCGCGGGGCCAAGTCCGCCCGGCCGCGGGGCCGAGTTCCGCCCCGGCCGGCTCCCAGAGTCGCACTGGAGCCCGCGGATCGGCGGGAAATCGGACGTGAGAGATGTGGACGGCCGGGCGCCCGGGCGATCGGGGGGTGAACCCGGGCGGCCGGCCTGTCCTACTAATAACAGCCAGCGCACGAGCGGTCACGCTTCGCCCGCCGGCTTGCCACCTGCGCAACCGGCATCCCCCTGGCACGGCAAACGTGCGGGAATGTCCGCGCGGCCGGATTCGCTCGCCTCCACGGCGGCGGCGCGGTCGCGCGCGAGGCCCGCGATACCGGCGGCGATGAGCAGCAGCGCGAGAACGAACGCGACGAAGTGCGCATCCGCGGGCGCCGGCTCGTCGAACATCGTCAGACCGAGCACCACCGGCAGGAAGGCGGAGACCCCGCTGGTCACGGGGAAGGCGACCACGGCCGCCTGGCCCTGCAGGCCGCGTTGCTCGAGGCTCACCGCGAGCACCGAGAAGACGATCAACAGATAGGGCGCCGGCGTCCGCAGCAGCTCGAACAGGTAGGCACCGAGAAAGCCGCCGGCACGGCGCTCGTCGAGCGCGAGCCCGAACTGTCGGGTCGCGAGCGTGGCGATCGCGTAGGCCGTCCCGGCGGCGGCGCCGAACCCGAGGGCGGCGGGGGCGACCCGCCGCCTGGCCGCCGCCCGGTTCGCTCCGAGGGCGGCGAGCAACGAGAACACCAGTCCGAAGGACAGGAACAGCAGCAGCACCCGGTCGCTGGCCAGCGAGCCGACCTCGCCGTGTTGCTCGAACGCGTAGGCGAGCAAGCCGACGCCGGCGACCATCATGCAGATCGCCCCCACGCCGAGGCGGCTGAGGTGCTCGCGCAGCGCCCTCCCGGCGAGCAGCGTGAAAACGATCATGTCAAGCGCCATCACCGGGCCGATCATGGCGACCGGGGCGACGGACAGCGCGTACACCTCGAGCAGGAAGGCGACCGTCTCGACGGCGAGACCGAGCAGCCACAGCGGCCGGCGCACGAGCCGAGCGAGCAGCCCCAGCCCAAGCCCACTGCCCGCCTGCTCACGGCGCGCCGCGACCGCCTGCAGGAGCGGTGCCACCCCATACAGCGCCGCCGAGCCGACCGCCGCCGGCAGCCCGTAGGCGAGGGCCGTGCTCACCGGCCAGGAGCGAGGCCGACCTGGGCCAGGGCGACGCCGAAGGAACGTTCCCAGTCCTCCGGGCCACGCGCGATCCGTCGCGTCGGCGGCTTGACGCGGTCGAGGGCAGCCAGCGCCGAGCGGGCAAGCGAGCGCGGGTCGCGCCCGGCGATCTCGGCGCCGCCCTTCTCCAGCTCGCCCTGCAGGTTGTCACGGCCATGGCCAGGCACGACGTCGAGCAGCAACAGGTCCCGGCCGATCACGCGGGCCTCGCTGCAGGTGTCGCCCGACGAGGTCACCACCAGGTCGGCGGCGGCCATGAGGGCCGGGATCCGGTCGGTGAAGCCGAACGGGATGACCCGGTGCTCGCGTTCCGCCAGCGCCGCGAGCTTGCGCGCCAGCTTCGCGTTGTGGCCGGCGACCGCGAACACCCAGACGCCGGCGGTCGCCAGCGCCTCCGCGGCCTCGACCAGCGGGCCGAGTCCCCACGATCCGGACATCAACAGCACGCATCGGCTTTCCAGCGGGATACCGAAGGCCAGCCGGGCGTCCCGCTGGGTCGGGGCCTCGTAGAAGGGCGCGCGGACCGGAGCGGGCACGACGGCGACCTCGGCGGACGGGTGGAACCGGCGCACGTAGCGCACCGCCGTCTCCGAGGTGACCAGGTAGAGGTCGGTGTTCCGGTGCACCCACAGCCGGTGCGGGCAGACGTCGGTGCAGAACACGACCGTGACGAGGCCGGGGAAGTCGGGCTTGATCCGACTCGTCGCCGCGGCGCCAGTGGCGAAGATGGAGATGACGAGGCTTACCGGCTCGGTGGTCAGCTCGTCGCGCATTCGCGGCACGAGGAAACGGCTGGACACGGCGTCGATGGCACCGGCCACCCGCCCGCCGGTGCGCAGCTGGTTGAAGTGGAACGCGTCGTACAGGCCGGGAACACCGACCATCCCACGGAACACTGCCTCGCCGATCCGGCCGCCCGGGCCGCCGAGCATCCGCAGGCTGTCCAGCGTGCGTACCCGCATCTGGCGGGCTTCCAGCGAGGCGGCGCACGCCTGTGCCATGACGTGGTGGCCCATCCCGAGTGAGCCGGTGAGCAGCAGCGCTCCGCCGCTCGGCCGGGGCCGGGCCGTCGGGACCGGAAGGCCGCCTGCTCCGGTCCGGGGTCCGGTACCACGCGCGGCCCGGACCTCGCGGTCGGGCGCCGTGGGCACGTCCTGAGGACGAAACGGCACGGTCGGGATCTGGGCCGGGTCGCCGGGACCGCGAGCGAGGCCCGCCCGTCGCCCGGGTTCGGTGGTCATCACCGCTCTCCCGAGGTCGCGGGAACGTTGGTCGTCCGCGCGGGTGGCGCAGCCTCCCCACCGCCCTGCCTGGCCGCGGGCTTGCCGCTCGCCGCGGCGGGGACGACCGCCGGAGTCCGCGGGCGACTGGCCGAGAGCTGGTTCACGGAAGCCGATTGGCCGCCATCCTCACGGTTGGCCAGGTACCACTCGATGTACTGGCGAACGCCGTCCCGGAACGTGGTGGTCGGCCGCCAGTCGAGCAGTCGCGCGGCCAGCTCGGCCGACACCTCCCTGCCTCGGTAGTCGCCGGGTCTCGCGGGAACATGCTCGATCTCGATGCCGGGGAAGTGCGCGCGGACGGCTTCGGCCATGTCGAGCACGCTGACCCGCTCGGCGCCCTCAAGCGCGATCGTCGCGTTCTCGGCCGCTGGGGTCGTCAACGCCCGGACATGCGCGTCGGCGAGGTCGCGGACGTAGACATACCGGCGGAACTGCCGGCCGTCACCCGCGACCGTCAGCGGTTCTCCGGCCAGCGCGCGGGCGACGAATCGAGCAAGAACCAGCTCGTCACGCATCCCGGGTCCGTAAGGGATGCCATAACGCAGGATCGTGAACGGTAGGCCGTATGTCTCCCGATAGCTGTGTAGGAGCAGCTCCGCCGCGAGCTTGGTGGACGTGTAGACGTGCCCGGCCCGGTCCAGCTCGATGAGCGCGTCCTCTGTCAGCCCATCGCCGTGTCGTCCCCGGCCGCGGCTGTCACCGTCGCCGACGTCGGCGCTGGCGCTGGCGCTGGCGCTGGCGTGGCTGTCCGGCCGGGCACCGGGCGTCTCGGTCTCGGGAACAGCGCCGTAGACCCAGACCGTGCTGGCGAACAGCACCCGGCGCAGGCCGCGGCGGCGGGCCGCCTCGCAGACGTTGCCGGTGCCTTCGACGTTGAGCCGCACGGTGCCCACCGGGTCGGCGAAGGCGATGTCGACGTTCGACATGCCGGCGATGTGGAAAACCGCCTCGCAGCCGTCGAGGGCGGCGGTCACCGCATCGAGGTCGAGGACGTCGACCGCCTGACCATCGGCGCGCGGGTCGGCGTTGCTCACGTCGAGGTCGAGCGCACGGACTTCGTGGCCCGCGTCGAGCAGTCGGTCGACGACGTGTGCGCCGATGAATCCGGAACCGCCAGTAACCGCAACTCGCATGTCTGTGCTCCAAAGAGGAGGGCTGCCGCCGCGCCGAGGAGAACGGCCGGGCCCACGCCGCCCGCGGGCCAGCGAGCAGCGGCTCGTCAGCCTGCCAGGGTCAGGGTCCGCAGGGCCGCGGACAGAGCTGTCAGAACGTGGTCCGCCTCCTGGTCGGTCATGTCCGAATGAACAGGCAGGCAGATGTGCCGCGCACAGAGGTCCTCGGCGACGGGCAGCGTCCCGCCGGCGTGCTCCTCGAAGACCGGCTGCTGGTGCAGCGGCGCCTCGTAGACCTCACCGGCCAGTCCGACGCCGTGCCTTTCCTTGAGCTCCTTACGGAGAGAGGAACGGTCGACACCGGGGCCGGGAAGCACGATGTACTTGTAGTAGTTGGTGATGTCTCCCGGCGGCACCTGAACCCGCCGCACACCGGGGAGATCGTCGATCGCCGCGTCATACCGGGCGGCGATCCGTGCACGGTTCGCCAGGAATTCCGGCAACCGGCGAAGATGCACGAGACCGGTGACGGCGTGCAGCTCGCTCATCCGCCACGCGTACCCCTCCCGGATGTGCACGTTGCCGAGAAAACCGGCTTTCCCCTGATCTCGGTAGAGGAGCGCCTCGTCCCGTACCCGTTCGTCGGCGGTGAGGATCATTCCACCCTCACCGCTGGTGATGACCTTCGTCGGGTAGAACGAGAACGCCGCGGCGGCGCCGAACGACCCGGCGTGCCGGCCGGCCCGGGTCGACCCGTGAGCGTGGGCGGCGTCCTCGACGAGGACCAGGCCGCGCTTGGCGCACAGCGCCTCGACCTCGCCGATGTCCGCCGGGATGAGGCCCCCGATGTGCACGATCACGACGACCCTGGTGTCCTTCGTCAGCGCCGCCTCGACGGTGGCCGCCGAAAGCGCGAGCGTGTGCGGGTTGACGTCCGCGAACACCGGGCGCCCGCCGGCGCGCAGCACGGCAAAGGCGGTGGCCGCGAAGGTGTTGGTCGGCAGCACGACGTCGGCGCCGGCGACGCCGACGGCCCGGAGAATGATTTCCAACGCGGCCGTCCCGCTGTTGACCGCGACGGCGAAGGGCGCGCCGTGCGCGCGCGCGAAGGCTTCCTCGAACTCCCGGGTGTATGCCCCGAGCGTGAGCTGCCCACTGGTGAGGATCTCCGTCGTCGCCGCCGTGATCTGCGCCCGGTCGGCCTCGGAGAAGACGATTCTCGCCGCTGGAACCCGCACCCGTTCCCCCGTCCTCCCGATGGCGTCACCCGAAGCTCGGATGCTCATGGTCTTCCAGGTCTTTCCCGGCAGGCACCCAAGGCGACCGGGCACGCCGCTCCCGCGGCACGGTGCCATCGGCCCGCGAGACGTGACAAAGGCCCACGGCCGAAAGGGCTACCGGTCGAGGCCGGGCGGCGGGGCGCCGTCGGCCGAAACCGCTCGGCGGCCATGCCCGCGAACACCGGACCGGAAGCACCCGAACAGTCGGGTCAGTGACCGCCGTCGTCCGCCCCCTGATGTCGTCGGCACCACCACCGTCAGCAGACGTTAACCGCTCTCGGCCAATCCGGCCCGCCGTATCCGGAGAACGAGATCCGAATACCTCCCGCACCGCCACCCATCACCACCGGCTGTTCCGCCTTCTCCCCATACGGCCGCCGCCATCCCCACCCAGCTCGTCCCACCACGGGCGAGCACTACCCGATTCCGCCCACCCCGGTTGCGGCCCCAGAAGTCCGGTGAACCGCGTCTCCAGCGAGTTTGGTCTCGATAGTCAGTATTAGGGGCGCAGAACGAGGCGAAGGCCGCTGAGGGACGCGAGCCCGGCCGGGTGCCGTCCGGCGGGACGTACGGAACGTTGCCCGCCGCAAAGGGGCGTCCGAGAGGCCTCGCCTCTACAGGTGACGCATCCAGCGGATTAGCCGGCCCGGGCCGTGCGCGGGCACCATCGATGCCAGAAAGATCTCTGAACGGCGCGGACGGCACGGAAGCGGACGGCTCGGAGGAGGAAATCCTGACGCGGCGCGAAGCCCGCCCCGAAGGGGCGACGAAGAGCACGACCTGGGCGGGTGTCCAGGGGAAAAGTAGACACCCCGACGATCACTACTCCTGACGTACGGGGGGAACGCAGGAGGTGTGACCCGCCGGGGTGTGACATCAGCCTACGTCCCCCGCTTGTTCGCGGGCGAGGGACCAAAGTCCCAGCTTTGGCCTCTAGCCGCCGCACGCCGTCTACGCTCTGAACATTTAATGTGACTCTCAGGCGTCGCTCATTCCAAAACCCCAGCTCACCGTCTAGTACTGGCCACCGGAACCGCACGAGCCCCGACAAGACTGGGTCTGCTTGTGTCGGATCTGTTGCACGGTGGAAACGACTGGATGCTTCACTGTGGCCGTGCCGCTGCGAGACGTACACGACGCGCACCGCCATCTCGGCGTCCTACCCGCCTTTGGCTTCTATGGGGGACCGCCGGTAACGCCTGACCTCGGCGCCCGGGCGACCATCGCCGAGCTCAGGGCGGACCTGGACCGGGAGGGTACCGCCAGAACCCTCGTGATCCCGAACTACGGCGTTCCCGACGTCGCCGTCACGTTCGGCTTCAACGAGCTGTGTATCGAGGCCGCGCAGGCCGACGACCGGATCCGGGCGGGCCTGTGGGTCTCACCGCGGCCGGCCGACGCGGCCATGACCGAGAAGGCGCTGTCGCTCGCCGGAGAGCCGGGCGTCGTCGCCCTGAAGCTGAGCTTTCTCCTCGGCGGACGGGCGGACGCCGAGGAGTGCCGGCCCCATCTCGACGCCATCTTCGCGACGGCCGCCGCCCACGACCTGGTGGTGCACGTCCACACGTCGCCGGGTGCGGCGTCCGACATCGACCTGGTCGGACTCCTGGTCGACCGGTACGCCGACGACGTCCGCATTCACCTCGTCCACCTCGGTGGTGGAGTGAGCGGGCACATCAAGCTGATCGGCGGCCGGTTCTTCGACTGGATCTCGGCCGGCAAGCGGGTCTACACCGACACCAGCTGGGCGGTGGGTTTCGCGCCCCGCTGGCTTGCCGCCGAGATCGAGCGCCGAGGCATCGGCCATGACCGGCTCCTGTTCGCCAGTGACGAGCCGTGGGGTGACCACCCCGGTGAGCTCGCGCGACTCGCGGCGACGGTCGGCGACGGCGAGCTGGCCCGCCACGTCTTCGTGGAGAACTTCGCATCCCTGTACGGATCGGGCGCGTCCTGACCGGCGACTCACCGCCACCGCGCGGGCCTGGCCCGGTCGTGCCCGATGGAGCCCTGACCGGCCAGCCCGCCAGTGCCGCAGCGGAAATCTCCCAACGATCCGAACGGCGGGCCTACAGCAGGACCACAGACCAACAGTCTCCACCGGCCCACAGTGGAACCGTGCCAGCCGGACCAGACCGGCCCAGACCACCGAGAAACCCACCACGCCGCAACCACTCGTCCGGGGATCCCGCCGGATCGGCGAAGCCGTGACCTGCACCAGAAGTACCCCGAAGCCAGGCAACGCGCGGATGCGCAGAGAGGAATCGCCGCCCAGATGGAGCTGACCGAGCAGGAGCAGCACAGCCTGAACGAGGTCCCCCACCCATCGCTGCCGCCCGGCAGCAACCTCTACGGCTCGACGAAGATCTTCCCGGACTATCAGGCCGAGAACGGCGAGAGCTACCTGACCCTGATCCACGGCATCGCGCACGAGTCGTCGGTCAGCTTCGTGGCGATCCTGCAAGCCACCCGCGCACTGCGGAAGGGCTTCGAGTCGGTCATCTACTTCTACGGCCCCGGCGCGATGAACGCGATGGCCACCCGCGGCTTCCCGCACACCGGCGACTCGGCCTTCGCCGGCGAGCACAACATCAACAACCAGCTGGAGACCTTCATCAAGGAGGGCGGGAAGGTCTACGTCTGCCGGTTCGGCCTCTCGCTGCACGGTCTGCGCGAGGAGGACCTGATCGAGGGCGCGATCCCGGCGCACCCGCTGGACATCCAGGACTGCGTGATCCACTACGCGCGCAAGGGCGCGATCATCAACTCGACCTACATGTTCTGATGGCGCCCCCGCCCGCCCCCGCTCCGGCCGAGGGCCCGCGCCTCGACCTGAGCCAGCAGGCCGCGAGGCCCGGCGCCAGCCTGGAGACGAGGATCGGCCTGGCCGTGCACGGCGTCCGGCTCACCGCGCCGGTGCGCCGCACCGCCGGCGCCGGGCCGAGCGACGACGGCCACGTGGTGCTGGCAGGCCGGGGCGCGGCGCTGCCGATCGTCGCGACCAGCCGGTACGAGGTGAACGCCGGCCGCTTGCTCTACGACGGCACGGACCTCGGCGTGCCCGTCGAACCGGTGCGCCGCCCGCGGTTCTACGACCTGGTCACCGCGGACGGTGTCCCGTACGAGCAGATCGCCCGGCTGCACGGCGCCGACGTGCTCGCCACCACCGTGCTGCAGACCTGCGTGCGTTACCAGGAGCCGGACCGGTGCCGGTTCTGCGCCATCGAGGAGTCCCTGCGGGCCGGGGCGACGACCCGGCGCAAGACCCCGGCGCAGCTGGCCGAGGTCGCCGAGGCCGCGGTCCGGCTCGACGGGGTGCGCCAACTGGTGATGACGACGGGCAGCACCGCCGCGCCCGACCGCGGCGCCCGGCTGCTCGCCGAGGCGACCAGGGCCGTGCTGGCGGCGGTACCCGGCCTGCCCATCCAGGTCCAGTGCGAGCCGCCGGGCGATCTCGCCGTGATCACCGAGCTGCGTTCCGCCGGAGCGAGCGCGATCGGGATCCACATCGAGTCGCTCGACGACGACGTCCGGGCCCGGTGGACGCCGGGCAAGGCGACCGTCCCGCTGGCCGCCTACGAGGCGGCCTGGGCCGAGGCCGTCCGCGTCTTCGGGCGCAACCGGGTGTCGACGTACCTGCTCATCGGCCTCGGCGAGGACCCGGACGAGCTGGTCGCCGGCGCCGAACGGCTGATCGGCATGGGCGTCTACCCGTTCGTCGTCCCGTTCCGCCCGCTGGGCGGAACGCTGGCCGCCCGTGACGGCGCTCGCGCTCCGGAGGCGGGCGCCGTGGCCGAGGTGACGCGCCGGGTCGCGGCGGCGCTGCGCGCCGCCGGGATGCGCGGCGCCGACCAGGGTGCCGGCTGCGCGGCCTGCGGTGCCTGTTCGGCGCTGCCGGAGGCAGGAGGCTGATGCATGGCGCATGACGCGACGATCGAGTGCGGCTGTGGCTGCGGGGCGTTCATGACCACCGTGGACGAGCGACGCGGGCCGGGGCCCGGGCCCGGGCCCCTGCTGCTGACGATTGGCCAGGCGAACGGCGCCCGCGGCCGGGCCGCGGCGCCCATGGCCTCCGGGGTCGCCGCCGCCGAGCTGTCGGTAGCCACGGGTGCCGGGCCGGGTGCCGCCGGGCCAAACAGCGTTGCCGCGCGTGTCACTGTCCCGGGCACCGCTGGGCCGGGTGGCGCTGTCCGGAGTGGCGCCGGTGCCGGGCCAGATGCTGTCCGGGGCGGTGCTGGGCCGGGCGGCGCTGGGCCGGCGCTGCTCACCGCGGACCCGTACCCGGTCCACCCGCCGCGTCCGGTGGACACGCTCGCGGTGTGGGGTGATCCAGGCACGCTGCTGCGCCGCCCCCGTTACCTGATCGAACAGGCCCGGGACGCGGCCACGATCGCCGCGTACCGGCGGCTGCGCCGGGCGGTCTTCGTCGACGAGCAGGGTCTGTTCGGCGACGGGCCGGTGGGGGACCTCGACGAGGCCGACGAGGACCCGCGCACCGTCGTGCTGGTAGCCCGCGGCCTGGACGGCCCGGGCGACGGCGAGGTGATCGGCGGGGTGCGGCTCGGCCCGACACCCGCCTGGAGCGGCGACGACATCGGCTGGTGGCAGGGCGGCCGGCTGGCCGTGGCCGCCCACGCCCGTGAGCACTACGCCGGTGTCGGCGGCGCACTGGTCCGGGCGGCGTGCGCGCATGCCGAGGCCGCCGGCGCGCTGCGCTTCGACGCGACGATCCAACCTGCCCGGGAACGGTTCTTCGGCCGGCTCGGGTGGATGACGGTCGGCCCGACCACGGTGCGCGGCACGCCGCATGTGCTGATGCGCTGGCCGATCGACCGGGTCGCCATGCTCGCCGCCACCACGAAGGCGCCACTGGGTGCGCTGCTCGGCGCCATCCGCCCCGGCGGGGCCGGCTTCGTCGGCGACGACGGCGCGCCCGTGCCCGGGACCGGCCTGGTCGCGGCCTGCGACGCGATCGTGCCGACGATGGTCGACAGGGACCCGTTCTGGGCCGGCTGGTGCGGCGTGCTGGTCAACCTCAACGACCTCGCGGCAATGGGAGCCCGACCGCTCGGCGTGCTGGACGCGGTGGCCGGACCGACGGTGTCGCGGGTGAGCCGGGTACTCGCAGGCCTGCGCGCCGCCGCCGACAGGTTCGGCGTGCCGATCCTCGGCGGCCACACCCAGCTCGGGATGCCCTCGGCGCTCGCGGTCACCGCGATAGGGCAGGCCGACGCGCCGATCCGCTCGGGCGCCGGCCTGCCCGGCCACGCCATCACCGTGACCGCCGACCTCTCCGGGCGCTGGCGGCCGGGCTACACCGGCCGGCAGTGGGACTCCACCTCGGGCCGGCGCACGGCCGAGCTGCGCGCGATGCTCTCGCTGACGGGCCGCCACCGGCCGGTGGCCGCCAAGGACGTGAGCATGGCCGGCGTCGTCGGCACGCTGGGCATGCTCGCCGAGTCCAGCGGCTGCGCGGCCGAGCTGGAGGTGGGCGCGGTACCGCGGCCGGCAGGAGTGTCGGCCGGAGACTGGCTGACCTGCTTCCCGGGCTTCGGGATGGTGACGGCGGATGTCGATGACCGTCGGATGCCCACGAGCTCGCCGGCGGTCTCGGCCCGCTGCGGCCGGCTGCTCTCCGGCAGCGGCGTCTCACTGCTGTGGCCGGACGGGCTGCGCACTCCGGTCCTCAGCGGCCACGTGACCGGTATGGGCCCGGCATGAGCAAACTGAATATCGGGGGATAGTCATGACCGTCACCACCATCGCCGTCGTGTCGGACTCCTTCGGGCGGGACCTGAACGAGTGCATGGGCACGGTCGCCCGGCACATCGAGACCGCCAGGGCCCGCGGCGCCCAGCTGCTCGCGCTGCCCGAGGCGGCCCTCGGCGGCTATCTGCAGGCGCTCTCGGCGGACGACGACCCGGGGCCGGTCGGCGACGCTCCGTTACTCGACCCGGACGGGCCGCAGATCGCCCGGCTCGTCGAGCTGGCCGGCGACATGGTCGTCTGCGTCGGCTACTCCGAGCGAGCCGGCTACCGCCGCTACAACAGCGCGGTCTGCGTCGGCGGCGGCAAGGTGCTCGGCCGGCACCGCAAGGTGCACCTGCCGCTGGCCGAGGTGGAGTCCTACGACGCCGGCGACCGGTTCCGCGCCTTCGACACCCCGATCGGCCGGATCGGGATGCTGGTCTGCTACGACAAGGCGTTTCCCGAGTCGGCGCGCAGCCTCGCGATCGCCGGCGCGGAGATCATCGTGTGCCTGTCGGCCTGGCCGATGTCGCGCACGCACCCGTCCGACGACCTTGCCCTGGACCGCTGGCGGTACCGCTTCGACGTCTACGACGAGGTGCGCGCGCTGGAGAACCAGGTCGTCTGGGTGTCGGCGAACCAGGTCGGGCAGTTCGGATCGTTGACCTTCGTCGGAAACTCCAAGATCGTGCATGCGAACGGTACCGTGCTCGCGGCGACCGGCGACGACCCAGGGATGGCCATGGCTCACGTGGACGTCGCGGAAGCGCTGCACGTCGCCCGCCGAAGCATGAACCACCTGCGCGACCGACGCCCCGACGCCTACGACACGCAGTGCCTGCTCGCCGGCGAACCGGTGCTGCGCCAGCCTTACGCGCGCGTCCCGCCGGCCCGCGCCGGCTGACCTCGCGGCGGGGCAGGCTGGCCCCGACTCACAGACAGCCCACAGCCCACAGCCCACGGCCACGGCCACGGCCGCCACGGCTACCAAGGAGCGAGGACCGCCATGCCCCGAGCGGCCGCCGAGCGCGTCGTCATCGCCGGCGCCGGCGCCGCCGGTCTGCTGGCCGCCATACTCCTCGCCCGGGCCGGCCGCCCGGTGCTGATCGTCGACCGGGACCCCGCCGCGGCCGGCTGGCCAGGCCTGTCCGCGCCGGGCGTCGGCACCGCCGAAATCCGGGCCGACCCACGGGCCGCGCTGCCCCGGGCCGGCGTGCCGCAGGCGCGGCACTCGCACGCGTTCCTCGCCCGGTTCCGCGCGCTGCTCGCGACCCGGGCTCCCGACCTGCTCGACGCGCTGCTCGCCGTCGGCGCACGCGAGATCCGGGTCGCCGAGACGGCGCCGCCGGAGATCCGCGCCGCGCTCGCCGCCGGCTGGCTCACGGGAGACCTCGACGACCTGGTCGTCCTCGGCTGCCGGCGGGCGCTGCTCGACGCGACGCTACGGGCCGCCGCGCTGGCCGAACCAGGCGTGACGATCCACGCCGGCCAGCGCGTCACCGGACTGCTGACCTCGCCCGCCGGCCCGTCCACGCCCGGTGGCCACGGCGGTGTGCCATGGGTACGCGGAATCCGGCTCGAAGACGGCGCCACCATCGAGGCCGACCTGGTGGTCGACGCGGGCGGGCGGCTCTCACCGGTGCACGACCTGCTCACGGCCGCCGGCGCGCCCCAGCCGCCCGAGCTCGCCGTCCCCTGCGGGATCACCTACTACTCCCGCTTCTACGCCCGCGGCGGCGACCACTCGTTCGCCACCGAGCTCAACCGGGGCCATACCGTCGGCGCCTCCTTCGACCGCTACTCCTGCCTGGTCTTCCCTGCCGACAACGACACGTTCTCGGTGACCTTCGGCGTCCTGCCCGAGGACGCCGAGATGCGGGTGCTGCGCGACGGCGCCGCCTTTGACGCCGCCGTCCGGGCGATCGACCTGGTCGCGCCTTGGCTGGATGGCAAGCCGGCCGCCGCCGGCAGCGGCAGCGGCAGCGGCAGCGGCAGCGGCGCAGGGTACTCGGGCCGCGCCGGTCGCGACCCGGACCGGGCCGCCGCGGGCACGGTGGTGCCGCTGGGACCGGTCGCCGCGATGGCGGGGCTGCGCAACCGGTTCCGGCCGTGGGTCGCCGACGGCCGGCCGGTGGCGCTCGGCGTGCTGCCCATCGGAGACGCCGCGCTGATCACGAATCCGGCGCACACCCGCGGGACGACGCTCGCCGCGCTCACCGCCTGCTGGCTGGTGGACGCCGTCACCGCGACGCGTGACCCGGGCGAGCGCGCGCTGCGGCTGGACGCCGCGCTGCGCGCGGAAGGCCTGCCCTGGTACCACGACTCCTGCGCGCAGGACGCCGCCCGGCTGGCCCGCTGGCGACCGCCCCCGCCCTCGCAGCCGCCCCTACCGCCGGCTGCTCGGTCAGCACCGCCGGTTCGGTCAGCACCGCCGGCTCGGCCGACACCGGCTGCTCGGCCGGCACCGCCGACGCAGCGGCGTCCAGACGAGTCGGACGCCGTGACGAACGGTGAGGCGTTCCTCGCCGCCGGGCGCGACCCCGTCGTCTGGCACGCGTTCACCCGCCTGCAGAACCTGCTCGCGATGCCGGCGGACCTGCTCACCGACCCGGACTTCGTCGCCCGGGTACGCGCCGTCCAGGCCTCCGGCTGGCGCCCACCGCAGGTGACGGGACCGAGCCACGACGAGCTGGTGGCGATCGCGCGGGCGGCGCTGATCCAGCCGGGCACCGACGGCGGTAGCCAGGCCTCCCGAATCGCCGACCTCGTCGCCGATCCGGGAGAGAGCCTTGGGCCGACGCCGTGAGTGGCGCCAGCCGGCAGCGCTCGCCGCGGATCGCGCTGTTGACGTACTCGACCAAGGCACGCGGCGGAGTGGTCGCGACGCTGTGCCTCGCGGAGGCGCTCGCCCGCGCCGGCCACCGGGTGGACGTGTGGACACTCGCCCGCGGCGGCGACGCGGGCTTCTTCCGCCCCGTCGACCCCGCAGTCCAGGTACGCGCGGTGCCGTTCCCCGATCGGGCGGCCGAGACCGTCGGGGAGCGGGTGCTGCGTTCGATCGACGTCCTCGGCGCGGCCTTCCGGGCCCACGCCCGCGGTGCCCCCGGTGCGGGTTCGGAAGGCCACGCGAGCGCCGGCGGGTACGACATCGTGCACGCACAGGACTGCATCAGCGCGAACGTCGTCCCAGACTGCGTTCGCACCGTCCATCACCTGGACAGCTTCACCACACCCGAGCTGGTCGCCTGCCATGAGCGGGCGCTGCGCCGGCCGTACGCCCACGTCTGCGTGTCCGCGGCGGTCGCGGCGGAGCTGGCCGAGGGCTGGGGCCTCACCGCGACGGTGATCCCGAACGGTGTCGAGGCTGATCGGTTCGCGGCCGCCGCGGCGGAGAGCCCGACCGCGCGGGCGGCCCGCGCCGCGTGGCGCGACCGGCTCGGTCGTTACGTCCTCGCGGTCGGCGGGATAGAACCGCGCAAAGGCACCCTCGACCTCGTCGAGGCGATGGCGCTGCTGCGCACGGCCACCGCACCGGCTCTGGTGATCGCGGGCGGGGAGACGCTGTTCGACTACCGCGACTACCGGGCCCAGGTGCTGGCGCGGGCGGTGGAGCTGGGCGTGGAGCCAGTGCTGCTCGGCCCCGTGCCGCACGACGAGCTGCCCGCGCTGGTCGCCGCCGCCGACGTGTTCGCCTTCCCGTCCGTCAAGGAGGGCTTCGGCCTCGCGGCGATGGAGGCGCTCGCCGCCGGGGTGCCTGTCGTGACCAGGGACCTTCCGGTGCTGCGCGAGGTGTTCACCGGCGCCGTCCGCTTCGCCGCGACCCCGGCGGACCTGGCCGCCGAGCTCGCCGCCGCCCTCGCGGGGCCGGATCAGGCCCGCCGCGCCGCCGGCGAGGCGCTCGCCGCCCGGCACAGCTGGGACCAGGCCGCCACCGCCCATGTGGATCTCTACCGCGGGCTGCTGGCCCAGGGGATCCCGCGCCGCGCCCCCGGCCAAACAGGACCGGTCCGCGCGAATGGGGCCATTGGTCACCCAGGCCCGGCCGTCCAGCCCGCGGAGCATGCGGAATAGAAGAGCGGCAGTCCCGATCAGCTTTTCGGCCAGGTTGACCATGCCTTGTCGGCGTTACGCTGGCCAGGCAGGATAGGTCGGTCCGACTACACCAGGACCACGGGCCACAAGCCACGCGGGCAGCCGACGAGCCGAATGGCGGACAGCGGGAGATGGACGAGGAAGCACCGTTCTGGTTCGACCATGCGCTGGACGACCGGCCGGAGTACTTCGAGGTCGAGGTCGAGGGCGCGCGGATCAGCTACCGGGGCTGGGGCGCGCCGGACCTGCCGGCGATCGTGCTCGTACACGGCGGTGCCGCGCACGCCGGCTGGTGGGACCACATCGCTCCGCTGATCCCGGACGAGTACCGCGTGGTCGCGCTGGACCTTTCCGGGCACGGCGACAGCGATCGCCGCGACGACTACACACTGTCCACCTGGGCCGCCGAGGTGGTCGGCGTGATCGACGACGCCGGCATCGCCTCGCCGCCGATCGTCATCGGGCACAGCATGGGCGGCTGGATCTCGATCACGACGGCCGCCGAGCACCCCGACCGGGTCGCCGGCATCGTGCTGATCGACTCTCCCGTCAGCGAGTACACCCCGGAGGAGCGGGCGGCCCGTGACCGGACCGCGTTCGGCCCGTTGCGGGTCTACGCGACCGTGTCGGAGGCGCTGGCCCGGTTCCGTACCGTGCCGCAGCAGACGCACACCCTGCCGTACGTGATCGAGCACATCGCCCGGAACTCCATCGGCTCGGTCGAGGGCGGCTGGACCTGGAAGTTCGACCCGAACGTGTTCGGCAACCGGACGCCCGCGCCCGAGGTGCTGCACAAGGTGCACTGCCGGGTCGCCCTGTTCCGGGCCGAGAACGGCCTGGTCACGCACGACATCGGCGGGGAGATGTACAACCTGCTGGGCCGGGTCGCGCCGGTGATCGAGATCCCGCTCGCCGGCCACCACGTGATGCTCGACCAGCCGCTGCTGCTGGTCACCGGCATCCGCACGATCCTCGCCGACTGGGAGCACTCCTCCCCCCAGGAGCGCACCGACTAAGCCCCGATTCGAGCCGGGCAGCCGGGCAGCCGGGCAGCCGGATCCCCGTCAGCCCAGGGTTTTGCCTCGCGCCCCGGGCTCTTCCTGTCACCCCAGGGTTTCGGCCGCCCACTGGCGGAGGGTGGGGGCCAGCAGGGGCCAGCGGACGAAGAGGCCTCCGGCCGTCGCCATCTCGGCCTGGCGCTCGAGGTACTCGCGGTCGCCCCACGGTGGCTCGACGAGGCGCGCGCCCGGTAGCAGGTCGGCCACCGCCTCGGAGGTGGCACGCGGGTGGAACGGGTCGCTCACGCCACCGCGGAAGACCAGCGCCGGGACCTTGATCGAGCGGGCGGCGTCGTCGGGCAGGCCGGGAATCCGCTCGTCGGGCCGCGGGCAGTATGCCGACATCCAGCGCTGCAGGGTGGCGACGAACTCGTCGCGGTCCGCGTCGAGGATCCGCTGACGG
Organism: Pseudofrankia saprophytica; assembly: GCF_000235425.2. NCBI lineage: Bacteria > Bacillati > Actinomycetota > Actinomycetes > Frankiales > Frankiaceae > Pseudofrankia > Pseudofrankia saprophytica. Next base: position 1,143,527 of record NZ_KI912266.1, read on the forward strand.
TTGTCCGGGGTGGCGGCGATGGTCCCGGCCCAGTCGGGCAGGTCGGCAACGGCGGCCATGTCCCGCGTCCAGGCGGTGGTGATGCTGGCGGTGTAGTAGACGTTGCCGAGGATCATCAGGCCCATCGGGCCGCCGCTGATCCACCAGAGCGCAAGGCCGGCGGCCACCTCCGGGTGCCGAGCCGCGGTGAGTAGCGAGACGCGGGTGCCGACCGTCGCCCCGGTGAGCACCGCCGGGCCCAGGTCGAGGTGCGTGAGCAGCGCGGCCAGGGTGTCGGCGTGCAGCTCCGGCTCGCTCGGCCCCTCGAAGCAGACGTCCGACTCGCCGCAGTTGGGCCGGTCCCAGCTGAGCACCCGGTCGCCCTGGGCCGCCAGCGCCTGGGCGAGCTCGCGCACCCCCGGGGTCTCCTTGGTGAAGCGCCCGCCGGTGGTGATCACCCATAGCCGACCCTCGCCGACGCCGACGCCGACGCCGCCACTGCCGCCGACGAGCTCGTAGGCGATCCGCAGCCCGTTGACCCGCGCGTATGCCACTGCCACCTCTTCGAGAACGGTTCGCCGGTCCGAGGCCGTCGCCGGGCCCGAGAGCCGGGTCGGGCGACGGGAACGGCGTCAGATCGCTGTTCGGTCGTCCAGCCGCCGTCCGGCGGCGATGCCGCGGGCCGTGGCATCGACCGAGAACGACGCGACCAGCGCGCCGTCCTCGGTGTACACCCGGCACTCCGAGTGAGTCATGCCGTCACCGGCGAACGTCGAGTGGTGGTGGTACCGCAGCCACCGGTCCGCCCGGATGTCGGCGTGCAGCGAGAGGGAGATCGCGTTGATGCCCATGGAAAGGGTGCGATGGGCCTGGTCCTGGCCGATCCCGGCATGCGGGCGTAGCGCGGCGGCGATCGAGATGTGCCCGGTGAACTGCGCCAGCAGGCCGGCGTGCAGCGCCGGGTCTGCCGGCACGTCACGGAAGCGGAGCCAGGTGTCGATGACGGGCGGTCCGACCGGCGCGGCCGAGTCGTTGTTGTACGCCGCGTCGACCATGCGCAGGTCCCGCCCGGTGACGGACATGTCGTAGGGCTCGCTGTCGTACGGGCCGGCGGCGGGCGGCGGCGGCGCCTCATGCCGGACGACGTCGGGAGCGGTGACGTCGAGGAACAGGGTGCCGCTGGCCCGGCGCTTCCCGGCCTGGTTCACCTGTACGCCGAGGGTGCTGAACGTCCGTCCCGAGCTGAGCTCCTCGAGCTCGAACTCCAGCGGGAGGTTGGCATCGGCGACCCGGTAGACGACCAGATGCGCCGACACGACGCGCCGCCCGCCGGCGTGCCGCATCGCGGCGACCACCGCCTGGCCGAGGATCTGGCTGGCCTCGACGACGGCACGCCCGGGGTTAGGCCGAATGACGCTGACATAGCGGCCTTCGCCGGCGGCCCGTAGGTCCATGATGTCGATCAGGTCGGCGGCATCACCCCAGGTGGGGAACCGCTTGATGGTGGCGTCGCGGGGGTCCTCGCCGGCCACAGTGTCGACCAGTTCGACGCGCACCCGGTCATGGTCGAATGCCGCCAGATCGGCCAGCCAGTCGAGGCCAGGAGCCGGCTCGGTGAAGGTCCATAGCGCGTCACGGCCGTCGACCAGGCCGTCGTCCGCGTCTTCCTCTGGAGCGTGCCATTCGGCGACGGGTGCCGCGGCCTTGCCGTCGAGGGTCCACAGCTCGCCGGAGCCCTTGACCGGGCAGGTCACTCGGCGGCCCTCGTCCTGCAACATGTCGAACCGCACATCCGCGCGCGGGAAGTACAGGGTCGGCGCCTGTCCCGGCTCGCGAACCCGCACCGCCGCCACCGATTCGGCGACCAGCCGGTCCCCCCACCACGCCCTGGCCCGATAGGAACACGGAGAGTGTTCGACGACCGACTCCACACCTGGTTCGGCCGCGCTTGTGACTGGCTGCACGATCCGGAGCGTAATACTCCATTGCGGTACACGCCCGTTCTCGCAAGACCGCGGAGCCACCGCACGCCCGAGCACCCTCCGTAGTTATCTGCGTACGGCTGTACGGGCCGCTGAGACCCGGAAAACACCCTCCCGATATGGAGGCAAGGGTCCGTCGCGCCAGCCGACGGGCGAACTGTGGCATCTAACAAAGCCAATAGACACACCCATCTGCCACACTCCCGACCCCTGCGGCCGAAGTGTGGTGGCTCCGCGTGTCCATAGGCTTGGCCAGATGCCACGCATCGACGTCTGGCGGTCAGGCGGAGTCGCGGGTGACCAGGGCGGTGGGGAGGATGACCTCGGTCGGCTCGGCGAACGGGTCCGTGACCCGCTCCAGCAGCAGCCGGACCATCTCCTGGCCCATCAGCTCGACCGGCTGGCGGACGGTGGTCAGCGGCGGGTCGGCGTACGCGGCGAACGCGGCGTCGTCGAAGCCGACCACGGCGATGTCGTCGGGGACACGCCGGCCGGCCTCCCGCAGCGTGCGCAGCGCGCCCATGGCCATCAGGTCGGAGGCCGCGAACAGGGCGTCGATGTCCGGGTGGTCGGCGAGCAGCCGGGCGGCGGCCCGCCGCCCGCTCTCCTCGGTGAAGTCACCGACGGCGACCCGCCCAGCGGACAGCTCGTCGCCGGCCTGGCGGACCGCCTCGGTGTAGCCGCGCAGCCGGTCGATGCCCACGCTCATGTCCGACGGGCCGGCGATCGTCGCGAGCCTGCGCCGCCCGGCGCCGAGCAGGTAGCGCGCCGCGTCGCGGGCGCCGCCGACGTTGTCCGCGTCGACGTAGTCGACGGGGTTGCCGGCGAGCAGCCGGCCGGCCATCACCAGCGGTACCCCGGCCGCGGTGATGGCGTTCGGCATGATGTCGTCCGCGTGCAGGGAGATCAGCAGCACACCGTCGACGTGGCCGTTGCCGACGTAGCGCAGCGCCCGGTCGCGCTGCGCCTCGCCCTGGGCCTGCAGTAACACGAGCTGGAAGTCGGTAGGGCTGAGCGCCTGGTTGACGCCGCGCAGCACACTGGCGAAGAAGGGGTCGGCGAACACCGTGTCCGGGCGCTCGTGCACGATCAGCACAAGCGTGTCCGTCCGGCGCGTGACCAGGCTGCGGGCAGCGCGGTTGGGCACATAGCCCAGCTGGGCGATCGCCGCGGTGACGGCTGACTGCGCCTCCGCCGACACCCGCGAGGACCCGTTCACCACCCGGGAGACGGTCGCTCGGGAGACCCCGGCCAGCTCGGCGACCTCCTCGAGGGTGGGCGCGCGCCGCGGCGCCACCACCCCTGCCGAGTTCGCTCCCGGATCGGCGGAGTCCTGGGCTTCTCGGGAATCGGTGCCGCCGATCCGGGGGTCTGGCCGGGAGGTCTGGGCCACGGCGGTGGCTGGGGTCGTTCCCCGCTCGGCTCCGCCGATCGGGGAGGTCCGCCAGGAGGTGCCGGGTTGGGCGTCGGCAGCAGTCACAGGGTTCCGTTCGCGGCGCGGTGCTCTCGGATGAGGCGGGAGTACCAGAGCGCGCTGGTCTTCGGGGTGCGGACGAGGGTATCGAAGTCGACGTGGATGACGCCGAACCTCATCTTGTACCCCTCGGCCCATTCGTAGTTGTCCAACAGCGACCACACGAAGTATCCCCGCATGTCAACTCCGTCCTGGATAACCTCGCGCACCACGTCGAGGTGCAGCGCGACGTACCGAAGCCGCTCCGGGTCGGGCACGCTGCCGTCGGAGGCGGGTTCGTCCAGGTAGGCGGCGCCGTTCTCGTGCATGTACCAGGGGGTGCCCGGGTAGTCCGCGGCAAGCCGGCGAAGCAGGGCGGCGAAGCTGCGCGGGCGGATCGGCCAGTCCAGTGCGGTCACGTCCTGCGTCGACTTGACCCGGGTCAGGTTGTCGGCGGCGACGAAGGGAATCGGCGTCGGATCCGGGTCGGGACCGGAGACGACGATGTGCGGGGAGTAGTAGTTGACCCCGACCCAGTCGATGGGCGCCGCGATCCGCGCCAGGTCGCCGTCCGCGATCGGCAGCTCGGCGCCCACCTTGGCGAAGTCGGCGATGACGTCGGGCGGGTACGAGCCGCGCAGCAGCGGGTCGAGCCAGAGCCGGATCGACTGGCCGTCGACGAGACGGACCGCGTCGCGCGCCGCCGGCGAGTCCTCCGGGGACTCCGCCGGGATGAGGTTGAGCGTGATCCCGACGTCGGCGACGCCGCGGGCGCGCAGCGCCTCGACCCCGAGCGCGTGCCCGAGCAGCAGGTGGTGCACGGAGCGGACGGCCGCATGGGCGCTCTGCACCCCGGGCGCGTGCCGGCCGGTGAGATGGCCCTCGAACGCCGAGCACCACGGCTCGTTGAGCGTCGACCAGTGCTTCACCCGATCGCCGAGGGCGGTGGCGACATGGTCGGCGTACTCGGCGAACCGGTAGGCCGTCTCCCTGTTGGCCCAGCCGCCCAGGTCCTGCAGCGGCTGCGGCAGGTCCCAGTGGTACAGGGTCAGCCAGGGGTCGATCCCGGCGCCGAGCAGCTCGTCGACGAGCCGGTCGTAGAAGGCGAGCCCCGCCGGGTTCACCGGGCCGGATCCGGTCGGAACGACGCGCGGCCAGGCGACCGAGAACCGGTAGGCGCCGAGACCAAGCTCGGCCATCAGCGCCACGTCCTCGCGGTACCGGTGGTAGTGGTCGACGGCGGGATCACCGCTCTCCCCGCCGCGGGTCTTGCCGCGGGTGCGGGCGAACGTGTCCCAGATGCAGGGGCCGCGGCCGTCCTCGCCCGTCGCGCCCTCGATCTGGTAGGACGAGGTGGCCGCGCCCCAGACGAAATCCCTGGGCAGGCCGCCGGCGATCCGCGCCGCCAGTTCGTCGGTCTCGGGCAGACCGGTCGCGCCGGTGGCCGAGGCGGTGCTGATAGTCATCCCTTGACCGCGCCTTCCATGATTCCACTGATGATCTGACGACCGAATACTGCGAAGATCAAAAGAACGGGCAGGGTGCCGAGCGCCGTGCCGCCCAGGACGAGGGTGTTGTCGCGGTAGTAGCCGGCGGACAGCGTGCTGAGTGCGACCTGCACGGTGGGGTTCTGCGGCGACAGGACGATGAGCGGCCACATGAAGTCGTTCCACGCCTGCATGAAGGTCAGCAGGCCGAGCACCGCCATCGCGGGACGCAGCCCGGGCAGGACCACGTGCCAGTACAGGCCGAACGTGGAGCAGCCGTCCATGCGGCCCGCCTCGAGCAGCTCGTCGGGGATGGCCTGCTCGGTGTACTGGCGCATGAACACGACACCGAACGCGGTCACCGCCGTCGGCGCGATCACCGCGATCAGATGGTTCGCCCAGCCGAACTTCTGCATCTCGATGTAGAGCGGGATGATCCCGAGCTGGACAGGCACCATCATCGTGGCGATCACGATGGCGAGCAGCGCGCCCCGCCCGCGGAACCGCAGCTTGGCGAACGCGAACCCGGCGAGCGAGCAGAAGAACAGCGTGCACAGCGTGATCGAGCCGGCGACGACCAGCGAGTTGACCAGCGCCTTCTCGAACTCCACGGTGTCGAAGACCCGGCGGGCGTTCTCGATGAAATGGCCGCCGGGGAGGAACGGTGGCGGCATCTGTCCGACCACGTCGTTCGTCCGCGACGGGATCATGAAGGTCCAGTAGACCGGGAACGCCGAGAGCAGGACGACGACGATGAGGAACGGGTAGCGCCACAGCCCGCGGCGCTCGTCCTCGGCGGTGGGCGGCGGCGTCGACCGCCCCAGCCGGCGCCGACCGCCGGCGTGACCCGCCGCCTCGGCGGAGTCCGGGCCGGCGCCGCCGGCCTTGTCGATCGTGACGCTCATCGGAGCCCTCCCGGCGTGCTGTCGTCGTCCGCCGTGGTCGGGGTCGGGGTTGGAGCCGGAGCGACCGCCGGGACCGGGGGCGAGGCCGAGGCCGAGGCCAATGTCGCGGAGGCGGCCGGCGCGGCAGCGCCAGCGGCGGGCTTGCGGGACGCGAGACGCCGTCCGCCGCCGCGCCCGGGGTGGCGAGCGGCGCCGATCCGGGCGCCCCCGCGGGTGAGGAAGTACGCGAACGCCGCGAGGATCACCGTCAGGAGGAACATCAGCCAGGCGACGGCCGAGCCGTAGCCGAAGTGCCGCAGCCGGAAGCCCTCCTCGTAGAGGAACAGCGCGAGCGTCTGGAACTGGCGGTCGGTGCCGCCGCTGACGCTTCCCGGCGAGATGTCGAACAGCAGCGGCTCGGTGAACAGTTGGATCTGCCCGATGAGTGACACGAGCGCTGTGAAGGCGATCGTCGGGCGCAGCGCCGGCAACGTCACGTGCCAGAGCTGCCGCCAGGTGCCGGCGCCGTCGATCGCCGCGGCCTCGAACTGTTCCTTCGGGATGGCCTGCATGGCGGCCAGGTAGATCAGCGCGTTGTAGCCCGTCCACCGCCAGACCACCATCATCGCGATGGCGATCTTCGAGGACCACTCGCCGGCCTGCCAGTCGACGTTGTCGACGCCGACCAGGCCAAGCAGCCAGTTGAACAGGCCGAAGTCGCGGCTGAAGAGCTGGCCGAAAACGATCGTCACCGCGACGATCGACGTGATGTTGGGCAGCAGGACGCCCATCCGGAACAGCATCCGGCCGCGCAGCCGGGCGTTGAGGATGTGCGCCATGATCAACGCGAGCGCCAGCTGCGGCACGGTGCACAGCAGCATCAGCTCGAACGTGTTCTTGACGGCGTTCCAGAAGAACTCGTCGTGCAGCAGGTCGGTGTAGTTGCGCAGCCCGATCATCTTCGCGTCGTGGGGCCGCAGCAGGTCACGGTCTGTCAGCGACACCCAGAACGTGTAGGCCATCGGGAAGAGCCCGAACACGAGAAAGATCATGAAGAACGGCGCGACGAACCCATAGGGCGCCGTCACTCCGGTCACCCGGCGGATCGCGGACCGGGCCGCGCCCGACCGGCGCGTCGGCCGTGGCGACGGAGCGTCCACCTCGGACGCCGGGGGTGCTGTGATGGTCACCGGGTCTCCTCCCGCCCGATCGCACGGCTGGTCGATGGCTGGTCGATGGCTAGGGCTGGTCGGTGGTCACGGGCTCACGGGCTGGGCCGGACGGCGAGCTTCGCGCGCCCGGAGCCCGAACCCGGCCAGGGTCAGGGCCAGGGCCAGGGGGACGGGATACTGGCGTGGCCCGGGCCCCACGGAGACCCGGGCCACGCGCCGGACTTCGCCGATGGCGGCGAACTTTCCGGTCTTGAGCAGCAGCTCCGTGGGAAGCGGCTGCCCGGGGCCCGATGGACGGGAAGCCCATTCGGGGGGCCGCGGCCCCGGGCAGCCGGTCTGGGGGTCGGGCCACGCCGCCGACGGTGGCGCGGCCCGACCTTCCAGGAGATCGTCGATCATTAGCAGGGGCGGAACAGCGCCGGAGCCGGGATCGGGATCGGTGCCGGGACCGGGGCCGGGGTCAGCGGGCTGCCCGTTGCGCCTCGGCCAGGGCGTCCTTCCAGGCCGTGTCCGGATCGGCCTTGCCCTGTTCGACGAGCTGGATGCCGTGTTCCTCGATCGCCTGCCGGATCGCGCCGTGCTTCGGGCCCTGGTACTGGGGAACCAGCTTGAGGGCCGACTCGCCGAAGATCTTGCCGGTCGGCGCGTTGTTGAAGAACGGGTCGGTGAAGCCCTGCACCGTCGGGTCGTTGACGGCTCCGATGGTGGACGGCATGTTGCCGACCGTCTTGAAGACCTTCACCTGGTTCTCGGGCTTGGTCAGGAAGTCCATCAGCTCGTAGGCGAGCTTCTGGTTCTTGCTCTGCGCCGGGATCACCAGCCAGGAGCCGCCCCAGTTGCCGCTGCCGCCGGGAACCGTGGCGACGTTCCACAGGCCCTTGGTCTCCGGCGCGTTGGTCTTGATGTAGCCCGCCATCCAGGCCGGGCAGGTCAGGGTGGCGAACTTGCCCTGCTTCATGGCCGTCGTCCAGTCGTCCGCGAACGGGACCAGCTTGGCGGACTCGCCGTCACCGATGGCCTTCATCACGTTGTCCCAGGCCGTCTTGATGGCCGGGTTGGTGTCGACCACGAGGTCTTCCGTGCCCGGCTTGTAGTAGGCCGTGCTCTGCTGGAACATCTGCGCGTTGTAGAGGTTCTGGCCGGCGTCGAAGAAGGAGGCGCCGGTGTTGGCGTCGCGGAACTTCGTGCCGGTCGCGAAGAACTGGTCCCAGGTCGGCCACAGCGCGCTCACCGCGGCCGGGTCGGTCGGGAGGCCGGCCTTCTGGAACAGGTCGGTGCGGTAGCACATCGCCAGGCCGCCGACGTCCGTGCCGAGGCCGAGCTGCTTGGTGCCGTCAGGCGACAGGAAGGCGTTCCACTTGGCCTCCGGGTAGTCGGCCTTCCGGCTGGTCGCGCCCAGGTCGAGCAGGTTCGCGAACAGCTCGGGCTCGGCCTTGAACTGGGCGACGAAGCCCTCGTCGACGCCCTCGATGTCCGCCGCGCCGGAGCCCGCCGCGAGGTGGTTGACCAGGGCATTGTGGTGGTCGTTGTACTCCGAGACGGACTCGACGATCTTGACGCCTGGATGGCTGGCCTCGAAGGCCGCGTACAGGCCGGCCTCCTTGTAGCCGAAAACGCCGAACGTGTTGATGTGGAGCGTGGTCGTACCGTTGCCGCCCCCACCTCCCTTGTCGTCACTCCCACCACACGCTGCCGCCGTTAACGCGGTGGCCAGGGCCACCGCCCCGGCCACAGCCGCGAAGCGGCCACGATGTGCCCTCATGAAGCCCTCCCTCTGGCTTCCACGCCCACCGCACTGATCGCGTGTGAGCGCTCTCATGGCTTCGAAACTGTGAACGGCCGTTGCGTTGCTGTCAAGAGTCAGTTGCTCCGAGGTTTCGGAATACCCAGCGAGCATCACTCGCTACAACCGGTGATTTCCGGTGGTCAGCGAGGCGGCCGCGCACCGGAGGCCGACGGGGGCTGGACGTGACCGGGCGCACCATGCAACCCTGAATCCCGCGACGCCCCGCCATGGAAGTCCGGGGACTCCCTCCCCCGCGCGTCCCGCCGAGGCGGCCATCCATATCTGCCGACCTTCGGGCGGCTCTCCGGTAGCCCGTCGGGCCGCCGGGAGACGGCCGTGGTCCGCCACACCCGCATGGTGGAAGGGAAGAGGGAGCCCATGTCCACGATCGAGCTCCGTGACGTCACGCTGACCTACGATGTCCGCCCGGTTCTCGACCACATCAGCCTGACCGTCGAGGACGGCGAGTTTCTCGTCCTCGTCGGACCATCCGGCAGCGGAAAGACGACCGCGCTGCGCATCGTCGCCGGGCTGCTCCAGCCCACCTCGGGCCAGGTGCTCGTCGGTGGCCGAGACGTCACGAGGGTCCCGCCAGCGGACCGCGACCTGGCAATGGTCTTCCAGAGTTACGCTTTGTATCCGCACATGACGGTGCGCAACAACATGGCGTTCGGGCTCCGGCTCGCCGGCGTCCACCGCAAGGAGCGCAACGACCGGGTGGAGCGCGCGGCCGAGATCCTGGGCATCACCGAGCTGCTCGACCGGCGGCCGAAGGCCCTGTCCGGCGGCCAGCGCCAGCGGGTCGCGATGGGGCGGGCGATCGTTCGCGAGCCGCGGGCCTTCCTCATGGACGAGCCACTGTCGAATCTGGACGCGAAGCTGCGCACCCAGGTCCGCGCCCAGATCGCGCGCATCCAGCGCACGCTCGGGGTCACGACCCTCTACGTCACGCATGACCAGATCGAGGCCATGACCATGGCCGACCGCATCGCGGTCCTGCACGACGGCCGGCTCCAACAGCTCGGCACCCCCGAGGACCTGTTCTCCCGCCCGGCCAACGTCTTCGTCGCGGCGTTCATCGGCAGCCCGCCGACGAACCTCATCCCCGGCACGCTCACGACCGAGGACGGCGAGACCGCGCTGCGCGTCAGCGGTCAGACGCTGGTTCTGCCCGCGGGCATCGCCGCGGCCGTCACCGCGTCCAGCACTCCGGACATCCTGGTCGGGGTACGGCCGCACGACGTCGAGATCAAGCCGCCGGACGGTCCGGCGCTCGCCCTCGAGGTAGACATCGACCTCGTCGAGCGGCTCGGTACCGAAACCCTCGCGCACGGGGAGATGGTCACGGGCTCGGTCAGCGGCGCCGCCGCCCAGGCCGCGCACGCGATGGTCACCGCCGACGACGAGTTGCCCATCGACCCGGAGAAGCATCGGTTCACCGCGGCGCTGGACCCGCGCACCCTGGTCACCTCCGGTGGCCGGATGCCGTTCTACGTCGCGGCCGAGCGTCTGCATCTGTTCGACGCCGAGACCGGCGTGACACTGCGGGCCGCCGCCGCGCCGCTGGTCACCGCGGCCGCCACGGCCGCCGCGCCCGCGGCCTGAGGGAGCGGGCGTTCACGGTTCCGCCTGCCCCGCGGCGCAGGCGGAACCGTCGTTCCGCTCCCACGGCCCACCTGACTTGCCTGGCTATCTACGACCTGGCCGCCTACGAGAAGCTACGAGGGTCGTCGCGTCCGCGACTCGCTCGTCTTCCGGGAGACCGCCCTGGCGGCGGCCGCGGGCGGAAGATCTGGTCGCCAGTAACGGCGCGTGCTGTCCGCGGCGACCCGCAGCTCCGTCTCCTGACGGCCGGCGTGCCGTACCAGCCGAGCGCCGACGGCGGCCATCACGACGGACGCGCCCGCCAGGCCGATCTCCTGGCCGTGACCGCCCGTATTGATCTTGTGGATCTTGTGGGTGGTACCGCGCCCGGCCTTGGTGCGCCGGCGCGACGCAGGCTCTCGTCCGGTTGCCGTGTCCTGCCCGCTCGGGCGGGACCGGGCCGTCGAGGCGGGTTCGCTCATGCCCGCGGGTCCAGGTTCCCCTGGCCCGGCGATCTCCCCGGTTCCGTGGGCGCCAGCCCTTGCACCTGCGGTAGCGGAACGAACCGGTCGAGATGTGGCACCGCTGGTCTCGCCGGTATGAAGCGTCCGCTCCGGCGATGCCGACGAGTACAGCCCCTCCCCGGCATAGGCGTATGAGCTGCGTTCTGACCGTGAGCTGTGCTCTGGCTGGTCGGCCGGGTAACCGACGTGGCCGACGTGGCCGACGTCGCCGGCGGGTCCTGCCGGGTAGGGCTCGAAGTCCGGCGCTCCCGTCGTAGTCGCGGTCGTCCAACCATCGCTCGCGGCCCGACGTCGCTCGGGCTTGTCGGCGCCCTGATGGCGCCGGAAGAAACGGCCGCGGTGCTTTGCCTCGTCGGCTTCCCGATGGCGCCGGGCCTCTCGGGGCTCCCGCTTGCCGCGGCTGTCGGCGTCGGCGAGTCGGGCGCCCGCCGCGCCCGCCTCCCCGTTGCCGGTGTGGCCTTCGCCGAGGTGGCCGCTGCCGCGCAAGGTCAGCCGTTGGCGGATCCCGCCGGCACCGACGCCCGCTCTCGCCCGCATGGATGCGGCCGCGTCCCGCGCGTCGTGGACCTTGCGGCCGGCGACCCGGCCTGGGCTGTACCGGTCGGTCAGCTCGTCGATCTCGGCGCTGATCCGGTCCCGAGTCTCTTCGATCTCAGACCTTATTTCCTCAGGCCGCTCGCCCACCGCACGTCCTCCTTCAGCGTCTCAACGGTCTGAGTCGGCGCGGGATGCACCTTCTTGACCGTTCGCTTGGCAACGAGACCGAGCACGGCCGCCGAGAGCACCAGGATGGCGGCGACGATCAGCGCCGCCCAACCGAGCGCCATCACCTCCGACAGGCCGAACATCGCCGCCAGCAGCAGGAACAGCACCGCGAAGACGGCGGCTCCGCCTGCTCCGGCGAACATTCCGGCGCCTTTGCCCGCTCGGTTCGCCGACTGACGGACTTCCGCCTTGGCGAGTTCCACTTCCTTACGGATTAGCGTCGACATGTCGGCCGCGACGCCGGAGACAAGCTGTCCAGCCGATGGACGAGATCTCTTGCCCCCGGTTATCTGTCCGTCCGCCGCCGCTTCGGCCTCCGTCGGGATAGCAGCCGTCCGTACAGCGACCCTCGGCGCAGCCGCCGTTGAACGGGTCATCGCGGGTGAGGCAGCCGTCGCCGTGGCCGGGGTGGTCGTCGCGGCCGGAGTAACCGTCGCGACCCCGGAGCTTCTGGCCGACGCCCGGATGCTCTCCGGCATCTGGCCGACCGGCGTGATGATCGGCTCGCCGGCTGGCGGGCCGCCGGCACTGGCTCCGGTCACCGCGGACGCCTGGGAAACGGACCGGGCGGATACGTCGGACACTTCTGGATATGTGTCGGGGAACGGCGCACGGTAGGTGGTCCCGCCCCGGTGCGCGTCGCCCGCCAGATCCGAGTCCATTGGGTAGGGCTTGTCGACGAACCCCGTTCGATCCGTGGCGCGGTGGCGCGTCGTGGCCGCGTGCCCGGAGAGGTCCATCGGACTGCGTCCTCGCGTTCGTCGCGACGAGCCGGCAGGGTCGAATTCCCCGGTCGACGCGGACCTGCCTATCTTTTCCGACGCATCCGTTCCTTCCGATACGCCCATTCTTTCCGATGCGCCCGTTCTCTCCGACGCGTCGGTCCCGATCCCCAGATCCTCGCTGTACGGGCGCTCCTCGAGATCTGGAGGCACCGTCCCAGTCGACTTCGACCGTTGCGACCTCGTCATGCTGCCTCCCTGCGTCTGAATAGCTCGAGGGGACGGGCGCGTGGTCGATGCCCGGCAGACGAGGAGTTAAGCCTCCTTCGAGTCGCGCCTTCCCCGTGACGCGGGAACCCCGGTCTGGGTCGGCGGCGGCGGGACGGTGGCGGGGAGCCGGTGCGCTCGGCGCAGGTCGTCGGCCTGGCGGTCGTGTCCGAGCCGCCGCTCCTCACGCAGAAGCGAGGCCTCGGCCGTGTCCGTGTCCATCGACGTGGCCAACCGCAGTTCCTCCCGAGCGAGCGCATACTCCTCGTAACGGGCGGCCATGTGCTCGGCCACCTCGTCAGCCCGGCCGCGACGGGCCTTCGCATTGCGGTTCAGCTGGAAGGCGTCGACGAACTCGTTGGTCTCGCCTTCCCAGAGAGCGGCGCGTTCCGCCCGGGAATACGAAGTCCGGTCGAGGCTGCGCTTGAACAACAGCGGGGCAAGGTCAATGCCGAGAATCAGCAGACTGAGCAGCACACGCCAGGCTTTGACCGAATTGTCGTCGGCCGTCAGCCGCCAGAAGCCCTTCTCCCGCATGAGCAGGTCGTTCGAGCCTCGGATCTGCGCCCACTGGGTGTCGGCGTACTGGGCACGGCGCTGGTCGCGGCTCGTCCGAAAGGAGTCCAGCCTGGCCTGGGCGGCGTCACGCTCCGCACGAAGCTTCGGCACCTGGGCCGTCGCTGCCTGGAGCTCGCCAAGCTTCACCTGATAGACCGGCCCACGCCCACCGAGGCACCCGTCGCCACCGGTGAGCTGGCAGTTCACCTCGCCGGTCTTGGTCGTCACCAGGTTCTCCGCCGCGGTCAGCTGCGCGCGCCGGTCGGCCAGATCCGTGGCGAGTCTCGCCTCGGTCGTGTGCTGGCTCCCGTCCCAGGCGGCGAGCACTCCGGACAGCTCCTCCTGACGCAGCTCGGCCACCCGAGGCTGGATCGACGAGTCGAAGAACCGCAGCAACAACGACTCACCGACCAGGATCGCGCCGCAGACCGCGATGAATATGCGTATGGCCCCGGTCGGCAGCCAACGGCGCGGCCGGATTTCCTCCTTCTTCCCCTTTCCCTTGACCCGCAGCGGCCGGACGGTGAGCAGCACCGAACGGTCGATGAAGAAGATGAACGCCGCGTAGAACAGCCCGTACGGCAGCGCCGCCAGCGTCGAGGTGCCAAACCCGAACGCGGCGACGGAGGCGCCCGCGTAGGCGGCCAGCGCCGCGGTCAGCAGCATCAACGCGCCGGCGCTGGTGAACCGGGACCGGTCTCGCTCAGCGACCGCCCGGTGGTCGGCACCGGTACAGCCGATCAGCAGGTTCGCGGCCACCCGCCGGGCGCTCGCCCGCGGGCGCCGCGGCACACCCCGGCCAAGGGCCGGACCGGCCGCTGGACCAGCGGCTGGACCAGCCGCCGCATCGGCCGCCACATCAGCCGCCGCATCGAGCGCTTCATGGCGCTCGTCAGTCTCGTAACGGTCGGTTGCGAAGGAATCAGCTTCGTCGTAGTAATTCCCGTAAGGCCTGGTATCACCGCCAGATCCACCCGGCTCATACGTCTCATACGTCTCATACGTCCCACGCGCATCGTCACCATCGTCCGGGTACGCCTGATCCGCGTGGTCCTGATCTGCCTGGGCGGGGTTGGCCTCGCCGTCGCGGCCCGACGGTAGGCGCGAACCGGAGGAGCCATCGACGAGCTCACCACCGCGCAGCCGTTCGCCGCCGGAGTCCATGCCGGCACCATAGCCGCCACCATCACTCTCCGCATTCAATCATTGACACTGTGGTAGCGGTTGGGGCCGGGGGTGCCTGCCGGCCGCGCGGCGCCCCGAGCGGCTCGTTAACGTCTGCGAGAGGAGCGGGGTCCGCCGCGGTGCGCACCCACGGCCAGCGGCATCGGGACCCCGCGCCATCCAGCGCCGGGCTGAACGGAGGACGGGTCGATGGGGCAGATCAACGTCGTGGCGGAGCGTTCTCTCGACGCCGCGCCCGACCGGGTGCTCGAGCTGGTGTCCGACTACGAGGGGACACGCCCCCAGCTGTGGCCGGCGAACATCACCGATTATCAGGTGCTTGCCGGCGGCAAGGGACCGGGCACCCGGATCTCGTACCGGCTGCACGCGACCAAGAAGCGGATCCGCGACGTCACCGCCGAGGTGACGGCGCCGGACGAGCAGACGTTGGTCGAGTCTGATCAGAATTCCACCCTGCGGACGGTCTGGCGGGTACTCCCTCAGGGCACCGGCAGCACCGTTACCGTGACGACGACCTGGACGGGCGCGGGCGGCGTCGGCGGGTTCTTCGAGCGGATCTTCGCGCCGATCGGCGTACGCAAGCTGTGGACCGCCGTCCTGGACAACCTCACCTCCCGCGTCTGACGCCCGGCCTACCAGACTCGGGCGAGGACGTTGGTGACGTAGCCGGTCATCCGGTCAAGCTTGGGCTTGTCATCGGGGTTGCTCGCCGACAGCTTGCCCTGGGCCCAGTCAGCCGCCCAGGTCGGCACATTGTGCGCGGCGATCACGTAGATCCAGTTCTTGACCCACCGGTCCGAGTCGATTCGGTCGCGCATCGCGTGCGCCGTGGAGTCGAGCGCCCAGTAGGGGTCCAGCGCGTTGTCCTTGGTGATGCCGGGCAGAGTGGTGTTCCACTGGCACAGGCCGAAGTCGGAGTTCGTGTAGTAGCCGATAGCGCCCGGGTCCCAGTTGCTCTCGATCGTCGTGATCCCGCGCAGCAACCCGCGAGGAACGGTGTACTTCAGCGCGTAGCGGTCCGCGATCGGCATGAACAGGGCGTACGACGTCTCCTTGTGGACCAGCCCGAGCGGGCTGCGCTCGCTGGCCGGGAGGTACATGTCCCGGTTGATGGTGGGCTGCTTCTGCTGCTGAAAAGCGATCAGCGCGTTACGGGTCGTCTGGGTGAACTTCCCGTCGGTGGGGATCGCCGTCTTGGTCGCCTGGTGCCAGTTCAACGCGCGCTGGATCGCCTTCACGCCCGCCTGGACCGCAGCGATGTCATCGGCGGTGCTGCCTTCTGGAGCCCGCTCGCCGGCGCCGATCCCGTAGTAGGACCCAAACCCGTCGCCCGCGGCGTTGATCGTTCCGCCCCGACCGTCTGATGGCCAGCCTCCCCGACCGACACGCACTTTCTCAGGTGTCGTCACGCTCGCCCCTAGTCTCTAATCCCTGGTCCCTCGTCCGCACCACCCGGCCAGTAGCCAGGGTTCCGCGGCAAGGTTAGGGGTGGTCCGGACCCTTCGTGCCCGAATCGCACGAACCAGCCAGACAACCGCGGCCGTCGATCATCGATCGACGGCCGCTGGGGCTCGACAGATAGGTTCGGTCCCTGTCGGAGCGGCTTCGCCGCTCCGACAGGGACCGCTGGGAACCATGGTCACTGCCTCTAGTGACCGATGGCGTCTGAACCGGCCTGGCCGCGGCGCTCGGCTGACTCAGGCGCTGGGCCGACTCAGGCGCTGGGCCGACTCAGCTGCCCCGCCCGGCCCTCGACCGTCAGTCCTGGTGCCGACCACCGATACCGTGCCGGGCGAGGGTCCGGCCGATCTTCCCGCCGAATCCCTCGTGCGGCGCCTCATGACGACCACTCGCGGCGTCGCCGGCCTGAGCGGTGTCGCTCGGGTAGACCTCGTGCCCGGTGGTCGCCGAGTCCGCGCCCCGCTTCCCGCCTTCGACCCGCTCCGTCCGGACGTTCTCGGCCCGGTCGGACGAAGTGGTGCGGGTGGCTTCGCTCGGGTACACGTCCCGATCGGCGGTCTGGTCCGCCCGCTCGGCTCGCCGGCTACGGTCGAAACGCCCGGTCGAGGCCGAGGTCGAAGCCGGGGCCGCGCTGACCCGCTCGTCGCGGTCGGCACGCCCCGCCCCCACCGGCTCCGGCTCGGCCTGCCGCGCCCGGCGGCCGCCGAAGAGGCCGCCATGACCCTCACGCGCCAGCGCCTTGCGGTGCGCACGCATCTGGGCGTGCTCGATGTCGCGAAGGCTGCGGACGCTGAGCCGGCCCTGCGCGGTCGACGCCAGGTAGAGGATCACGGCGCCAAGCCCGTAGAAGAACATCAGCCAGGTCGTCGCCTGCCGCGCGGTGCTGCCCATCGGGGTGCCCAGGTCACCCAGGTGCCACGGCGTGGCCAGGGTCGGGCCGATGATGAACCAGGCGCCGGCCGCGATCGCCAGCCATGCGCCCAGCATCGTCGTTCCGCGGTTCGCGCTCGCCGTCAGCATCAGTCCACCGACGAAGGCGGCGATGCCTGGCAGAACCTCAAGCCAGAACCGCGCCGCGGTCCAGTCCCAGGTCTGCGTCCCGCCGAACCCGAAGTCGAAGGCGGGGCCAATGAAGGGTACGAGGGCGCCCCACGCGCCGAGGACCATCAGCAGCAGACCTGCGACGGCGCCGCGGCTTCGTGGGATCCGCCAGCTACCTCTGGCACGGTTGAATCCGGTATCTCCGGTGAGGCTCATCGGTCGGCTCCCTCCACAGCAGTTCAGCCGGTCGGTGCCCAAAATCCCGACTACTAACCGGATCCGCCCGAACAGATGACCCAACATGCACTCAGAGTGCCAAGATTGCTACAGAAGGTGCCTGGTGTCGCGTCTCCTGCGCGCAGCCCTGATCGGGAAGGCCCGCCCGACAGCGCCGGCGACCACATCAGCGCCCCAGAGCACCGCATCCTCGCGTGCCCGTCGACCACTCGGCGTGAACGGGGCGGACCAGCCAGCACGCCCGAGCGCACCCCAGCCCGACAGAGGCCGACGGCGATGGGGGGCGCTCCGGCCGCCCGGTCGCTCAGCCTCCGCGAAGGCTGAGCGCAGCCTGAGCGCACACGAAGCCACCAGCACCCCGGCCTGCCCGGGTACGATCAGCCGACGGGCCGTTAGCTCAATTGGCAGAGCAGCCGGCTTTTAACCGGCGAGTTCAGGGTTCGAGTCCCTGACGGCCCACCCTCGCCCAGGTCTGTGACCTGCATGTTCGTGCCGCTCTCGACGCCCTCCGATGGAGTCGAAGGGCTGGGCATGCCGCGCCCGAGCGGGCTGTAGGGCACGACGCCGATCCCCAGCTCGCGGCAGGCAGGGAAGACGTCCTGCTCCGCCACGGGCCCGCGCCGCCCTACCGGTCGCCATCTGTTCGGGCGTCCTGCTCAGCCGGCTGCTGCTGGGCCAGACGGCGTCCAACAGCCCCGACGCGAAGGACCTCACATCCCATAGCTGCATGCCGCCCTCGATGCCGTGGCGATGGCACCGAATTCCGCACCAGAACCGACGCCAGCGAAGGACCCGGCCGAGGCCGACCTGACCCGCGCCGCTCCGTCGACGCGCTGTCCGTCAGCCAGCCCGACCCTGTCTGACATGAACCCGACGCCTTCCGTGTCCGCGTCGGGGCCACGGTGCCCACCACAACCGGCGAGGATGGCCGTTGACGCCCCGCGTCGACTGCCCGGCACCGGAAGGAGCACCGCCTTGGCCCGCTACGTGTGTCCCGACTGCAAGACCAAATCCCAAAAGGTGCCAACCCGGGCTGAGGCCGCCGCGTTGTTGGAGACCCATCGCCGCTACTTCTGTACGGCACGGCCGGTCGCCCGCGGCTGGCGGAGAGTTATCAGCCGCTGACTGGGTGCCCTCGGGAGCGGCCGTTCGGCGCGGCGCGGCATCACTTGGTGGGAGGCCCTTCTACCGTCCCCCACCGCCCCACCGCCCCACCGCCCCACCGACCCACCGGCGCGGCCGCCTCGATGATCCGCGAGGTGGGTTCTCGGCTGTCAGAGGGTGAGCGCGCGGATGGTGAGGTCGGTGGGCCTGATCGGTGACGCGTCGGAATAGGCGCGGATGTGCCGGGCCAGGGCTGGAGTCGGCCAGCGGGTCGTCTCCGGCCAGTCCGGGGACTCCGACCAGGAGACGCCGTCGAGTCGTGCCCCGGTCAGGTCGGCGCCGGTGAGGTCCGCGCCGACGAGATCGGCCCGGTGGAGGTCCGCGCGGGTGAGGATCGCGCCGACGAGGCGGGCCTCGCTCAGATGGGCACCGGTCAGGACGGCGTCGTCGAGCCGAGCGCCGGTCAGGTTGGCGTTGGCGAGGTCCGCGCCGTCGAGGTTGGCCCGGGACAGGCGGGTCCCGGCGAGGTCGGTCGCGGTGAGCTTCGTCTTGGCGAGTACCGCGCCAGTGAGGTCGGCGCCGGTGAGGCGGGCCGCCACGAAGGTGGCGAACGTCAGGTCCCGGCCGGCGAGGCGTGCGCCGACGAGTTGGGCCCCGGGGTAGTGGGCGATGGTCCAGTCGATGATCTTCTCGACGCGTTGCGGTACCAGTTCCGTGGGCTCGTCGCTGGCGGGCGGCGGCGCCCAGCCGGCGCGGCATTCCGGGTAGAAAGCGGGCAGCGGACCGCCTGGGGCTGGCCGCGGCCCGCGGGCGATCTCGTCGTCGCCACGGTGGACGACCTCGGGCGCGGGCGGCGCCGGCCAGATGCTCACCGCGTGTTCCTCCAGCGGCGGGTCGGCGTCGAAGCAGGCAGTACCGGCGGCCCGCGCGGCGTCGCGTCCTCTCGCCCGCACGCGGACCCGGTACCAGCCAGGCCCGCCGGGCGTCAGGTTCCACAGCTCGGGCGGCCCGCCGCTGTCCAGGTCGCCGAGCCAGGTCCGGCCCGCGTTGCTGTGATGACTGATGTCCACGACCATGGGCCAGCCATCGAAGGCAGCGGGGGGCTCGTCGTCGCGGACGTCGACGGTGATCCGGATCCATCCGGTGTGGGTCCCGCAGACCACAGCCAGGTGCCCACCACCCGCCCCGACGAGCGAGTTCCCCTGATGGGCCTGGCTCAGGCCCACACCCTCGGGGATCACGTTGTAATCGCACAGGTAGTACTGGCTGTAGCCGACACGGAAGTCATCGGTCGCCCACCTCACCGACTGATCATCGCAGCCGCGATCGAAGGCGGTTCCATTAGCGTCTGGGTTTGGGCGTGGTGTGGGCGTGAACGCCCCGTCACTAGCCGGTGGGAGTCTCGGCTTGGTCAGCCGGACCGGCGGCGAGTGCGGCTTTGGCGACGGGGGCGAACAGCCGGAGCGTGTCGGCGAAGTAGCGGTTGGGGAATACCCCGAACAGGCGCAGGGCGGCGCGGTGATTGATCGCGAGCACCGCCGCGGACACGGCGAGCAGGGCCCACCACGCGGCGGCGATCAGGGCGCGCGTCGGCCCGGGCAGGCCGGCGAGGTCCAGGCGCAGACGGCGGACGTGGAAGGGAACGTGCTCCTGCTCGTCGGTGAGGATGCGCGCCGCGACCTCGCGGGTCAGCTGGTCGCCGGCGCCGTCACGGACCATCTGGAAGTAGCGCAGCACGCACACCTCGGCGACGGTCAGGACCAGCACCTCGCGCGGCAGGCGGGCCCGCCAGCGCAGCGAGCGGAAAATGGTGTCGCTCCAATGCGCCGCGATCGTCGGCCGCCCAGCGGCGATGAGCAGCCGGGCGAGCAGCCGCGAGTGGTCCTGCTCCTCGGCGATGAACAGCCGCGTGGCTTCGAGGTAGCCGGGGTGGCCCGCCCGCGCGGCCGCCCGCATCATCCCCGCGCCGTCACTGGCCTCGCCGACCTGGATTCTGGCGAGGCTGATGGCCAGCGCCCTGGGAATCTCGGCGCCCGCTCTCCAGTCCGGGTCGGGCCGAAACCTGTTCGCCTCGAATCTATGTCGCCATGAGTCAAAGGCTTCTGACGCATCCTCGGGCACGAGCCATGGTTGCACAGCGTTGGAAAAGACACCCAGATTGTCATTTTTCGCGACGGTTGACCAACGCGGCCGGGCCAGGCCCACGCCCGCACCGGAACCCAGACCCGAGCGGGCGTGCAAGCTTTCGCGACCAGGATCGCGGCCGGAGAGAACCCCGGCGTGCTGGTTGGGAGCTGGTCAGAAGTTGGTCGCGAGCCAGGTGGTGGAGATGGCATCGACGGTCGGTCCGGACTCGAGGAGTGAGTGGCCAAGGCCGTCGATCGTGGTCAGCCGACCAGCGCGATCGGGCCCGGCGCGATGTCGAAGCGGGTGCGCAGCTCGTCGAGGACCGCCGGGAACTCGGCCGTCGCCTGGCGGACGAGCGGATCGACGTAGCGCAGCAGCGGATCGGCCTGCGCCGCCTCGAACGCGCCCTCGACGGGCCGGCGGCCGACGAACGGCATGCCGAGGTGGATTCGCCAGGCCGGGACCCCGGTCAGGGGCAGCAGTGCGGCGAACCCCTCGTCGGAGCGTGGCGGATCCATCATGTGCCAGGTGACCACCAGCGGCACCGAAGCCTCGCGGCCGGCCGACGGCGGTAGCGCGGTGAACGGCACGTCGGCCGCCCAGCCGACGATCGGCTCGATTCCGTCGTCAGTCATAGCGGCCCCTTCAGCCGGCTCTCTGAACCTATGGCTCCCTGAACCTAGCGAGGGGCATACACAGTCGCGCGCTCAGCGGCGGGGGCTGGGGTCAGACGGCGGCGTGCTGTTGCCGGTAGAGCTCAGCCCATTCCGCCCGGGGGCGGATCGTGATGTCGACGTCCGCGGCGAGGGCGCGTAGTGCGCCGACCGTGGCCCGCTCCTTCGGCAGCGTGGCGAAGGGGTCCCAGTTGTAGAAGCGCGCCGCGTTCTGCCAGGTCATCTTGTTGATCTCGTCGTCGGTGCAGCCGGCGGTGGTGAACTCCTTCTCCAGCCATTCGGGCGCGTCCGGCCAGATGGCGTCGGAGTGCGGGTAGTCGCATTCCCAGGCGATGATGTCCATGCCGACCTCGTGGCGGGCGGCGACCGCGTGCGGGTCGGTGACGAAGCACGCGAGGGACTGCTCCAGGAAGACCTGGCTGGGCAGTTTGCCGCCGAAGTCGCGGCGCAGCCACTTCTGGTTCGTGTAGTGGCGGTCGCACCGGTCGAGGTAGAACGGCACCCAGCCGATGCCGCCCTCGGCGTAGGAGAACCTCAGGTCGGGGTAGTTGCGATAGGCCGGTCCCCAGAGCAGGTCCTGGGCGGCGAGCGCGGAGATCTGGCAGGCGAGGATCATGGTGTGGTCGCGCGGTGCGCCGGGCGCCAACGTGAGTGAGCGCAGGCCCATGCCGATGTGCAGGACCATGGCCAGGCCGGTCTCGGCCATGGCCGTCCAGATCGGCCTCCAGTAGTCCTCGTCGTGGTAGCTCGGGAGGTTGTCGATGTGCGGCATCTCGGGCATGGCGATGCCGCGGGCGCCCTTCGCGGCGACCCGGCGGACCTCCTTGGCGGCCGCGGCCGGGTCGTAGATCGGGGCGATCGCGAGCGGGATGAACCGGCCGGGGTAGGTGGCGCACCACTCGTCGATGTGCCAGTCGTTGTAGGCCTGGATCACGGCGGTGGTCGTCTCGTCGCGGAACTGGCTGAGGTGGCCTCCGCTGAAGCCGGCGAACGTCGGGAAGCACATCGAGGCCAGTACGCCGTTGCGGTCCATGTCGCGCACGCGGGCGTGGATGTCGTAAGCGCCCGGCCGCATCTCGGCGAACCCCGACGGCTCGCTGTTCCACTCCAGCGGCGGCCACCCGACCACCGCGTTCAGCCCGACGAGCCCGGCCGGCTTGCCCCGGTAGATCCACTGGTTGGCGGTGCCCTGGGTGACGACCCGCGGCGCCGCGTCGGCCCACTTCTTCGGCAGGTAGCGCTCGAACATGTCCGGTGGCTCGATCACGTGGTCGTCCACGCTGACCAGGATCATCTCGTCCTTGTCCACGACGCCCTCCTCCACCAGAATTTTGACTAGGACCAAATCCTAGCTCTGTTGGCGGTGGTCACGGGCGGTTTGCGGACCTTGGGGCGTCCGCGAGACGCGTCAGGGCGCGTGGATGACCGGCACGTCCAGGGCCCGCACCGTCGGGTTGTCCGCGCTCGCGTCCGTGACGACCCCGGCGACCTCCGCCAACGGCAGGACGGTGAACCGGGAGGCCGTGCCGATCTTCTCCGAACTCGCCAGCACGTAGGTGTCGGCGGCCTGGTGCGCCAGGGCGCGCTTCATCGCGGCCTCGTCCGCGTCGCCGGTGGTCAGCCCCGCCTCGGGGTGCACGCCGGTCACGCCCAGCAGGAACAGGTCGGCGTGCAGCCCGCGCGCGGCCTCCACGGCGGCGGCGCCGCACGCGACCATCGAGTGCTTGAACAGCCGACCGCCGATCAGATAGACCTCCACGTCCTGGTGGTCGACCAGCGCGCTCGCCACGGTCGGGCTGTGGGTCACGACGGTGGCCCGCAGGTCGACGGGCAGCGCGCGCGCCACGGCCAACGCGGTCGTGCCGCCGTCGAGGATCGCGGTGCTGCCCGGTTCGATCAGCGCGGCCGCGGCGAGGGCCACCCGCTGCTTGCCGGACACCTCGACGTCCTGGCGGGCGACGTAGTCGGCGATCGCCGGAGAGACGGGCAACGCGCCGCCGTAGACACGTTGGCACAGGCCCGCCGCCGCGAGGTCGCGCAGGTCGCGGCGGATGCTGTCCTCGGACAGGCCGAGCTCGGCGGCGAGGACCTTGGCGACGATCCGGCCGTCAGCGCGCAGGCGCTCGAGGAGAAGGTCGCGACGTTGAGCGGCGAGCATGCACGTTTCTCCTTGTTTTTGCCGACTCTTGCACGATACAGTCGGCGCCATGCTGATTCTTATCGCGGGGCCCTACCGCTCGGGCACCGGCGACGATCCCGATCTGATGGCGCAGAACCTGGCCCGCCTGGAGGAGGCCGCCTGGCCGGTCTTCCGCAGCGGTCACGTCCCGATGATCGGAGAGTGGGTCGCGCTGCCCGTCCTGCGCGGCGCGGGCGGCACCGGCCCGACCGACCCGGTCGCCGAACAGATCATGTATCCCACCGCGGAACGCCTGCTCCAGCATTGCGACGCGGTGCTCCGGCTGCCCGGCACGTCCACCGGCGCCGACCAGGACGTCCAGATCGCCCAGGAGCGGGGCCTGCCGGTCTACCGCCGCGTCGAGGACATCCCCGGCTACCGAGCCGCCTAGACGTAACCAGTGCGGACCCGTCAGCCGCGTGGCAGGTACGGGACCGCCCCGGCGCATGGCGGCGGCGCTCGGGTGTTCAGCTCGAGTCGGCGCCGCACACGAGCGGGAGGAAGATCGTGTCGACGATCTCCTCCAGGGTCTGGTCGGGCACAGCGGTGAGGGTCATGAGGAACTCGTAGCGCAGAAGGTCGAAGGGCAGTGCCTTCAGGCGGCGAGTGAGGTGTTCTGGCTTGATCTCGCCGCGTGCCGCGGCCCGGGTGAACAGGATGTCGATGGAGTTCTCCCGGCCGGCGGCGACGAGTTCACGCAGGTCGGCGGGGCTGGTGCCCGTCTCCTGGTAGTAGCCGGCCAGGTGGACGCTGAGGACCGTGGCGAGCTGAACGCGGGTGGCGTTGATCTCCCGCATGAGGGCGAGGACGTCGCCGCGCAGGCTTCCGGTGTCGGGCATGTCGAGGTGGGCGCGGGTAAGCGCGCGGGTGACCGCTGCCCGGACGAGCTCGTGGCGGTCGGACCAGCGGCGGTAGAGCACGGGGCGGCTGGTACCGGCGCGCTGGACGACGGCGTCCATGGTGAAACTGGCGTAACCGTTCTCCGCCAGCTCGTCCCAGGCCGCCTCCAGCAGCGCCTCCTCCAGCACCGCGCCGCGGCGCCGTTCTGGCATGGTCTCCCTCACTCCACCTTAGAAACACTTGTGTGTCTTGTGTTGGCCCAGCTAGTGTCGGCGCCATTAAGACACAGTCGCGTATCCTAGGTGGCCGCGTGTGAGCACTTCCAGCCAGACCGCCTCCCCGCCCACCTGGACGGATGTGGATGCGGACTGGGTCGATCCCGCCGTGTGGCGGACGGCGTTCACCATCATCGTGGGCACGCTGGCCGTCGTCTTCGACACCACCATCGTCAGCGTCGCGATCAACGACCTCGCCGGCGAGCTTCACGCCTCGCTGTCCACCATCCAGTGGGTCAGCACCGGCTACCTGCTGGCGATGTTCGTCACGATCCCCATCGCCGGCTGGGCCCAGTCGGCGCTCGGCGGCAAGCGGCTGTGGATCCTGGCTCTCGGCGTGTTCTTCGTGGGGTCGATGCTGTGCGCGGCCGCGTGGAACGCGCCCAGCCTGATCGCCTTCCGTGTCCTGCAGGGCATCGGCGGCGGCGTCATGATGCCGCTCATGATCACAATGATCATGCAGGCCGCCGGCGGCCACAACGTCGGCAAGGTGATGGCGACCATCTCGTTGCCCGCCTCGCTCGGCCCCATCCTCGGCCCGGTGCTGGGCGGGATCATCCTGCACCTGGGCGACTGGCGCTGGCTGTTCCTGGTCAACGTCCCCTTCTGCGTCGTCGGCGGCTGGCTCGCGCTGCGAAACCTGCCCGACGACCGCCCGGCGCCCGGCAGCCGCACCCGCCTCGACGTCGTCGGCCTGCTCCTGCTCTCCCCCGGCGCCGCCGCCATCATCTATGGCCTGTCCCAGGTCGAGGGCAGCGCCGGCTTCGCCAGCGTCGAGGTCCTGCTGCCGCTGCTCGCCGGCCTAGCGCTCGTCGGCGGCTTCGTCGCCTGGGCCCTACCTCGCGCCGGGGAGGCCCTGGTCAATCTGCGGTTGTTCCGTCACCGCGCCCTGGCGTCCTCGGCCACCGTCGGCTTCCTGCTCGGCGCCACCCTCTACGGCGCGCTGTTCCTGCTGCCCCTGTACTGGCAGCAGGTCCGCGGCGAGGACGCCCTGGGCGCCGGCCTCCTGCTCATCCCGCAGGGCATCGGCGCGCTGTTCTCCCGCAGGCTGGCTGGCAAGTACACCGACCGCTATGGGCCTCGCTGGGTCGGCCTGGCCGGATTCGCCGCCGTCGCCATCGGCACCGTGCCCTTCGCCTTCGTCACCGCCGACACCAGCACGGTGCTGCTGCTGGCGGCGCTGCTCGTGCGCGGCGCCGGAGTCGGCGTCGCCACCATCCCCCTCACCGGCGCCGCCTACGTCGGCCTGGGCCACGCCGAGATCCCGCACGCCAGCATCGTCATCCGCGTCACCCAGCAGCTCGGCGGCTCCATGGGCGTCGCCGTCCTCGCCGTCGTCCTCCAGCACGCCACCGCCGGCGCCCACACCCAGTCCGCCCTCGCCGGCGCCTTTGGCGACGCCTTCTGGTGGTCCGTCGCCTTCACCGCGGCCGCGGTCCCGGTCTGTCTCCTTCTTCCCGGCCGCGCCCAGGCGCCCGCCATCCCCAACCCGGCAGAGGCAGAGGCCGAGCCCGCCGTCCTGGTCTAGACACACAGCCCCACGGCCACGGTCAGCTCCCGGCGTAGGGCCAGCTGCTGGTCCGGTGGACGCCGGCGGACAGGCTGAGCGGGTCACACAACGGCGAACGGGCGGCTCGGCGGCTCGGCGGCTCGGCGGCTCGGCGGCTCGGCGGCTCGGCGGCTCGGCGAGGATGATCGAACGCTGACCGTCTGGCTCAGTCGCGCAGGTCGAGCAGGCGGCACGCGTAGTGGTAGACCCGCTCACGCAGGATCTCCGGGTCGAGTGCCGCGAGCGCGGGCTGGCCGACGGCGGTGATGGCGGCGGCGAGCATCGCGGCGGGAATGCTCCAGTCGTTCTCGCTGTCGTCGTCGACGAGCAGGGCGAACATGCGCCGGGTGAGGCCGCTGAACGGCTCGTGCCTCGCGAGGACCCGCATCATCGCGGGGTCGCCCTGCCAGGCCCGGACCTGGGCACGGTTGCGCACGGAGAAGTCGACCAGCTGATGCAGCAGGGCCCGGCGCGCCTCGACGCGGCCCGGCGCCGCTTCGGCGTCCTCGACGGCCGCTTCGAGGGTGACCAGCTCGTGGTCGGCGGTCGCGATGACGATCTCGTCCTTGGTCTTGAACTGGTGATAGACCGCCGCCTTGGTGACGCCCATCGCGTCGGCGATCATCTGCAGCGAAGTTCCGGCCACGCCGTATTCAGCGAAGAGCCCGAGCGCGGCGGTGATCACGCGCACCTGGGCCGGGGTGTGCCGGATCTCGGCCAGGCGGGTACCCAGGCGGGACTGCGTCGTCAAAGCCACGGACGACATGATAGCCGATCGGCTAGACACTCGACTAGCCGATCGGCTATCCTCGCCGCTCATGCGACGAACAGCCGGCGAGACGATCATCTTCTGGACATTACCCGCGGTGGCGATTATCTGGATCGCCGCATTCTTCCTCTTCCCCGGCTTCCTACCGCCGATGTCTCCGCGAGCCTCGGCCTCGGAGGTGGCGGCCTTCTACCATGACCACACCGCCCGCGTCCGCTACAGCATGATCCTTCTCAATTGGTTCTGCGTGGCACTGATTCCGATGCTGATGCTGATCGTGGAGCGGATGCGCGGTATGGCTCACCGCACCCCGGTCCTGCGCTACTGCATGATCGGCTGCGCGGGGGCCGCCCCCATAACGTTCCTGACCGCGACCGTCTTCTGGCTGTTGGCGGCGTTCCGGCCGGATCGCTCGCCCGACCTGACGATGCTTTTCAACGACCTCGGATGGGTCACCTTCACGTGCGGTGTTCCCTTTCTCGTCGCGCAGAGCATTTTCCTGGCACTCGCGATCTGTCTCGATGAGCAGGACGAGCCGGTGTTCCCGCGGTGGGTCGCGTACTTCAACGTCCTCATCGCGGTCGCGATCGTGCCGGCCGGGTTCGCGGGGCTCGCGCGCAGCGGGGTGATTGCCTGGGACGGGTTCCTGTCATTCTGGGTCAAGAACGTCGCGATCGCGCTCTGGATCGTCGTGATGTCCGCCGTTCTGGGACAGTCGCTGCGGCACGACCGCGCCGCCGCCCCGGCTGCTCCGGCCGCCACATGAAGCGGCCCGCCTGGCGCGGCGACCCGAAGCGCGAGCTCTGGCTCATGTGGTACGCGACCCTCATCTTCTACAACCTGTACACGGTCGTCTTCTTCGTGCTCACCCGCACCCAGCCCCCGGCGCCGCCGTGGTCGGACGACCACCAGGTGACCAACTGGTTCGCGCACCGCCATGAGGGTCTGCTCGTCGGGTTCTCCCTGGTGTTCGTCCTGGGCGGCCTCTCGGCGACGTCCATCGCGCTGATCACGTACTCGATCCGTCGGATGTCCGTCAGCCGCGCCTTCGCGTACTCCTATCTGATCCTGTACGGGGTCAGCGCGGTCCCCGGCTTCCTGTTCATCTGCGTGGCGATGACGGTCGGCGCCATGCGGCCCGACCGGGATCCGGCGATACAGCACTGGCTCTACGACTTCGGATTCCTGTCGTTCTCCGGCACCATGGGCGTCTTCCTCGTCGGCTCGCTGATCTGGATGGCGGCGATCCTCCTCGACAAGAACCGCGTCCTGCCGAGGTGGTTCGGCTACCTGAACCTGTGCAACGCCCTCACCGAGGTCGTCGTCGCGCCGTCCTGGATATTCTCCCGCGGCGCCTTGTCCTGGAACGGCACCATCGCCTGGTGGATCAACGTGGCCGTCTTCGGCATGTACACCGGCGCCTTCATCACCTTGCTGCGCAATATGATCATCCGCGAGGACTTCGGTACCGGGCCATTACCCGACCTCCCACCGAGGAAACGGCGCACGCAGGCCGTCGCGGAGGTGACGTCGTGACGAGCACGCAGGCAGTGGCCGCACCGGAGACGCAGCCATCGGGACGAGTTCCCGGTGAACCGGGCATGTGGTTCTTCGTGCTGTTCGAGTCCCTCGTCTTCACTTCGTACTTCGGGGTCTATCTCTACCACCGCGCGCAGCACGAGGTCGCATTTCTGCAGGCCCAGTCGCACCTCGACCTCTGGCTCGGAGTCCTCGGCACCATTGCCCTGCTGACGAGCTCGTGGTCGGTGGCTCGCTGCGTCCAGACGGCGCGCGCCGGGCGCTACCGGCTCGCGCTGCGGGACGCGGTCCTCACCGCGGGCTTCGGCGTCGCCTTCCTAACCCTGAAGATCGTCGAATGGTTCCATCAGGTCGACCTGGGAAACACGTTCACCAGCGGCGACTTCTTCGAGTACTACTTCTTCCTCACTGCGATCCACTGCGTCCACCTACTGATCGGCTTTGTCGCCCTCGGCGTCATCGTCTATCAGCTCTCAAGCCCGAGACGACGCTCCCAGGAGATCGTCGAGACCTGCGCCACGTACTGGCACACCGTCGACTTTCTCTGGGTTCTGATCTTCGCCCTGCTCTACGTCGCGAGGTGATCCGTGGGAACCGCATTCAACAAAAGACTTTTCGCCGTCTGGCTCGTCCTGTCAGCCATCACGGTGATCTATCTCTGGATCGACCACTCGGCCGACGACCACGGCACACCGACCGCGAGCACCGTCGTCACCGTCAGCGCGATCGCCCTCGCACTGGCCAAGGTCAGGATCATCATGCGGGAGTTCATGGAGGTACGGCACGCGCCTGGGCTGCTCCGCCGCCTCACCGATCTCTGGGTCGTGCTCATGGCCGCCGCCCTGCTCGGCATGTACTTCGTGGGGAAAGCGGCCACCTAGCATCGCGGCAGCGCGTGACGGCAGGCCATATCAGCCGCCGGACCGGTGGGTCACTGTGGTCGGCGTAGACCCGCGACGAGGATCTTGACCAGTCGGCGGGCGTCGTAGCGGGGGTTGGCGCCGGCGCCTATGCAGATACCGCCGACGCCGCGCATGAGCTCGTAGGCGTCCTGGTCGGAGCGGATCTCGCCGGAGTTGGCCGCGGCGTCGAGCAGTTGGGTGCACACGGGCACGAGCCGGTCGAGGAAGTAGGAGTGCAGGGGGTCGAAACAGGGGTCGTCGGACTGCAGCACGGAGGCGAGTCCTTGTTTGGTGACCACGAAGTCGACGAAGAGATCGATCCAGCGCCCGAGCGCTGCGTACGGAGTCGCGCTGGTCGCCAGCAGGGCGGGGCCGGCCTCGGCGAGGGCCTCGACCTGGTGCCGGTAGACGGCGACGATGAGATCCGCCCGCGTCGGGAAGTGGCGGTAGATCGTCGCCGTCCCGACCCCGGCCCTGGCCGCGATGTCACGTATCGGCGCTTCCACCCCCGCCGCGACGAAGATCGCGGCGGCCGCGTCGAGCAGGGTCTCCTTGTTACGTCGTGCGTCCGCCCGTTTGGGTCGGACCGCGGGTCCCATGTCTCGATCGCTGTCGCTCACCGCGCACCTCCCTCCGGTCGCCGCCGAGCTTCCTCCGGTCGCCGCCGAGCTTGCTAAACGGGACAACGTCCCATATCGTCAAGCGGGACGGCGTCCCACTTCTCCATGGTGCCAGATCAGCAACCCGACGACCAGGCAGGCATGGTCACCACGCGGCGCCGCCGATCGACCGGACGGCGGCGCGAACGTGCCGGGCCGCTCTGGGGAGACCGCGCGAGCCGACGCGTCGCACCAATGCCGCGACGCCAGCCGCGAATCAGCCGAAAGGAAGGCCCCTCCATGACCGAATCTGCCCTGGCGACCACCGACATGGCCACCGGTGGATCCACTCCAGTCGTCTCGGTGAAGCCGGTGGTGCTGTCAGCGCCGGGCCGCGGCGCGGACCTGCGTGTGCGGGTCTCCGCGCCCGTGACCGGGCGCGAGCTGCCTGTCGTCGTCTTCTCCCATGGCTTTGGCTCGTCGTTGGACGGCTACGGCCCGCTGGCCGACTTCTGGGCCGCCAACGGTTTCGTGGTCATTCAGCCAACCCATCTCGACTCCAGAACGCTGGATGTTCCTCCCGACGATCCCCGGACGCCACGGATCTGGCGTTTCCGAGTCGAGGACGTGAAACGCGTGCTCGATCATCTGGATCTCCTGGAAGCGGCCGTTCCCGGCCTCGGCGGCCGCGTCGACCGAAGCCGCGTCGCCGCGGCCGGGCACTCCTTCGGCGGCCAGACCGCGGCCAACCTGCTGGGCCTGCGAGTCCTCGACCCGGAGAGCGGGAAGGGCGAGGACCTGTCCGACTCACGGATCAAGGCGGGCGTGCTGTTCGCGACCGCGGGACAGGGCGGAGCCGACCTGACGCCGTTCGCGGTCGAGAACTTCCCGTTCCTGAACCCGAGCTTCACGGACATGATCACGCCCGCCCTCGTGGTCGCGGGAGACCAGGACCACTCGCCGCTGACGCTTCGGGGGCCGGACTGGATGACCGACCCGTACTTCCTCAGCCCCGGCGACAAGAGCCTGCTCACCCTCTTCGGGGCGGAACACTCGCTTGGCGGCATCCCCGGCTACGAGGCCAAGGAGACGACGGACGAGAGCCCCGAACGAGTCGCCCTGATCCAGCGGATCACCTGGGCCTATCTCCGTCATGCCCTCGACATCGAGGAATCCAGCTGGCTGGCGGCGCAGAAGGCCCTGTCGGAGAACGACCATCCACTAGGCCGCCTCGAATCCAAATGAAAACCAGAGAAGCGTGGTCGGTCTCTGATTGACCCGGCGGTCATGGACAGCCTCCGATGGACCTGCTCGGCGTCAGTGGAGGAGCACTCGCAGCAGGATCAGGGCGACGCCGAACACCCCGGCGACGAGCCCGTACGCCAGGGACGCCCAGGTACCGCGTCCGCTGTGCCGGCCGGCGATCTCCCCCCACAGCACCAGCGCGGCCACGCCGGTCCACATCCCGGCGAGCGCCGCCGTCTGGACGGACGCCCCAGCCGCCGCGGCCAGCAGCACCGCGACCAGCGGGAAGAACGACGCCGTCACCAGAGACCATTCATGGACCATCGTCTCGGCCAGGCGATGCAGGCCGGCCCGGCGGCTCACGCTCGGCGGTGAGCCGAGGAAGTCGGCATACACGTGGGCGAGCCAGTACACGAGCACGCTGACCAGCTCGGCGTAGATCAGATCACGCAGCTCCGTCTGGCGCTCGGACTCCACCGCCAGCACCGAGTCGGCGAGAACCGTTCCGTAGATCGAACCGACCGGGTTGCGGGCGAGCGCGAGCATGCCCGCCCGCCAGCCACGGCGGGACACGACCGGATGGTCGAGGCGGTCGTAGACGTCCACGCCCATGAGGTCTACCCGATGGGTACCCGCGCGGCTCGCCGCGCAGGGCCGATCCGCGACCTGGAGCCCGACCGGCGACCTCGGGCCGGGTGTGTCCGAACGTCCGAACCCGGCGGCCGGGAAGGCCGCCGGGTGGGAGACGTGGCCTCCTGTACCGGCTACCGGTACGGAGGGCGGTTCGTCGGGCAACGTCGGCACCGGCCTCAGGCGGTGTGGCCGGCGTGCGACGCCGCCGCGACGTGCGCGACCTCCACCGCGGGGACGCTGTCCGCCGTTTCGGAGACCGACCGGCGCGACGCCGAGACGGCCACGACCACGGGCCAGCCGAACACCAGCAGCGTGAACACCCGCTGGAACAGGCCGTAGTAGGCGTTGCCGATCTCACCGATGAACACCGCCGCGACGGTCAGCAGGCAGTAGATCGCGACGAACCGGGTCGGGACCGCCAGGTGCGCCCGGCCCGAGTCCCGGCGCAGCGCGCGGGCCAACAGGAACAGCGCCACGATCAGCCCGAGGAACAGCGCCATCGAGACGTACTGGTGCACCCAGAAGTGGGTGGACGCCAACGGCGCGTCGTCGTAGTCGATGCAGCTCGACAGCCGCTCCGAGCAGTCCTGCCGGGCCAGGCCCGCAACGGCCATGCCGGCGCCGGTGAGCGTCACCAGCACCGCGGCGGCGCGGCCGGCCTTGCCGCGGCCGACCCGCCGCCAGAGCAGGACCCCGGTGCAGACCAGGCCGACGGCCTGGGCCAGGAATCCGGCGATCATCAGCCAGGCATAGTCGGCATTGGTCGCCGCGAGCGCGCTGACGCCCTCACGGACCGGGTTGTAGCCGGGGTTCAGCAGGCCGACGACGATCGCGTCGACGACGAAGGTCCCGACAGCCAACGCGCCGATCCGGGCGAGCAGCGGCCACCGGTGGGCGTCGGCCGGGGCAGCCGCGCCGCCTCGGCCGGCGGTCGGGGCGGTGGTCCCGTCGGTGGTCCGGGTGGTGGCCCCGTGGGAATGCGACATCGTCTCTTCCTTTCTGGATGATTCCGGAGAACCGTGGTTGCGAAGAACCAGACGGTTCCGGCGAACACCTAGAAAGACTCGCGTTTGGCGGGCTCGAAGCCGACCGTGCGCACACCCGACTTTCCGGCCGGCCGCACGCCCGCCGAGTGGGATGCCAACACGCCGGGCGGCGGGGGTGTGAACACCCCCGCCGCCGGCGACCCGCCGGCGCGACCCGCCGGCGCGACCCGCCGGCGCGGCCCGCGGCTCAGCCGCCCTGATAGGCCGCCAGGTAGAGCAGCACGGCCTTGACCCGGCGGTGCACCTCGAACTCCTCGGCCAGCCCGAGTTTGCTGAAGATGCCGTTGATGTGCTTCTCCACCGCCCGGACGGTCAGCACGAGCGCGGCGGCGATCGCCGTGTTGTCCTTGCCGGTCGCCATCTCGGCGAGCACCTCCCGTTCGCGCGGGGTGAGCCCGGCGAGCGGGGACCGCGAGCTGTGCCCGCGCACCAACGCGTCGACGATCTTCGGGTCCATCACGGAGCCGCCGACGGCGACGTCCCGGATCGCGCCGAGCAGCTGGTCGCGATGCGACATCCGCTCCTTGAGCAGGTAGGCGCGCCCGCGCGACCCCTCGTCGAGCAGCGCCAACGCCAGCTCCGGGTCGTCGTACTGGCTCAGCACCACCACGCCGACCCGTGGGTGCGCGCGGCGCAGCCAGGCCGCCGCCCGGATCCCCTCGTCGGTGCCGGTCGGCGGCATCCGGATGTCGGTCAGCACCACGTCCGGCTGATGCACGTCCACCGCGGCGAGAAGCTCGTCGTAGGACGCGCAGACGGCCACCAGCTCGATCTCCGGCGCCGACCCGAGCAGGCCGCGCAACCCCTCGCGGGCGAGCAGGTTGTCCTCGGCGAGGATCAGCCGCGTCGGCGCCCGGCCACCCGGCACCGCGGCGTCGGCTGTCACCGGACTACTCGTCACCGGACCACCCTCCACCCGATCGCCCGCCGCCAGACCGTGGTCGTCACGCGACCACGGTAGGGAGACCGACGGCGCTGATCCCCCGGGGTGTACGCACCATGCCGATCGTGGTGCCGGTACCGCTGATCACGTCCGTCATGGTAGGTGACAATCCGACGCATGCGGACCAATGCGCACCGGCCATGCTGACGCCTGCCTCGGCGGCCGCCTCGGCGCGCGGCCCGAGCCGCGCCCGGCCGGCTGTGGCCACCGGCCTCGCCGCCATCGTGACCGCGACGGCTGCCGCAGCGGCCGCGGCGGTCGTCCCACATCGCGTCGACCCGGGCGTGAACGAGGGGTTCATCGTCGTCTCGCTGCTGCTCGGGATGGCGCTGGGGCTGGTCGGCGCCCTGCTGGTGGGGGTGCGGCCGGCGAACCGGCTCGGCCCGCTGCTCTACGTCGTCGGCGCCGCGGTGGTGTTCGAGTTCGCGCTGCGTGAGTACGCCTACCGCGGGCTGCGCGTCGACCCCGGCTCGCTACCGCTGGCGGACGTCGCCGGCTGGGCTGGTCTCGCCCTCGATCCGCTGTTCTTCCCAGGGCCGCTGGCCGTCGTGCTGGTGCTGTTCCCGGACGGCCGCCCGATGTCGTGCCGGTGGGGTGCGGCGGCGCTCGGCGGGCTCGCCGCCGGCGGTGCCGGGGTCGCGCTGTGCCTGCTGCGCCCTGGGCCGCTGGCTGACGAGTCCTTCGGTTACGAGATCCCGTGGCGCGGCGCGCTGCCGGCCGGCGCCGGCGACCCGGTGCGGGCTGCGCTCGGGGCGCTCACCCAGGTATGCCTGCTGCTGCTGACCGCGGCGGTGGTCGGGCTGCTCGTCCGG
The DNA here is from genome assembly GCF_000235425.2 of Pseudofrankia saprophytica. Classification (NCBI taxonomy): domain Bacteria; kingdom Bacillati; phylum Actinomycetota; class Actinomycetes; order Frankiales; family Frankiaceae; genus Pseudofrankia; species Pseudofrankia saprophytica. The sequence continues at coordinate 1,177,850 of NZ_KI912266.1, forward strand.
CACGCCCGGGCCGGTCGGGACGACCGCGCCCGGCTGCGCCCACTGGCCATCGCCGCCACCCTCGCCGCCGTCTGCCTCGTCGCGCAGCTCGTCCCGGGGATGCGCGTCGTCGGGACGTTCGGGCTGGTCGCGGCGGTGGCGGTCGGGTTCCCGCTGGCGCTGGCCGTCGGGGTGCTGCGCTACCGGCTGTGGGACCTCGACCGGGTCCTGGTCGCGGCGATCGTCTACGGCGCGCTGACCGTCGTCATCACCACGCTGTACGTCGGGGTGGTGGTCGGGTTCGCGGCGGCCGCCGGGTCGGGGACGGACGATCTTCCCCTGCCGTCGCTGGTGGTCGCGACCGTGCTCGTCGCCGTGGTGTTCGCGCCGGCGAAGGACTGGGTCGGCCGGGCGGCGCAGCGGCTGGTCTACGGCGTGCGCGCCACCCCGTACGAGGCGCTGGCGGCACTGCCCCGCCAGCTCGCCGAGGCCCCGGCGGTCGACGACGTGCTGCCTCGCACCGCCCGGGCGCTCACCCTGGGCCTGGGAGTGCCGTCCGCGCGGGCTCGCGCCTTCGTCACCGACCACGCCGACCAGGCCGACCAGGCCGGGACGGGCGGGACTGACTGGGCGGACGCGAAGGACGATGGCGGGCGTGAGGCGGCGGCGACGCGGACCGCGTGGTTCCCGGAGCGGCCAGGCGGCGGGGCGCCACCTGGGCCGGGGGCACCCGACGGCTCGGATTCGGCGGACGGCCCGGAGCCCGACCTCGTCGTGATCCCGGTCCGCCACCTCGGCACCGTCGTCGGGGACGTCGCCGTCCAGTCCTGGCCGGACCGCCCGCTTGGGCGGGCCAACCGGCGGCTGCTCGCCGACCTCGCGGCCCAGGCCGGCCCGGCGCTGCGGGCCGTCGCTCTCACAGCCGAGCTGCGCGCCCGCCTCGACCAGATCACCGCGCAGTCCGCCGAGCTACGGGCCAGCCGGGCGCGGCTAGCGGCGGCGCAGGCCGACGAGCGGCGCAGGCTCGAGCGCGACATCCACGACGGCGCCCAGCAGCAGCTCGTCGCGATGACCGTGACGATCCGTCAGGCCGAGGAGCAGCTCGCCGCGCTGGCTGGCACGACGGGTGACGCCAGCGCGGACGAGGCCGGCGGGGGCGGCACCGCCACGGAGCTTGCCCGGGCGGCGCTACGGCGCTGCCAGGACGACGTCGACCGCTGCATCGACGACCTGCGCGAACTCGCCCGCGGCATCTACCCGCCGGTACTCGCGGCTCGTGGCCTGCCGACGGCACTGCGCGCCCGAGCCCGCCGGGCTCCGCTGGACGTCCGGGTGGAAAGCGCGCCGGAGCTCGACGGGCGGCGGTTCGCCACGCCGGTCGAAATCGCCGCGTACTTCGCCTGCCTGGAGGCGCTACAGAACGCCGCCAAACACGCCAGAGGCGCGAGCGTGTTCGTCCGGCTCGCCCTCGACGGCGACAGCCTGTGTTTCACGGTCACCGACGACGGGCCTGGATTCGACCCGGCCGATGCCCGCTCCCGGGCCGGCACCGGCCTGCTCGGCATGGCCGACCGGGTGGGCGCCGCCGGCGGCACGCTCACCGTCGAGACGGCGCCCGGCCGAGGCACCACCGTGCGCGGCCGGCTTCCGGCGCAGCCGGCGGAGGCTGTGCAGCCGGCGGAGGCGGCCGCCTAGTACAGGCTCCCGCGGGACGGCTCAGGGGACGGGGAACTCGGTGACCGGCACGGCTTCGGTCCGGCTCGCGACGTACCGAGGCACCAGCGCGAGCGCGGCCTGGGCGTCCACCGCCTCGACCGTCCAGAACATCTGGTGCTCGTCGCGGCCCAGGCCGCAGGAGGCGAGCGCGTGGCCGTGCCGCAGAGGGCTGTCGAAACCGTGCCAGGACGCGAACGCGAACCGGCATTCGGCCGGACCGTGCCGGTGGCACAGGACGAACATCGCCATGTCTAGCAGCGTCACCCGGCGACGGCACACCTATATATCGGGGAGATCCCCAAAACCGGCCGACGATGTCACCCAAGCGACCCGCACGCAGGGCAGCCGATGTCACTCAAACGACCCGGCGCGCGGGACGGCCGAACGCTCCTCCACAATCCCGCCAAAGGCGATCGAACTCCCGCGTGGTCCTGCTGACCCGGACACACGCGGCGGTACGCCACGGGGGAGGGACAGTGAGGTATAGGGCCTCCCTGGTGGGACGGGATCGGGAGATGGCGACGATCCGCGCGGCCATCGGTCGACTGACCGTTGGCAGGTCAGCGACGGTGGCGCCGGGCGCGCGGGCGAGGAACGGATCGGCGGTCGCGGCCCACCGGCCGCGAGCCGGCTGGCTGGAAATCAGTGGCGAGGCCGGAATCGGCAAGAGCCGGCTGATCGACGAGCTCACCTCACTGGCGGACCAACGCGGGCATTTGGTGCTCCGAGGCCACGGCAGCGAACTGGAACGCGACATCCCGTTCAATGCCATCGTCGACGCGCTGGACGACTACCTCGGCGCGGTTGATCCGGACCGGCTGTGCACGCTCGGCGCCGACCGACTCGACGAGCTGGCTTCGGTCTTCCCGGCGCTCCGTCCGCTCGGCCGGGCCAGGACCGACACTTCCGAGCTGGACCGCTGGCAGACCTACCGCGCCGTACGGCGACTGCTGGAGCTGCTCGCGGCCGAGCACCCGCTCGTGCTGGCGCTCGATGACCTGCACTGGGCCGACACGGCGTCGGCCGAGCTAGTCGCGCACCTCCTGCGCCGTCCGCCGGCGGCGGCGGTGCTGCTCGTGCTCTCCTATCGGCCGCGCCAGGCCCCGGCCACGCTGCTCGCCGCGCTCGAGGCGGCGTCCGGCATCTCGCCTGAGCAGGCCGCCGACGCCGTCGCCGGAGCCGACGCCGCCACAGGTGCCTCGGGGGGCTCTGGGGCCACCGGCACCCGGATCCGCCTCGGCGCGCTCTCCCGCACCGACGCCGACCTGCTGTTGAGCCTGGTTCGGGATCCAGTCGCCAAGGATCGCTGGTATCGCCAGAGCGGCGGAAACCCCTTCTACCTGGAACAGCTCGCTCGTTCCCGTTCGCTCCCACCGTCAACCACCGCGGCGAACGGCGCGGCCGTGGCCGTGGCCACGGGAGTGACGGACGACGCCCTCGACGACCTCGAAGACAAGGTCCCACCCGCGGTGGCCGCCGCCGTAGGGGCGGAGATCGCCGCGTTACCCTTCCCGGTCCGCCTGTTCGCCCAGGGCGCCGCCGTAGCCGGCGACACGTTCGACCCCGATCTGGCCGCGGCCGCCGCCGGCGCCCCCTCGACGTCGACGGGCGGCGCCGCGAGCACGCCGACGGGAGCGCCGACGCCCACGGCCCAGCCGACCGGCCCCCTCGTCACGGTCAAGATCAGCGTCGACATCGACGAGATCGCCGTCTCGCCGCTGGACGCCGTCGACGTCCTTATCAGGGCCGATGTCATTCGGCCGACGGAGCTGCCCGGCCGGTTCGCCTTCCGGCACCCCATCGTGCGCCACGCGGTGTACGTCTCGGCCGGCCCGGGCTGGCGGCTGGGCGCGCATGCCCGCGCAGCCGCGGCGCTCGCCGCGCGCGGGGCGCCCGCCACCGCGAGGGCGCACCACGTCGAGCGGTCGGCGGTGCCCGGCGACGAGGAGGCGGTGGCGCTGCTCGCCGCCGCGGCGGACGCCAGCCGGCTACGCGCGCCGGCCGCCGCCGCCCGCTGGTACGACGCGGCCCTGCGGCTGCTGCCCGCCGTGGTCGGGGAGATCCACCCGCGGCGCATCGCCCTGCTCGCCCGGCTGGCGAGCGCGCTGGACTCGAGCTACCAGCCGGAGCGGGCCCGCGACGTCCTGGACGAGATCCTCGGCCTGATCCCGTCCTCACTCCCGGAGGAGCGTGCGCACGTGATCGCGCTGCGCTCCGCCGTCGACCACATGCTCGGCCGGCACGGGGAGGCCAGGGCCCTGGTGCTCGACGCGCTGGCGACGGCGGACCCGGCCACCCGCGAGGGCTGCCTGCTGCGCCTGCAGCTGGTGATCGACCACTTCTACACCGGCGAGTACGACGGCATGCGCCGCTGGCAGCGGGAGGCCCATCCGCTGGCCGAACGGCTCGGCGACCGGGCCCTGCTCGCCGTCTCCACCGGGCTGCTCGCGGGCGCCGAGTACATGGCCAGCGGTGTCGCCGCGGCCGACGCCGGCGCGACGGAGGCCGCCCGCCGCTACGACCTGCTGGCCGACGACGAGGTGCTGCCCCACCTGGCGATGCTCGCCTGGCTCGGCTGGACCGAGATGTATCTGGAACGGTTCACGGCCGCCGCGCGGCACCTCGACCGCGCGGACTCGCTCGCGCGCCGACGGGGTCGCGGCGTCACCCTCGCCATGGCGGCGGTCGGCCGGGCGACGCTGGCGGGCTGGCGGGGCCAGATACCGGAGGCGGCGCGGCTCGCCGAGGAGGCCGTCGAGTCGTGCCTGCTCGCGCCGCACCTGCCGTTCCTGTCCTGGGCGCTGGCGGTGCGCTGCTGGACGGCGACGCTGGACGGCGACCTGACCGAGGCGCTACGGCTCGGCGCGCACGCCGTCCAGGTCGCCCATCCCGATACCGACGCCGTCTCGGTGCTCGCCGGCTCGCACTACGCGGAGGCACTGGTCGAGGCCGGCCAGCCGGACCGGGCGATCGACGAGCTGTTCGCCGCCGCCGGCGGCCCGGACCTGCCCCGCGTCGAGGAGGCCTACCGCCCGTACTGGTATGAGCTGCTCACCCGGGCGGAGCTCGCCAGGCGCGATCTCGATCGCGCGGGCCAGCGCCGTCCCGGGCCCGCCCCGATCCGCCCGCCGAACCTGGCGCGTCCGTCGGAGGTGGTGCGTCCGTCGTCCGGGGCCGGCGCGGCCGGTGCGCTGGCGGGCAACGGTGCTGGCGATGCCGAAACGGTCGACGGGGTGGCGGCGGCGGAGCGGTGGGCCCGGCGGGCGGAGTACGCGGCCGCGCACGCGGGCGGTGGCCTGCCCGGGCGGGCGGCGTCCGCGTTGCGCGCGCGGGCCGCCGTGGAGCTCGCGCGCGGCGACGCGGTGGCGGCGGCGAAGGCCGCGCTCGCGTCCGCGGCCGCGGCCGAGCGGGCCGGCCTGCCCATCGAGTCGGGTCGATCGCTGACGCTCGCGGGGCGGGCGCTGACCGCCGTCGGCGACACCACAACGGCGGTCAGCGAGCTGCGGCGCGCCGAGTCCCGGCTGCGGGCGGCCGGCGCCCGGCGACCCGGCGACGAGGCGGCCCGCCTGCTGCGGCAGCTCGGCGAGAAGGTGGCCCGCGGCGGGCGCCCGGCGGGCTCCTGGCGTCCCGCCGCCCGGCAGGTGGGCGGGCTCGGCGGCGGCGACGGGCTGGGGGTCGGCGGCGGCGCGCCTGGCGGCGGCGCGCTGGCCGGCATCGGCGCCGCGGCCGACGGCGGCGCACAGGCGGGCGCCAGGAACAGCGAGATGTCGGGCGCGACGGCCGCGCGGCTGTCGGCGCGGGAGCGGCAGATCGCCGAGCTGGTGGCCGCCGGTCAGACGAACAGGCAGATCGCCGCCGAGCTGTTCGTCAGCGAGAAGACGGTCGAAAGCCACGTGACGAAGGTGCTGGCCAAGCTTGGAGTGCCTTCCCGGGCCGCGGTCGGCGCCGTCCTTCGATCCTGACGCCCCGGCCGCGCCGCGCCGGATTCGCGGCAGATCCTTGACAGTCAGAGCCCCTACGACGCGATGATCCAACGGCGGAGTTCCGGCCGATGCGCGAGCCGCGCTCGGGCGCATCCGGAACCAGGGTTTCCCCCGATGTTTTGGTCGGGAATAGCAGATCAGGCTGAACCTGCTGGTGGAGGTGTCCGACGTGGCCACGCGCGTCGGGCACCCCCACCGATCGGGGAGCCGGAACGGGGGGCGTGAGCATGGACGCGCGACGCCGTTCCGGCCTGGAACGGAGGCCACATGTCGATGCCTGAGCCCGCCACGGGACCGGCCGCGCCGGCGCGGCGCGGGTTCGCGACCGGCGGCGCCGGCCTCGCCGGCGCGCTGCTCATCGGGGCCGTGATCGCGGTCGTTCTCGGGGTCTACGGCCGGGTACACGAGCCCGCTCGGCGCCCGCTCTACACGCTGGGCTTCTCCTCGCCGCTCCCCATGAAGGCGTGGCTCACGACGGTGATCGTGCTGCTCGTCATCGTGCAGCTCCTCACCGCCCTGTGGATGTGGGGGCGGCTGCCGGGTGTCGGCTCAGCCGGGCCCGCCGTCGCGATCGTCCATCGGTGGAGCGGGACGGCGGCCTTCGTCATCTCGCTCCCGGTGGCGTTCCACTGCCTGTGGGCGCTCGGCTTCCAGACCGCGGAGCCACGCGTCGTCGTGCATGGCATCGCCGGCTGCGCGTTCTACGGCGCCTACGCGGCGAAGATGCTCGGTCTACGGGTAAAGAAGCTGCCTGGTTGGGCGTTGCCGGTGCTCGGCAGCCTGGTCCTGACGACGCTCATCGTGCTCTGGCTGACCGCGTCGCTCTGGTTCTTCACCCGCTCCGGCATTCCTCATGTCTGATCGCTCCGGCCGTCACGAAGAAGGGCTGAGATGACGCAAGACGTCTCCGCGCCGCCCCAGTCAGGGGCCCTCACCCGTCGGGCCGTCCCGGCCGTGGTCGTAGTCGCGGGTGCCGTCGCCGGCTTCGCCGTAGCGAAGGGGCACGACGAGAGCGAGACCGGCCCCGGCGCCAACGCGGCGGGCGGCGGCGGCGCGAGTGGCGGCACCCAGCTGGCCACGCTCGACCAGGTGCCGGCCGGTGGCGGCGTGGTACTCGACAAGGCCGGCATCGTGCTGACCCGGGACGACGCGGGCAACGTGCACGGCTTCTCGGCCATCTGCACCCACCAGGGCTGCACGGTCTCCGACGTCACGGACGGCACGATCAACTGCCCGTGTCATGGCAGCAAGTTCGACGCCGCGACCGGCGCCCCCGTCGCCGGCCCGGCCGGTAGCCCGCTGCCGCCGGTCGACGTCACCGTCCGCGACAACGCCGTCTTCACCGCGCCGGCCGGCGGAGGTGGTGGCGGCGGCGGCGGCGCGAGTAGCGGCCAGCTGGCCACGCTCGACCAGGTGCCGGCCGGTGGCGGCGTGGTACTCGACAAGGCCGGCATCGTGCTGACCCGGGACGACGCGGGCAACGTGCACGGCTTCTCGGCCATCTGCACCCACCAGGGCTGCACGGTCTCCGACGTCACGGACGGCACGATCAACTGCCCGTGCCACGGCAGCAAGTTCGACGCCGCGACCGGCGCCCCCGTCGCCGGCCCGGCCAAGAAACCGCTGCCGGCGGTCGACGTCACCGTCCGCGACAACGCCGTCTTCCCTTCCTGACAGTCCGCCCTCTCGGCGCACCGCGCCGGCCTTGGCCGGACCGAGACCCAGCCCGCCACCTGATCGCCGTCCGGCCCCGCGCTCGCGGGGCCGGACGTGCCCAGCACGAGAGGGGACCAGCGTGCCACCCGTCGCGCTGAGCGTCACGACCCCGGCCGAACAGCTCACGTTGCCCGGCGACCGCCCGGCGGTCGTCGGCCGGGCCCGCGACGCTGACATCGTCATCAGCAATCCGAAGGTCTCGCGCCGGCATGTCTCGCTCGAGCCGACGCCGGACGGCTGGGTAGCCCGAGACCTGAGCACCAACGGGATGTGGCACGACGGCGCGCAGGTCGGCTCGGTGCGGGTCGGCGGCGACGTGACCCGTCTGCGCCTCGGCGGCGCCGACGGTCCGGAGGTGGTGCTCGCCGCCCTGGTGCCGGCCGCCGCCGCCCCCCCGGCCGAGCCCACCCTCGACGAGCTCGAGACCAGGCTCGCGCCAAGTGGCGGCGCTCCGAACCCGGCCCAGCGGGCCGGCCGCGGGGCCACTCCGGCACCCGTGCCGGCCGGTGCGCACCAGTCCGCCGGCGTGCCTGCCCAGCGGACCGCGCCCGCGCCCGTCCCGAGCGCGCGGCGCAAGCCGCCCCGTTGGCTGAGCACGGTGCCCACGCTGATCTGGCTGTTCGCCGCCGCCTTCACCATCGGCGCCCTCGTCGCCCTCTCCTGACGATCCGCGCCGCGGCGGCGCGCCGGTGACCTCATGCGAGGAGAGAATGCGGTCGCGTGCTCTGGCTCTCACCGCCCGGGCGTGCCGCGGCCGACCCGGGCGGGACATTCCGACGACCGTTCCGCGACTCCGGACAGTCACGTTCGGCGGTGGGCGGAATGATTCTCACCAGTTCTTTAATCGCAACGGCCGGGCTTACCGCCTCTCAGCCCATCTGCCGGCCTACCGTCTGACCTGTCGGGTGGTATCGCCGTATAGGAAGGGCTGATATGACGCAGGAAGCCACAACCCAGGCCGAGCCGACCGAAACTCAGGTCAGGCCGGCCGGTCTCAGCCGGCGAGCGACGGTCCCGCTGATCGCCGCCGCCGTCGGAGCATCCGGCTACCTGCTGGCCGCATGCTCCAGCTCTGACGACGACGACGCTTCGTACTCCCAGGCCACCGGCTCCGCGGCGGCTCCGTCGGCCGCCACCAGTGCCGCGGGCACGGCCGGCGGCTCGACCGCGAGCTCCGGCGGCACCCAGCTCGCCACCCTGGACCAGGTGCCGGCGGGCGGCGGGCTGATCCTCTCGGACAGCAAGATCGTGCTCACGCGCACCAGCGGCAACGACGTGCACGCCTTCTCCGCCGTCTGCACCCACCAGGGCTGCACCGTCGCCAAGGTGGCCAACGGCACGATCGACTGCCCCTGCCACGGCAGCAAGTTCGACGTTTCCACCGGCGCCCCCGTCGCAGGCCCCGCCCCGAGCCCGCTCAAGTCCGTCGCCGTCACCGTGCGAGACAACGCCATCTTCCAGTCCTGAGGCCGCCCCGCCCCGGCTGGCCCGCCTCGAAACACGCGGCGGACCCAGCCGGGGCGGCCTGATCTCGCTCGCCCGAAACCGCCAGCGCCTCATCGGCTGAGTGGCTCACCGACGCGGTCTCCCCCACTGGCGCGGCCGCCCTCACCGCCACGTCGACCGCCGGCCGGTGATCATTCCCGCCTGGCACTCGTCCGCCACCCGGCGCCGCCGCGGGCGGCCCGACGCTCCAGCCGGATGTCCGCGGGTCCCGCGACCCGTCGCCCGGCTGTCGACGCGCGGATCCGCGGACCCGGCCGTTCCCGAGGACTGGCGGGACGGCCGGGCGGACCGCCGCGACCTGACTACCAAGAGTAGTGGTCCGGGTGCACATCATTTCCACCTCCAGGTCATCGTCGGCGGCGTTACTTCCGCGAAACGCATCGCGCGATTCAGCCGGCCGAAACCTGCGCGTCATTTTTTGCCGCTTCCGAAATATTTGCCGACGGCCCCGTCGCCGCGGCACCGGCACTCCGAGGCTCTTCACAGGCCCACCGCAAGGTGTGACGCAGGTCACACTCACTGCACGCTTTGAAGCCTCTTGAGAACTTTGCCGTTGACGTGCGAACATTTCGGTCAACCCCCCGCCCACAGGCGCCCGCGCCGTCGCGTCGCGCCTAGGTCCGGTCTGGGCCAACCCAGTTCTCCACACGCCGACAGGCGTGCTATTCGTGCTGTTTCATCATGGGTGGATGTTGACGGGGAGCATGAACAAGGTCGAGACAGTCGTCATTAACTGGAAACGTCCCGGCAATGTCGAACGGGTCGTGAACGCGCTTCGCGCGCAGTCCACCCCGTGCACCGTCACAGTTTGTGACACCCATCTGGATGACCAGTACGCGCTGTCGACGTCGGTGCTGGACAACGCAGACCGCGTCTACCGCTGGGGACACAACACCGGTCCCTACTCACGGTTCGTGCCGCTGGCCGCCTACGACCACGAGTACACGTTCTTCATCGACGACGACATGCTGCCTGGGCCCCGTTGCGTCGAGCACTTCGTCAACACCGCCGAGGCACTGCCCGGCTTCGGCTCGATCGGACAGATGGGCCGGATCATCCCGCCCGACGGCGTCTATCGGGCGCGCAACGTCGAGCGGCTCCCCCGGCCGCGGGAGATCGACGTCCTGGTCCGCGGCTTCTTCGTCCGCACCCGCAACCTGCACCATGTGGCTCAGCTGCGCTGGCTGATGAACTACACCGAGGAGCAGGTGCCCGAGGACGACATGCTGCTCTGTGTCGCGATGCGGCTGTGCGCCGGCCTGCGCAACTACCTGACGCCTACCAGCCCCGACCCCGAGACGCTCATGAACCAGATCGAGCTGCCCGACCCGCACGCCCTGCACCGCCGGCCCGACCACATCCAGCGCCGCATCGACTTCATGCTCGCCGCCAAGGCGATCGGCTGGCTGCCCGTGGACCCGGCGCCCGCGATCCCGGCCGCCACGATCCCGAAGCAGCTCACCGGCGCCGAGCGGACGGGCCCGGTTGGCGAAGGCGACGGCCTCGTTCCGTCGCCGCTGACCGGACCCACTCTCGCGGGTCGCAACGGCCATGCAAACGGCAATGGGAAGCGGGCCCAGAACGGTCATGGCAAGGCATCGGTAAGCCAGGGAGTGCTTTATCTGGCGCTCGGCGACATGTACACGAAGCTCGCGACCGACAGCGCCCGCACACTGCGTCTGCACGGTTACGACGGCCCGGTGCGCGTCGTCACCGACGCGCCCAGCCACGAGCTGGTCGACCTGGAATGCGAAACGCTCATCGTCGGCAGCCTTCCCGGCGGGTTCGCGTCCCGCTTCCACAAGACCCAGCTTTACCGCTGGTCGTTCCAGCGCACGCTCTTCCTCGACGCGGACACGATCGTCATCTCCCCGATCGAGGAGATCTGGGAGCTGCTGCGCGGCCACGACATGGCGATGGCTCCGGACATGCACTCGTCCGTCGGGGACGTGATCGCGCACAGCGTCAACGACCCCACCCGGCGGGCGCCGGAGTACCAGCTGATGTCCGACCTCGGCCTGGCCGACCGCCGCTACTACAACAGCGGCGTCATGCTCTTCGACCAGAACGGGCGCACGGGGAGAATGTTCAACCACTGGCACCAGGAGTGGAACCGCTTCGGCGGCGAGGACCAGCTCGCCCTCGTCCGGGCGATCGCCGCCACCGGCACGAGGGTGTCCCCCCTCGACTCCGCCTGGAACCGCAGGCCGAAGGCGTTCTCCTCGGTCAACGAGGCGCGCACCGCCGGCGTACGCATCCTGCACTTCCTGTCCCGGCAGCGTCCCCTGCTCAACGAGGCATATCTGGGCGTCGTCGCCGAATACCTCGGCTGATCGGGACGCCCGAGATCAGTCCGCCGGTGCGGCTCGGACCGCCTGCCCGGCGGCAGGCGGTCCGAGCGGGCAGTTCCTCGGGTTCGTCGCGACGGGCGTCCCGTCCAGCGCGCAGTGCAGAAAATGCGGTTGGACGGCGTTGGCCGGCGCCGGCGGCGGCACGCCGGCGGCCGGCCCTCCTCGGGCGGGCCCGGCCGCCGGAGCCGGGACTGGCACCCGCGTCGGCACCCGGAATGCCGGGCGTGGCGGGTTGCGAATGCCGAGGGCCGCCAGCAGGCCGCCGGCGGCGCAGAGTGCGGCGGCCAGCCACATCGCGATACGGAAGCCGTGGTTGAAGGCGCCCGAGTCCAGATAGGCCCCGCCGCTCAGCCCTGCGGCCGCGGGCAGCACGGCGACGGCGAGGAGACCGGCGGTGCGGGCCACGTCGTTGTTCACCGCGGAGGCGACGCCGGCCTTGTCGGCGGGCGCCGCGCCGAGCGCCGTCGACGTCAGCGGCGCGACCGTCGTCGCCAGACCCAGGCCGAGTACGGCGACGGCCGGCAGCACGTCACGCAGGTAGCCGTCGCCATGGCCTGCCCGGGACAGCAGCGCGAGCCCCGCGGCGGCGAGCAGCGGCCCGGCACTCATCTGCAGCCGGGGACCGATCCGATCCGCCAGCGCGCCAGAGCGAGCTGACAGAGCCAGCATGATGATCGTGATGGGTAGCAGAGCGGTTCCCGCCTCGATCGGCGAGTACCCGCCGGCCTGCTGCAGCTCGATCGGCAGCAGGAACAACGCACCGCCGAGCGCCGCGTACATCACGAAGGTGACCAGGTTCGCCGCCGTGAACTGCCGGGAGGCGAACAGCGTTGGCGGGAGCATCGGCTCGCGCTCCCGCTGCTCGGCGACGATGAACGCACCCAGCAGCGCCACGCCAGCCGCCAGTGACCCGGTCACGACCGGCGAGGTCCAGCCACGGCCCGGCCCTTCGATCAGCCCGTAGGACAGCCCGACCAGGCCGAGCGTCACCAGCGCCGCGCCGGTCACGTCGATCCGGCGCGGCGCGGCCGGGTCGGTCGACTCCGGTACGTGCCGCGCCGCGACCGCCAGCACCGCCACGGCGAGCGGCAGGTTGATGAAGAAGATCAGCCGCCAGGAAACCGCGCCAACCAGCCAGCCGCCGAGAAACGGCCCGACGGCCGTCGTCACCCCCGACAGGCCAGACCAGGCACCGATCGCCCGCGAGCGATCGTCCGCGGCGAAGGACGCCTGCAGGATCGCGAGGCTGCCCGGCGTCAGCAGCGCCCCACCGACCCCCTGCAGCGCCCGCGCGCCGACCAGCACGGAGGAGTTCGGCGCGAGCCCGCAGAGCAGGGACGCGAGCGCGAACCACCCGACGCCGAGCATGAACACCCGACGCCGGCCATACCGGTCACCGAGCGAACCGCCGAGCAGCAGCAGCCCGGCCAACGCGAGCGTGTACGCGGTGACGACCCACTGCAGCGAGGCAAGGCCGGTTCCGAAGTCGCGCCCGATGGACGGCAGCGCGACTCCGACCGCGGTCGCGTCGATCGACGCCAGGCCCGAGCCGAGGACGGTCGCGAGCAGCACCCATCGCCCACGCGCGGACCCCACCACCAGGTCGCCCGCCCGCCAGGCCTCGGCCTGCGGCTCCACGAGGGCCGGCCCGTCGGCCGGGTCCGGACCGTCGGCCGGGTCCGGACCGTCGGCCGGGTCCGGACCGTCGGCCGGGTCCGGACCGTCGGCCGGGTCCGGACCGCCCCGCCCGGCAGGGGGCCACGGCGGTACACCGGTCGGCATAGCCGGACCCTACGCCGCCGGCCGGCCCGGTCACCCGGACCAGGCCGCCGGGCAGCCAGACCGCCGGGCAGCCGGGCAGCCGGGCAGCCGGGCAGCCGGGCAGCCGGGCAGCCGGGCAGTACCTACCGCAGCGCCTCGCGGTCGTCGTCCTGGTCCTGGAAGGCGCGGACCGACCAGCTGACACGGGTGTCGGCCACGTCGCGGCGTTCTTCCAGCACTCGCAGCAGAACCAGGAGGAAGAGGGTGCCCAGCGCCAGTAGCAGCGCCAGGATGAGTGTCACTAGATAGAAGTTCGTCACGGCCGGTACCTCCGGGTTCTTGCATTCGTTTTCCTGCGCTGTCGCCGCGGCTGGCAGCTGGCCGACGCCAACCGCTGTGGCGGGTGGTGAACTAGTGCTTGTCGCCGCTGCGCGGCCCATAGGAGCGGACGGATACCGGTGCGCCACAAACCTCGGCGACCAGGTCCGGCCACTCGTCCGGGCCCGGCGACGCCTCGTCGAGGACCGGCAGGGCCCGCAGCAACTGGCGGGTGAGCGCGGCCGACCGCTCCAGGTCACCGGCCGGCCCCGGCGTCAGCCGGTCGATCCGCCGCACCGCCGCGTCCGGGCGCGGCCCGCTCGGCGCGTCCCGCGTCCGGGCGCCCGCCGGGCTGTCGACAAGGTCCATGTCATCAGGCTGCTGGACCGGCCCCGCCGTGATGTCGCCGCAGTCGGAGAAGCCGCCGCTCCCAGGTGTCGCGTCCGCGACGTCGTAGGCCCGGCACACCCCGAGCGGGTGGGCGGCGGGGGCGTCGAGGTGGGTGAGCGCGACCGCGTCCACCCCGCCCGCGACCTCGACGGCATACCGATGGGCGACCGCGTCGAAGTGCCCGACCCGGAAGGCCCCCTGCCAGCGGCCGACGCCGTTGTGCCGGTCGGGCAGTGCCGCGGTCAGCGCGGCGTCCTCGCTCACCAGCGGGCCGGCGCCGTGCCGGGTGGTGAAGGTCCGCAGCACCCCGAGGCGGGTGACGTCGCCGCCGTCCACCCCGGCGTCCCGCAACAGCTTCTCCGCGTTCGCGAACGTCGTCGTCGACCAGGTCGTGTACGGGTGGAAGCCGTGCCACTCATCGAGCAGCACGCCCTGCGCCCCCTCGAAGACGACCGGGCCGGCGCGCAGCAGCTCGACGACGTGCCGGTCATCGACGAACCGGACCGTCCGGGCGAACTCGCCGAACACCTCGACGCAGTCCTCGACCGGCGGCGCCGGCAGCGGCCCGAGCTCCGACTCCAGCAGCGCCCGCAGCTCGCCGAGCAGCCGGCGCAGCCGGGCGGGGTGCGCGCAGTCGCCCACCCGCGGCGCGTCGTCGGGGTAGGCGAGGGCGTAGGCGGCCGTCTCCCCGATCCCCATTCCACACGAACCGTGCCGCCCGGTGCCGCGGGCGAGCTCCCTGGCCCGGTTCGCGGCCGCGTGGTACGGCGTGGTCAGCAGCGCGTCCCGGTGAACGGTGAGCGCCCCGAACGGGTCGGGCACGCCGAGGGCGGCGAGATGGTCCGCCTCCGCCGCCAGCGCCAGCGGGTCGACGAGCATGTACCGCGACAGGTGGGTCGGCACGCCGGCGAGCGTGCCGGCGCCGAACTGCGCGAAGGTGTGCTGGCGGTCGTCGTCGGTGACGACGTTGTGCGCCGCCTGCGCGCCGCCGTTGAAACGGACCACGGCGCTGGCCGGCCGGCCGGCAGCCGCGGCGGCCCGGCAGAGGTGGTCGACGACCGTCCCCTTGCCGGCGTCGCCGAAGCCGAGATCGACGACGATCACATGGTCGGGCCGCATCTCGGCTCCTTCCTTCCTTGACTCGGCGAAAAGACGGAAGACGGAAAGACGGTCAGAGACGGGCGATGCCGCCGTCAGGGTTGGCCAGGGGCCGGGCGCCGCCGGGCCGGATCCGGGACAGCGCCTTGCCGACAGGGGCGACGGCGGCGTCCGCGCCCAGGTCACGCAGGTCGTCGAGGCCCTCGTCGAGGTCGATCGAGTCCTCGAGGATGCCGATCGTGAGCGCGATCGTCTCGCAGGCCAGGCCAAGGTCGTCCAGCTCGATCACCCTCTCGCCGAGCAGCGCCCGCCAGGTGTCGAGCACCGCGCTCTCCCGCGCGTGCGCGGCGCCGGCCGGGATGATGAAGAAGACGTGGTACATCCGCTGGAGCTCCGTGAGGATCTCCGTGGTGGGGATGCGCCCGCCCAGCCGGTCGCCGATCACGTCGCGGACCTGGCCGGCGTCGACCGCCTTGTAAGGGTTCTCGTCGCCGATGATGAACAGGTAGCCCTTGCGGCCGCGCTTCTCGAAGCAGTCGATCGCGGTGTGCCGGGCCATGAAGTACATGGCGAGCTCGTACGACTCCTTGACCTGGCCGCCACCGCCGCCCTCCAGGATGATGTTGCCGAGGTGCGCGTCCATCCTGTTGTCCGACTCGAACTGGCCGACCTGCAGCGGCACCCGGTCACAGGTGGCGTCGCCGATGGCGCCGAACATGATCTGCGGGTGCTCGACGTAGCCCTTGCGCAGCAGCAGGCCGAACAGCGCCGGCAGCTTGCTCTGCAGCTCACGCGGCACCGAGCCCATCGAGCCGGTGACGTCGAACAGCACCGAGATGGCGACCGAGGTCGGGTGCTCGTCCGAGTCGCGGCTCTCCCGCGCCGTCACGCCGCGCGGGTCGAGGTCCGCGTGGACCTTCATCGCCCGGCCGGCGTGGCGCATCCGGTCGCTGTAGTCGAAGGCGCTCCGGCCGCTGCTGCGCCGGAAGCTCGCGGCCGCGTCGTAGACGTTTGTCGACCAGCTACCGCTACCCATGGTGATCCTCCAGGAGGAGAAGAAGGGATGATGACGTTGGTCGGGGCCGGACCTGGCCCCTGGGAGGGCGCCGCCGGCGCGCGGTCAGCGCGCCGGGCGCGGCATCGTGAACGGGCGGAACCGACGGGGGCCGTACAGGCGGCCCAGCAGGTCGTCGAGCTCGCCGAGCAGTTGCCAGGCGTCGTCCGGCCGCATGGACGGTGCTGGTAGCAGGCAGCCGCCGAGGAACCGGCGGATCGGCGCGGGCACACCGGCGCCGAGCCCGGCCGGGTCAGGGCTGCCCAGGAGGTAGGACACGCAGCGGGTGGCGAGGGCGAGGTCGGTCGCCGCCCCCGGCGGCTCGCGGCGCGCCACCTCCGGCGGGTACCAGTCGGCGTACGCCGCCACCAGCGCGGGGATCCGCCGACTCGGGTCGCCGCCACCGTCGCCGTCGTCGAGCCCGGACGCCCCGCGCCCCGGCGTCCGGGGCCATGACGCCCCGCGCCCCGGGCCACCGGTGAGCCCGGCGCCGCGGTACGGGCCGACGATCGCGTCCGGCGCCGGGTCCGGGACCGCGCTGTAGCACCAGTCGACGAGGACCAGGCCGTGCTGCTCCGGGTGGATCAGGACGTGGTCGGGAAGCACCGCCCCGTGCGCGACCCCGGCGCGGTGCGCGTAGCCGATCACGACGAGCAGCCGGCGCCACATCCAGACGGCGTCGCGCGGGTCCAACCCGCCCGGGTACGCGGCGCGCACCTGGGCCAGCGTCACGAAGCCGTCGAGCCTGCCCAGCACGTTCGCCCGGCGGCCCGCGCCGCCGGCCGCCGGATCGGCGAACCGGCCGGTGTCCACCAGCCGCGGCACGTAGGGAGCGAACTTCGGGTCACCCAGCCTGGCGATCCGGCGCAGCGCCGCCGCCTCCCGGGCGAGAAGATCGTCGTCGGCCACCGCGCGGGCGATCTTCACGACGTAGGGCGGATCGGCACCGTCGGCCGGTCCACCGGCGTCGTCGCCGTCGGCTGGCGTGGCCCGGGCCACCCGGTACAGGGTGGTGATGTCACCGTCCGCGTACCGCTCGCCGACGGTGTACGCGAGCCGGGAGCCGGCCGCGCCGGTGGCGCCGGCTGAGCGGGCCGAGCCGGTGCGAGCCTTCGCCGCCGGCGCGCGGCCGCGGCCGAAGACGACCGTGCCGGACCGGTCGCCCCGCCGCGCGCCCGACGTGCCGCCCGCGGCCAGCTGATGGGCCTCCCACAGCTCGGTGAGCCGGGTGAACGCCCTGGCCGCCTCGGTGCGACGGGCCATCGGAGCGACGTCCGGATGCGCGAGCCGGGCCATGGCCCGGTAGACGCGGCGGGCCGCGCGCAGCGCCGCCTCCGGCGAGCGGCCGGCGGTCGGCTCGGCGGGCCCGAACAGCTCCCGTTCCCCGAGGCCCTGGCGCAGCACGAGGTCGATCACCTCGTCGAGCGAGGCGGGCTGACGCGGACCGTCCTCGCCAGCGCCGCCGCGACTCGTCGCCGTCGGCGGGATGGTGGCCGAACCGGTGTGGGTCATCGTGGCTCCTCCTGCCCTGGACGCAGCAGCGCGGGGTGCAGCAGCCGGGCCGGGCCGGCGCGGTAGAGCCGTGCGCGCCGGCCGCCACGGGCGCCGCCACGCGCGGTGGTGGCACCGGTGTCCTCGACGAAGCCCGGCGCGGAGAGCACCTTGCGGTGGAAGTTGGGCGCGTGCAGCGGCTGCCCCCACACCGCCTCGTAGACCTCTCGCAGCTCGGTGATGGTGAACTCGGGCGCGACGAACGTGGTCGCCAGCGGCGTGTACTCGAGCTTGGAGCTGGCCCGGTCGAGCGCGTCGTCGAGGATCCGCGCGTGGTCGAACGCCATGTGGTCGCGGTCGACGCGGACAACCGGAACCCAGGCGGCCGTCTCGGCGTCGCCACCGGCGGTCGGGTTCGGCAGATCGGGAGCGAAGGCCAGGTAGGCGACCGAGATGACCCGCATCCTGGGATCCCGACCCGGTGCTCCATAGGTCGCCAGCTGTTCCAGGTACACCCGGGCGAGGCGACGGTCGACCGCTCGCTGGTCCGTGGACGCCGCGAGCCCGGTCTCCTCGGCGAGCTCGCGGACCGCGGCCTCCGACAGATCCTCGTCGCGCCGGGTACCGTCCGGCCCGATCGCCGGGCGGACGAACCCACCCGGCAGGGCCCACCGTCCCAGGTACGGCGGCTGGCCGCGACGGACCAGCAGCACGTGCAGCGTGGGCACCGCCTCGACGACCCGGATGGTCAGCGCGATGACGTCGACCGTGACGGCGATCGGCTCGTAGCTCCGCGGGTCGTAGGAGGAGAGGAACGCCGCCTCCGCCGCGTCGTCGTCCGCGGCGAGGACGACCGCCTCGTCGCGGGCGTCTTCGACGAAAGGATCTTCGTCGAAGACGCCCGCGACGACCGACGGCACCGGCCCCCCCGACGGCACCGGTGCCGTCGGCGCCGGCGAAACGGCCGGCCGCGATGGCCGCCTCCGCTCCGACCCAGGGCCCACGATGGCTCTCCTAAGGATTGGACGGCGAGTTCTACTCGGACCGAGTAGCTCTCAACAGGAGTAGTTCTCAACCCAAGAATTTCTGAGGTTGAGAAGAACCTAACTCACAAGTCCCCAGCCGCCAAGGGATTTTGTCGCCCACGCGACATCTTGCCCACGCGGCGCGCCCGCCGGAGACGGGAGGGCGCGGGACCGCGGGGCGCTCAGGTCGAGAAGGACGCGGAGCAGGTGGTCAGTGGGCCGGTCCAGGCTGCCCCGGACCACGGGACCCCCGGGATCCATGCACGGCCGCGGTCGAGATGGCTCGCGGCCACCGAGCTCGTCGAGAGTCCTGCGACCCGCGACTACCGCTCGGTGGCCGCTTCATGTCCGCGACGGCGACACCGGGCCGCGTCGGCCAGCAATCCGCCGCGCGGACATTCGCCTCACTGGCTGGTCACGAACAGCGCCGCCGTCCTAGACGACGGACGCAGCCGACAGGCCGGCCCGCTCCATCGCGGACCGGAGGGTTCCCAACAGCAGTTGCACCTCGGTCATGACCTGTGCGCCGGGAGCGGCCACCCTGGGGATCTGAGCGGGCGCCATCGCCAGCCCGAGGGCCTGGGTGGCATCGGGCAGTCCGGCGCCGGCCCGACCTGGCCCGAACTCGGGCAATGGCCGACAGCAGGCCATCAGAACGTCGAACAGCCGCTGCACCCGTTCCGCCGGGTTCACGAACGGTCGTCGGAAGTCCGCCCGATGTGCCAGGATCAGCCCGGCGAGCCCGGTGACATGCGGCGCGGCCATTGAGGTGCCGTCCAGCGCCGCGTAGCCCCCGCCAGGGACCGACGATACGATCGCCACTCCTGGGGCGACCGCGTCGATCTCCGGGCCCACGCAGCTGAACCTCGCCGGGAAGTAACCATCCAGGGTCGGCTGGCCGATCACCGCCTCCGCATGGTTGCTGTCCGCTGGGAAGGTGTCGGCCTTGCCCAGGGCCGCCACCGTGAACACCGTCGGCAGCGAACCTGGGAACCGGACCGGCTGATCCGCGACGTTGCCAGCGGCCACGATGCACGCCACCCCGGCCTGCCGGGCTTCCTCGATCTTCCTGGAGACAAAGATCGATCCGGCGTCGGCACCGAGGCTGAGGTTCACGATGTCGATCTTCTGCTGAATGCAGTAGTCGAGCGCCTCGATGAGGTCGCTGAACCGCCCACCCGGGAAGATCTTGCAGACGTGGATCTCCGCACCCGGCACGATGCCGATGATGCCGCGCCCGTTGTCGGCTCCGGTGACGGTGCCCGCGCAGTGCGTGCCATGCCCGACCTCGTCGGTGTCCCAGTGCCTGCCAGCCCGGTCAACCAGGTCGAACCCAGCGGTGATCCGGCCTTTCAGGTCAGGGTGGTTGACGTCGACGCCCGAGTCGATGAGGGCGATCTTGACGCCGTCACCGCGGTAGGTCGGCGGGATACGGTCGATCCCCATGGCCCGCTGGCCCCAGGTGAACTGCTGCCTGCTCGGGAAGTCCGGCATCAGCTGGCTCAGCGGCTCCAGCGCGATGACGTTGTCCTCGCTGGCCGACAGGCGTGGGCGGTCGATCGAGCGCTCCCAGTAGTCCGACGCCGGTCGGACGTAGACGTTCTGGATGGTGCCCGGGGTGTCGGCGATCAGCGTCACCGAGACCCGACCGTTCTGGTCGGTGATCCCCTGTACGGGAAAGTTCCGCCCCTGGACCAGCACGGTTGCCCCGGCGACGCCCGTTCCGTCACGGCCCTGGACCGTGAACGACAGGCTCGTCGTCTCTCCGGGCGTGGCGAGTCTTCCGGGGTCCGGCAGGACCCCGGCCGCACCCAGAGCGGGATCGGCGACATTCAGCCTCCGGTCCGGCTCGATGAGCACGTCCGGGGCTTGGCGCAACGCGGCCGCCCGATCCTCGGGCATCTCGAAGACGGCAATCTTCGACGGCTGCGCCGCGCCGGTGCCGAACGTCGCTAGCGGGCCGTTGGTGGACATCGCCAGCTCACGGTGGAACGTGACGTCTGGCAGCGTCTTGAGCCGCTCGAATATCGCCTTCGGATCCGCCACGCTTACTCCGGCGGGCAGCAGCTCCCGAGGAGCCGCGCCGACGAGGTACCGGCCGTGGCGACGCTCGACCTCGCGCCGGGAGGCTGAGCGCCCGGACGCGGTCGAACGGGCCGAAGCCGAGGCGGAAGACGGCGAGGATTTCCCTTTCGGGTTGCTCTCCATCTGTAGTGTCAGTGCTCCTACTAGTCGGAGGGAAATTTCAGAACGACTTGATTCAGAACATTTCGAGTGGCCGGTCCGGCTCTATCTCGATCGCGGACCCGTACTGCTTACGCAGGAGGTCGGCGTCCTCCTCCCGGAGATCGGCCACGAGCAGCTCCAGCCGCTCGGCCGAACCGAGCCGCCGCCGGGCTCGGGTTTCAGGATCGCGCTCCAGCTCGTCAAGGAGCCGGCGCAGACTGCCCGGGTCTCCGGAGATCAGATAAGCGGAGCGGCCCCCGCCCGCGGCGACCGCGTCATCGGGAATCGGCATCGGTCACAGCGGCGGCAGTGCCGGGTTCAGAGCGATGACCTGCTGAAGCGCCTGAGCGACCGAGTACGCCTGCGCGAGCGACTCCTGGTTGCGCCGCACCCGGTAGAGCTCCACCCCGACCATCATCGGCGGGATGAACTGCGCGAACTGGGGAATACTCGGCGTCGTCCGCTCCAGCCAGGCGTGGATTCGCTGTAGGAACATCGCGGCCTGGGTCCGATATACGTCCTGCGCCAGCGGCGCCATGGCGGTGAGCCCGCCGCCGAGGCCGACTGCCTGCTGTGGCCACTGCCCGGATGGCGACCCGTTGGCGGTCGCGCCGGCGTGGGGCACGCTACTTACCGTTGCCATGAAGGATTCCGTTCGAAGGGGTGATGATCGGGAAGTGGAACATTGGTTCCGCGCTGTCGCGGTGTAGCAAGCGCGGCTTCAGTGGAAGTCCGCGCTGCTGCGAACAGACCGGTCAGCAGGCCACCCAACGCTGCTGCCAGAGGTGCGGGTTGATTCCCGCGTAGGGCTGCCCGCCGCAGGTGAGGGCGTCGACGGCGTTCTGGTGCTGCCGGACCGCCGCGTGCTGAGCGGCAATCTGCTGGGCGGCAGCCAGCTGCTGGGCGGCGGCCTGCTGAGCGGCAGCCTGCTGAGCGGACAACGGAATCAGGATCCCGCCGAGGGCACCGCCCGCGGTGCCGAGACCAGGGATTCCGATCGCGTCGCCGAGCACGGATCCACCCAGGCTCCCAATGAGGCCACCAAGAATGCCGTAGGGGGCGAGCTGGTGCGCACCCGCCGGCATCATCCCGCCCGGCGCCGCCGAGAACGGGCTCAGACCACCCAGCCACGACCCCAGCTGCCCCAGACCCGGAATACCAGTCACATCACTGACCACATTTCCGGCACCGCCAAGAAGAGCACTACCAAAATTCCCATAGGGAGCCAGCTGGTACGCACCCGCCGGCACCGCAGGAGCCGCGAACGGAGCGAACACCCGCCCAAAGCCCTCCCCCAGGCCGCCAAGACCCGGAATACCGGTCAGGCCACTCAGCAGGTTCCCAGCCACGTTCCCAATCGCCGCACCACCAGCACCATACGGCGCAAACTGGTGCGCACCCGCCGGCATCATCCCGGCCGGCGCCGCCGAGAACGGGCTCAGACCACCCAGCCACGACCCCAGCTGCCCCAGACCCGGAATACCAGTCACACCACTGACCACATTTCCGGCACCGCCAAGAAGAGCACTACCAAAATTCCCATAGGGAGCCAGCTGGTACGCACCCGCCGGCACCGCAGGAGCCGCGAACGGAAATATGGCGCTTCCGAAGGGATCCATCGCCTGAAGGCCTGTGCTTCCGATTAGACCGGCGAGCCCGGGGTGGACACCAACCCCGGCCGGAATCCGGTACGGCGACGACGAGGTCACGTCCGGAATAATGGCAGAAACGGACATCAATGCTCCCGTTAGGTAGGTTGAAGAAGGAGAGGAGGAAGGCGATATCCGACCGGGCGCCCCGCGAAAGCGCGGCGCCCGGTCGACCCTATGGCCGGACCTCCGATCAATCAATCGCCGCTCAGCGTGCCGAGGTACGTACGGGACGACGGCCCACCGTCGGAAAGATTTCGAATGGCCAGTCTCGGCGCGACAGCGCACGAGGCCGGCACGGCGCAAGGGGAATGGAGTAATCGAATTTTTGTCGACCGAATGCGGTCATCCGCCCAAATTCGCGGATGCTCTCGGTGAAATACTACCGACCGACAGTCGCGGGGAGCTCTTTGTTTCCGAACAATGCCGTCGCTCGACGCCGAGTCCACTTCGTTATTTTTCCGCCGCCAGGTTGGCATCGCGGAACGACGTCGCCGGGTTGCCGTATCGCCCCGGCTGCCGGGTAACCGACCAATCCGACGCCGCTGGCCGACACGGGCAGCGGGCGTGCCGGATGGCCGCGGGTGGGGATCAGGCCGCGGAGGCGGCGCCCGCGCGGTGGCCGGGGCGGCATTCGTGCCAGCGCTGCGCCCGCTCCAGCTGGCCCGCGAGCGAGATCAGCAGACTCTCGCTGTTCGCCGGGCCCATCAGCTGCGCTCCCACCGGCAGGCCAGCCGCCGTGAAGCCGGCCGGCACATTGATCGCCGGCCAGCCGAGCACGTTCCACGGCCAGGTGAACGGGACGGCGGCGACGATCGCCTGGTCGGTCTCCCAGCTCGTCGCCCGGTTGAGCTCGCCCACCCGAGGCGGAGGCACCGCCGTCGTCGGCGCGAGCAGCACGTCCACCGACCGGAAGACCCGCCCGATCCGCCACCGCGACATCGGCTCGGCCGCCCGCGAGGCGAGCAGCAGCGGCCGCAGCATCCGGCCGGTGCGCGCGTTGGCCAGGGTGCGGACGTCGAGCAGCTCGGGGTCGGGGACGCGATGGGTCCAGTCGTCGATCGCCTCGAGCGAGCGTGGCAGGAAGATCACACCAAGCAGGCCGTAGGCGGGTTCGGCCAGCACGATCTCGTGGCCGAGTGCCTCGAGCGCGACACCGGTCCGTTCCACGGCGTCGCGCACCGCCGGATCGAGCCGCGCCGGCATGCCGCTGTACGGCACCTTCAGCGACAGCCCGATCCGCAACCGGCGCGGTTCCCGGGAGGCGGACACCAGGAACGGCTCGTCCGGGGGTGGCGGCCGGTCGCGGTCGACCGGCGCGCTGCCCGACAGGGCGTCGAGCAGCAGGGCCGCGTCGGCGACGGTCAGCGCCAACGGGCCGAACGTCGTCAGCCCGTTGAACTGCTCGGCGACGGGAGCGCTGGAGATCCGCCCGCGCTGCGGCTTGATGCCGACGAGGTTGGTCCAGGCCGCCGGGATCCGCACCGAACCGGCGCCGTCCGAGCCGACGGCCGCGGCCACCAGCCCCGCCGCCACGGCCGCCGCGGCGCCACCCGACGACCCACCGGGACTGTGATCAAGGTTCCACGGGTTGCGGGTGACGCCGAAGGCCGGTCCTTCGGTGAACGGCCACTGGCCGAACTCCGGCGTGTTCGTCTTCCCGACGATCACGGCGCCGGCGGCCTTGAGCTTGCGCACCATCTCGCTGTCGGTGGGTCGGGGCGGGAACTCGCCCGGGGCGCCGAATGCCGTCGGTTCGCCCGCCAGGTCGGTGTCATCCTTGATCGCGATGGGAACACCCAGCAACGGCAGCCGTTCGCCCGCCACCAGCCGCCGGTCGGCCTCGTCCGCCTCCGCGAGCGCGGCCCCGGGACGCAGCCGCCGGAAGGCGTTGAGGGTCGACTGGGTGGCCTGAATCCGATCGAGCGCTGCGCCGACGAGCTCTCTTGACGAGACGCTCCCAGCGGCCAGCGCCGCGGCTTGGCCCCGCAGGCCCAGCAGGTCGTCCGGCACCCCGACCTCCCCTCCGGCACGACGGGGCATCACGCCTGGGCGTGCCCGCCGGCCGGCCTCGCCAGCCTCAGACCCGCCGAAGGCCAGCTGAGCCGACCAGAAAACCGTAACCGAACGTGCGGCTCCCGCCACTGCCATCGCCCGAAACGCGCTGGTCAGGGATCTGGCACCGCGGCGGCGGCCGCCCGTTACCCACGGAGACCGAGCCGGGTCGCACCGAGGCGGTCTTCCTGTCGTCTCACCGCCATATAGGTGTCCATCTCACAAACAACAGCGGACTATCTCCGTAGCACCATGGGTAACCCACTGAATGCGTACTTTGCCAGCCACGATCCGTCTCGCCCCGTCCGCGAGGTTGCGGCGGTCGCGTTGGCGTCAGCACCAGGGAGGATCTAGGTGACCGAGCAGAACAGTTCGCCGGACCTCGCCGGGCCCCAGTTCGGGGTCCCTTCTGGATCGGCAGAACCGATCCAGGAGGTCGGCGGCGTCACCGAGCCCACAGACCCACAACCCCAGGGGACCGAGACCACGACCGCCAGCGCCGAGCCGAGCCCGACCGACTACCCCGACGAGCATTCCAACGGGCATCACGACGCGGCTAGCGTGCTCGCCAGCGCCAGGCAGCGGGTCGCCCCGGCGGTGACTACGGTGCGCGACAAGGTCGTTCCCGCCGTCACGCCCGCCGTGACGACCGTGCTTGACAAGGTCACCCCGGCCGTCACGACTGCCAAGGAGAAGGTCACACCCGCTGTGACCAGCGTGCACGACAAGGTCGCGCCCGCCGTCACCACCGCCAAGGAGAAGGTCGCCCCGGCCGTCGCGACCGCCAAGGAGAAGGTCGCCCCGGCCGTCGCGACCGCGAAGGAGAAGGTCGGCCCCGCCGTCGCGACCGCCAAGGAGAAGGTCGGCCCGGCGGTCGCGACCGCGAGGGAGAAGGCGGCGCAGAACCCGCGACTGGCCGACGCGGCCCAGCGGACCGTCGCCGCGCGCGACCGCGCCGTCGCGAACGCGCGCCAGCAGGCCGGTGAGCATCCGTGGATCGCCGCGACCGCTGAGCGCACGGTCGCGACCAGCGGCAAGACCGCCCGCACGGTCAGCCAGCAGGCGCGCCAGCACCCGGTGGCCACCCGACGTGCCGGCGCCGCCCTGGCCGCCGTCGCCGCCGTCGCCTGGCTGCGCCGTCGCCGCGCCGCTCGCGGCTAGAGCCGGATTCCCCGCTGATCCCTGAATCCTGGCCCTGGCCCTGGCCCTGACTTGGTCCTGGCCTTGGCCGCGAGGTTCGCGGATCAGCGGGGAAGCGGTCAGCCACTGGCTCTGCTCCCGGTGCCGACCCGCAACGACCGGGTGTTCCACGAACAACCCGATCGCGCCGCGAAGTAGATCGACAGGGCGAATCCGGTGGTACCGGTAACGGGCGACTGACCGGGCGGCGAGAATGCCTCATGCCCTGGAAGCCGGACCGTGCGCTGATGCTCGGGCTCACCGTGCTCGCCTGTGCCGTAGGCGTCGGTCTGCTCGCAAACGTCGCCCTCGCTGGGTTCTTCGGACTGTCCGCGTTGCTGGTCGCCGGCGCCCGCGGACCACGGCGTACCGCCGCGATCGGCGCCCTGGCGGTGGTGGTGGCCGTCCTGTCCGGAATCTGGGATCACCGGTTCGGACAGTCCCAGCACCTCGCCGCGATCGTGCTGGTCGCCGCGCAGTCCGCCGTGGCCGTCTGGATCGCGGTACACAGGACCCTGCGGGAGTCGGAGCTGCGCCATCGCGAGTCCGAGCTGCGCCGGGTCCGGGCGGTGGCTGACGTCGCCCAGCGCGCGCTGCTGCCCGAGGTGCCCACCATGCTCGACGGAGCCCGGCTGGCGGCCCGCTACCTGTCGGCGGCCGAGGAGGCCTCCGTCGGTGGCGACCTGTACGAGGTCGTCGCCACCAAGCACACCATCCGCGTGATCATCGGCGATGTCCGTGGCAAGGGCCTGCCGGCCGTGCGTCTCGCCTCAGTCGTGCTCGGGGCGTTCCGCGAGGCGGCGGTGACCTGGCTCGAGCCGGAGCAGGTGGCAGCGGCCTGCGCCAAGGCCGTCAACCGGGAGGCGGACGCGGAGGACTTCGTCACCGCTCTGCTGCTCGACATTCATCCCGATGGACGACTCAGTCTCTGCTCCGCCGGTCACCATCCGCCGATGCACCTGCCCATGCGGTCCTCGACTGGAGCCACGGCGGCGGCCGGGCAGGACGCCCAGGCCGGCGGGGAGATTCGGTTGAAGTCGCCCAGCCCGCCGCTAGGGCTCGCCGAACGGTTCACGCCGTCCGCCGCGCGCTGGGCCGTTGGTGACCGGTTGCTGCTGTTCACCGACGGGCTGATCGAGGCCCGTTCACCGAGCGGCGAGTTCTTCCCGCTCGAGGACCATCTCGACGCGCTGCTCGACGGCACGATCGAGGAGGCGCTGGACCGGCTGACCGAACGCGTCACCCGGCACGCGGGCGGGCACCTGCGCGACGACCTCGCGATGCTGCTCATCGAACGGCGCCCGCTCGCGTCCGAGCCCACGGTGCCGCGGCAACCGTCCGCCGCGGACAGCGGCGAGCCGCGCACCGCGCCCGGCGCCCCCGATCCGGACGCCCCCGATCCGGACGCCCTCGATCCAGACGCCGGACCGGCAGCCGAGACTGCTGGCGCGGCCGCGGGCAACCCCGGGCACATCCGCGGGAACGGACCGGGTCCGTCCGGGTGGCGCCGGCTGCGGGTTGGCCGCTCGCACCGCTCCGGCTGAGGTCAGTTGCCGTTGCGGTAGTCGATCGGGCCGGGCAGGTCGACCCTGGAGTCGTGGCCCCAGCCGTCCTTCGACCAGAGTCGCCAGTCGATCCGGCCGAGCGTGAACCTGACCTGCTTGACGCCCGTGCCGTCGCCGCTGAACTTAAGGGGGCCGAACGAGCTCCAGCCCCGGTAGAACAGGCCCATTTCTGTGCTCCTGGAAACGGGGCCCGATGATCGGGCCCAAGCGGTTGTGGTCGTGAATCCGGCCGGACGGCGAGTATGCACGTCGGCGAGTTGGTGCGAGGTTAGTTCGACGCGACGGCCAACCGGCGAGAATGACCGGTACGCGACTGGCGCGGGCAACCATACCGAATCCGTGATCCGGATGCTCCGTGTGCGGTGTCGACAACGCTCCAAGGTGTCATGGGTGCCTGCCACCTCGCCCTGGGTTTACCGGGCCGCGCCACTGGCGTGACCTTCCGTCCAGGTCCGTGGACGCGCCCGCGATCGTTCCGCCGGCCGGCTGGCGCCCGTTGGACATGGACACCTGGTGAACTCCGGAAGGACACGGCCGGGCCGCCCACTACCGGTCCTCGTGGCGGGACGCGGACGTCTCTGCCGGACACCGACCGGCTCCTACTACTGTCGACGGCACAGATCTGCCTTCGCGCAGCGCGGCGCCTACAGATCCCGGACGCCACCGGAAGCCATCGGACGGCGGGAAGAGCCGCGAGTGCGCCCGATGAACAACCCTGGCCGGGGAGGGATCGATGATGCGCGCATCCAGGTCGCTGGCATGGTCGCTGGTGTGGTCGCCGGCCAGCGTCGGCTGACGTTGACCCCCATCATCGGCTGGCGGCGAGCGGGCGTCTCCTCGCGCGCGAGTGTCGCGCCCGCGGACCAGGCCAGCCCGCGCACACGCCGGTTTCCGCCCGGCAGGCGCCGGACCGGTTGGCTTGCCCGCGCCGTCGCCACCGCGGCGGCGACGGCCGTCGTCGCCGCCGGGGCGACCGCCTGTTCGCCCGATGGCGGCGGCCCCACCGCGGTTGACCGGTCGGCGCCGTCGGACTCCCTGAGCGGAGCCGGGGCGACGTTCAGCGCGGACCCGAAAGGACAGCCACCCGTCATCGCCACCGCCGGCGGCCTGGTCAGTGGCATTCGCGCGGGTCAGGTGGATCGCTACCACGCGATTCCGTTCGCCGCGCCGCCGGTCGGGATGCTGCGTTGGGCCGCTCCGACGCCGTCGAAGCCGTGGCAGGGCATTCGCGACGGCAGCCGCGGCGCGCCGGCCTGCACGCAGACGGGCACGCTGAGTGCGCTGTCCAGCGAGGACTGTCTGTACCTGGCGGTCTCCCGGCCAGCGGGAGCGCCGACGAGCGGTCACCTGCCCGTGATCTTCTGGATCCACGGCGGCGCATTCGTCGGCGGCACCGGCGAGCAGGCGGATCCGACCGCGCTGACCACCGGCGGTCCGGCGATCGTCGTCACCACGAACTACCGCCTCGGAGCGCTCGGATATCTCGTCCTGCCCTCGCTGACCCAGGAGAGTGGCGGGGACGCCGGCAACTACGCCACCCAGGATCTGACCGCCGCGCTCGGCTGGGTCCGGAACAATGCCGCGGCGTTCGGTGGCGACCCGAAGAACGTGACGATCATGGGAGAGTCGGCCGGGTCGATCAATGTCTGCGCGCTGCTGGCCGCGCCGGCCGCGAGTGGGCTGTTCCAGCGCGCGGTCATGGAAAGCGGACCGTGCGGCTGGAAGCTCCCGACCATGGCGGCCGCCGCGCAGACCGGTTCCGCGCTGGCAAGCCGGCTCGGCTGTGTCGACGCGGCAACGGCCGCGCTCTGTCTACGCTTCCACCCGGCGGCCGAGATCATGACCGCGGCCGCCGCCGACGGCTCGATTTTCAATCCGTTCCCGTTCTCACCCGCCGTCGGTGGCAAGACTCTGCCGTTCACCCCGTACCAGGCGCTATGGAATGGGAAGCTGGCGGACGTACCAATACTGATGGGCACGGTCCACGACGAGGGGCGGCCGTTCACGACCTACTGGGCCAACCAGGGGCCGATCACCGACTTCGGCGTGGACGGCATCATCCGTACCCAGTTCCCCGACCGCGCCGAACGTGTGCTCGCCGCCTACCCGCCCGGACAGGTACCCGCCCGCGAACGTCTGTCGCGAATCATCACCGACTCGATGTTCACCTGCCAGGCGACCACCTTCGCGCAGCTCACCACCGCGATCGCGCGCATGCCGACGTACCTGTACGAGTTCGACGTCCCGGAGCGGCCGGCCGCGAGTTCCGAGTTCGGTACTGGCGCCACCCACGGCGCGGAGCTCGACTTCCTGTTCCCCGGCCTCGACGGCAGGCTCACCACGTCGGCGCAGCACGCACTCTCGACGTCGGTGGTCGGCTACTGGACCCGCTTCGCGGCGACCGGGAACCCGAACGGCTCCGGCGAGGCCACCAGCTCGACGGTCCCCTGGCCGCTCTTCGACGTCCAGGCGGTCCGTTCCGGCGACGACCGCCTGCTGCTCACCCCCGGCAGGACCGTCCCGGCCACCGACACCTGGTCGGCCCATCACTGCGATGTCTGGAGCTGACGCCACCCTCGCCACGCTCTGCCCTCCGCCACACTCTGCCCCGCCACGCTCTGCCCTCGGCCGAACCCCCTTGCGCGGATGCGGGCGATCGGTTCACCGTGTGGGGCGACGAGCGGGGTCCGGCACCCCGCCGGAGCGAGGGGTGGCATGGTCGGGGCGATCGCGACGGCGACCGGCGCGGCGAAGGGCTTCCTGCCCAGCGAGTCCGCGTTTCGTTTCACCAATCGCTTCCCGCGTCAGCGGGTCCTCACCGCACGGGTACCAGGTCTGGGCAAGGGCATCCCGATCGGCGACGCGAGCCGCGGCCTGTGCGGCGGCATGATCTTCGCGGTGCGCGACCTGTTCGAGGCGGACCGGGAGCCGCCGGCGGATGTCGCGCCGCCACCTCCTGAATCACCGCTGTACAAATACATCGTCCGCCGCCTGTTCGCGAGCTGGGATCTCCCCCGCGGCGCGCTGCGCTACTACCGCCTGCAGCGAACGGCCGATGCGGACGTCGTCTGGGCGCTCGGCCGACGCGCCGGCATCGGCCGCGTCACGGTCGTCGATGAATGGCCGAAGGTCCGCCTCGACCTGGACTCCGGCCGCCTTTCCGCCCTCGGAATCATCACCGTACATTCCGTCGACCCGGCGAAACTGGGCTTCAACCACCAGGTCCTCGCCTACGCCTACGAGCAGTCCGGCACGGCGGTGACCCTGCGCGTCTACGACCCGAACACCCCCCTGGACCGTGCCGACGACATCACCCTCTCCTTCGACACCGCCAACCCCGCCGGCCCGGTTCCCATCACCCACAACCTGGCCATCTCCGGCCGCCCCGTCCGCGGCTTCTTCCACACCACCTACCGCTGGTCCGACCCCGCCGCCATCACCACCTGACCCACCGCGGTCTCCCGCGCCAGCGGGATCTCGGTCCGGGCCGGGTTCATCCCGGCGGGAGCTGGTCGCCCGTGACGGGGCTGGGCTCGCCAGCCGCGGTCGTGTAGACGAGCAGGCAGGTGATCGTCCGGCTGCCGGCGCTCCAGCTGTCCGGTACCAGGGCGCTCCAGGTGAGCCGCACCGTCGCCGTCTCCTGGAAGTTCGGCCCGAAGCGGGCGTGGGCGACGGCCAGGCAGCGCTCGCCGGCCTCCTTGTTGAACGCGTCCTCGGTGGGCACCGCGCCGTCGGCCGTGTCGGCCATCCGGGTGTCGCCGATCGCGGCCAGCTCGTGCGGGCCGGCGCAGTCGACCACGCCTCCGGTCGCCACCGCGAGGCAGGCGCCGACGGGGTAGACCCAGGACTGGTCGGCGCCCTTCACCGCGCCGGAGAACAGGTCGAACGCCGTCCACCGCCCGGTCTCGCCGACGAGGGGAACGTCCGCCCGCAGAATGCACCAGAGGTCGCGGTCACCCGACTGCCAGGTCGCCTCCGTCGGACCGGTCGCCGCGGCCGAGAACCTCCCGTTGGGGTCGATCGCGTAGCCGAGGTAGGTCTGGGCCGCCCCCGCGCAGGAACGCTGGATGAGGGCCGCCCACTCCTCCTGGGAGGGGTAGGGCGCGCCCGGCGGGTAGTCGCCCGCGAGCAAGACCGGCTCGTCGCTGATCGCCTCGAAGCGGTGCGGCCGGTCGCAGGGAACGTCCGACACGTCGGGCGTGACGCCGTCCCAGGTGTAGCAGTGACCGCGCTGGAAGTCACGGCCCGTGAGCTGGGGGGCGACCGCGGGTGTGGCGGCCGCGGATGGCGTGGCCCCGGCCGGTGTGGCCCCGGCCGACGGCGCCGCCGACCGGCCCGCGGCCGGCTCGCTCGCGTCTGTCTCGTTCCCGCTGGTGACGCGGGACACGGCGTAGGCGACGACGACCGCCGCGAGGAGCAGGACGACGACGAGCGCCCTCCTTCTGGGCGCGCCGCGGCGGCGGCCCGGCCCGCCAGTGGCTGGCGGTGGTGGAGATGCGGGCGCAGGTGCGGGCGAGACCGGAGAAGAGGGCGCGGCCGGGTGCGCGGGGCGGGACGCCGTCGAGTCCAGGTAGCTGGTCCAGCGTCCGTTCGGGGACGGAGCCGGCTCGTCTGACTGGTCCTGCGCGTCGCGCTGGTCCAGCGCGTCGGGCGCCGGCGGTTCCACCCGCCGGCCGAAGGACTCGTACGCCTCCCGGATCGCGCGGGCGTCACGAGTCGTGGGATCAGCCGCGGCGGGATCAGCCGCGGCGGGATCGCTCGGGTGGCCATCGCTCGACGGAGCGGCAGGCTCCGGCGCGGGGGATTCCTCGTCCGCCACGGTGCTCGGCCCCCACCTGTCGCCTCAGGGTGTGCATGGCGTTCCCGCAGACGGCGGGCCGCATCCTCGTTAAGGGAAGATATCGGCCATCGACCCTACGTTCAGGGTGATTGGATCCATTGCCGCGCGGCGCGTCGGCCGCGCGGCGTCCGGCGTCCGGCGTCCGGCGTCCGCCAGGAAAACGGACCAGGCCAACCGATGCCCCCGCACCAAGGCGGAACCCGCCATTTGCGGGGAGGTTAAGGGGTGGAGCCCCCTGGCATGGGGTCCGGGGCTCGGCCCCACGGCAACATCACGCCCGCCGGCGAAGCCGCCCAAAGGGCCGGCGAGCAAGCCAGCCCAACGTGTGCAGCTTCAGCGATGGAAGTTGAACCCTGATCTTGACCGCTACCCGCGGCACCGCGAAGCGAACCCGTCAGCCGGTGACGAGATGTAGTTCCTCGTGGCGTCCGGGGCTCGGCCCCGGAGCAACATGGCGCGGGAGCCTGGGAGTAGATCCAAAGGATCTACGAACAGGCAAAGCCGATCGTGTGCCCCCAACGGGATTCGAACCCGTGCTACCGCCTTGAAAGGGCGACGTCCTGGGCCACTAGACGATGGGGGCGGAAGGCCCTGAGCGGCCGCCGCGAGTGGCCCGGACCCTCAGGATCTCCTGGCCAGCATAGGGGACCGGCTAGTCAACCGCCAAACAGGTTCCCGTCGGCCGGCCCGACCAACCGCACTCCACCCCGAACGAGGTCGGTCTTCGCTGGGAGCAGGGCCGCCGCCATGACGACCCCGGCGTAGACCTCGTCCGCGGACCTCGTCGATGTCCGCGGACCTCGTCGATCAGACGGCCGGTGGCGATGAGCGTGGCGGGGACCCGGTTGGCGGTGCCCCGGCCGGACGTTGTGGACCCATGAAGCCCTGTCGTTGCCGACAGCCGCCATCCGGCCACGGATGCCACCGATGGCCGAAGACGGCGCCGTCAACATTCCGGCGGCCCATTACAGCCGCCTTCGACGGAGATCATTGTTCATTGATTCCCGAGGTTCGTGCCGCAAGTTTTCGCAAGCCCTTTCGGACCCTTCAATCCGAACGCGGACGCCATGGTCAGCGCCGGGGAATCGTCGACCCACGGATCACGAGCCGGACCGGCATCGCGTGCACGCCGCTGGCGGGTGCCGCGCCATCCAGCGCCTCGAAGATTCGCATGGCGGCGGTGCGGCCGAGCGCCTGCAGGTTCGCGTCGATGCTGGTCAGCTCGGGCCTGGAGTTGGTCGCGAGCACCTCCCAGTTGTCGTACCCGACGACGGCGACGTCCTCCGGAACCCTCTTGCCCAGGTCACGGAGGATGTCGAGGACGCCGCGCGCGATCAGGTCCGAGCCGCAGACGATCCCGTCGATGTCGGGATGCTGGCTGAGCAGCAGCGCCGCGGCGGAGCGGCCCCAGTGCTCGGACCAGTCCGAGAACATGACGTCGCCGACGAGCTCAAGCCCCGCGGCCGCCAGGGCGGCCCGTAGGCCGACGGCTCGGTCCTGGGCCGCCGCGTAGGTCGGGTCGCCGCTGACATGGCAGATGTGCCGCCGGCCCGTCGACAGCAGATGCTCGGTGGCGATGCGCCCGCCGCTGATGTTGTCGGGCACGACGGAGACGTCGGCCGGGTCGTCCGACGGCGCATAGGCATAGACCACCGGGACCGGGATGCCGTCGCCGAGTGACGGCCGCGGGTTGGTCCGGTCGCCGACGACGATGATGCCGTCGACCCGCCGGTTGAGCAGTGCCTTGAGATGGTGCTGCTCACGGATCGCGTCGCCGCGCGCGTCACATAGGAAGACGTTGACCTGGCCGGCGCCGAAGGCGTCCTCGGCACCCATCAGGATCGGGATCACGAAACGGCCCTCGAGATCGCCCGTGAGCAGGCCCACGGTTCCGCTGCGCCCGGCGAGGAGGCTGCGGGCGAGCTGGTTCGGCGTGAACGACAGCTGCTCGGCCGCCTGGATGACCCGGCTGCGGGTGGCCGGGGCGACCTCGTCCCGGCCGTTGATGGCCTTGGACGCGGTGGCGAGCGAGACGCCCGCGAGCCGCGCCACGTCGCCGAGCGTGGCCGCCTTCCCGGGCGGTTCCACTCGCGCCATCCCGGCTCCCTTCACCTTGACACGTCCTGCACCTGGACCCATCTCCGCACTCTTGACACCAACAACACCCGCCGCTAGCTTGCTAAGCTATCACATGATCCGAAAACCATTTCGGAAGTTTCGGATCTCCCTCCTCCACCCAGTTCACGGCTCTATTCGGGCTCCCCGGGGGCTCGTTCACGGATGAGCTAGGAGGTCAAGATGACAGGTAGGAAACGACTCGCGACCCGATTAGCCGCGTCGCTCGCCACCGGAGTGCTCGCGCTCGGCCTGGCCGGGTGCGGTGGCGGCTCGGACTCGGGGAGCAGCCTCGCCGACGCGGGAGCGTCGGGCATCGACGACGGCTCCACCCTCACGCTCTGGACGCGCGCACCCCTGGAGAAGCAGGCCAAGCTGCTTGTCGAGGCCTACAACTCGTCGCACAAGAACAAGGTCGAGCTTACGGTCGTCCCGAACGACGACTACGTGGCGAAGGTCGGGGCGGCGGCCGGCTCGCACGGACTCCCCGACCTGTTCGCGGCCGACATCGTCTACGTCCCCAACTGGGTCAAGCAGGGACTGTTCCAGGACATCTCGGGCAACGTCGACGGCCTGCCGTTCAAGGACAAGCTCAACCAGGGACACATCGCGGCCGGCACGCTCGACGGCAAGGCGCACGTCCTGCCGTTCGTGATGGACCTGTCGATGATGTTCTGGAACAAGGAGCTCTTCAAAGAGGCCGGGCTGGACCCCGACAAGGCCCCGGCGAACCTGCAGGAGTACGCGGCCGCCGCGAAGGCGATCCAGGGTCTGAACAAACCCGGCGTCTACGGGACGGCGACCGGCCTCAGCTGCGGAGGCTGTCTCGTCTTCACCTGGTTCCCGAGCGTCTGGGCTGACGGCGACGAGGTGCTGTCCGCGGACGGCACGAAGTCGCTGCTCGCGGACGACACCGCCAAGAGGGTCTACGCGACCTGGAAGGACCTGGTGGACTCCGGGGCCGTGCTCCCGTCGTCACGGGACGAGACCGGTCCGACGTGGACCGCCGGCTTCACCGAGGGCAAGGTCGGCCTGATGCTCTACCCGGCCACGCTGCTGTCCTCGACGCCGTTCGACGCCGGCGTCGCCGGGATTCCCGGGCCGGACGGCGGCTCGTCGACCTTCGTCGGCGGTGACGGCATCGGCATCTCGAAGGACTCGAAGAAGGCCGCGCAGGCGTGGAACTTCCTCCAATGGCTGGTGTCCGAGGACGCACAGGTCGGCGTGCTCGCGAAGAACCACGATGTCGTGGCCCGGTCCGACCTGGCGGTCAACGAGTACTCCGAGAAGGACGACCGGCTCGTGACCATCAACAGGGTGGCCGGCAACGGCGACACCCCGGTCGCGCTCAACTTCCAGCAGGCGTTCAACGCGCCGAACAGCCCCTGGCTCACGCTCGTGCGGGGCGCGGTGCTCGGCAAGGACGACTCGGTCGACGCTGACAACGACGAGATCACGACGGTGCTGTCGCACTAGTCCGCTGGACCGGCCGGCGCCCGGAGCGCATCCGAGCACCGGCCGGCTCGTTCCGTCCCCGAAGGATCCTCCATGACCGCGACTCCCCCCACGCGCGGCGCATCCCTCCCGGTATCTGGCCGGCGTTCCCGTCGCCGGGGGCATGCCGCCACCGGCTGGCTCTACGCGGCACCCACTGCCCTGTTCGTGCTGTTTCTCTTCGTGCTGCCGCTGCTCCTGGTGCTGCGGATGTCCGGGTCGGACTGGCCGCTGCTCGCGGGCAACCAGGGCATCAACGTCCCCGACAACTTCCATGAGGCCGTGTCGCACCGGTTCTTCCGGGACTCGGTCGTGTTCACCGTGAAGTACACGGTCCTGACCACGGTCATCCTGTTGGCTCTCAGCCTCGGGCTCGCGGTCCTCGTGCAGGAGTCGACGCGCTGGAAAGGGCTGCTGCGCACCTCGTTCCTCGTGCCGAGCGCCCTCGGGCTCGCCTCCGCGTCACTGCTTTTCTACGTGCTCTACTCGCCGCTCGCCGGGCCGTTCGCCGACCTCATGAGGTCGTGGGGCTTCACCTTCCTCGGTACACCCGAAGGCGCGCTCTGGTCGACGATCTTCCTCATCGTCTGGCGTTACGCCGGCTTCTACATGCTGCTCATGCTCGTCGGGCTGCAGGGCATTCCCGACGAGGTCTACGAGGCCGCGCGCATCGACGGCGCGTCGCGGTGGCAGACCTTCGTCGGGATAACCCTTCCGCTGCTGCGCCCGACGCTGACCCTCACGACCGTCCTGTGCGTGACCGGCTCGCTCCTGGCCTTCGACCAGTTCTACATCCTCACCAAGGGCGGCCCGGACAACTCGACGATCACGATCGTCCAACTCATCTACAGCGTGGCGTTCCAGGGCCAGAACGACCTCGGCGTCGCCGCGGCACTGTCGGTGATCGCGCTGCTCGCCCTCATCGTCATCAACATCGCGCAGATCCGCGCGTTCAGCCGGAGGGCCGACGACTGATGAGCCCGACCTCCACCCGCGGGCGACCGACCCGCGCCGCCGACTCCGCTGGAACGCCCGCCGCCGCGGTGCCCAGCCGCGCTGTCAGGGGCAGCCGCCGCCGGGGAAACCCGCGTTCACGCGGAGCCACTGTCGGCGGCGTCGTCCTGCGCACCCCGTACTGGGTGTTCACCACCGCGCTCGCGCTGATCTTCCTGTATCCACTCGTCTGGACCACTGTCTCATCCGTTTCGCCGCGGGCAGGCACGGGCCAGGTCGACGGCTGGGGCTTCGGCAACTATTCCACGCTCAGGCACTACCAGGCCGGCGTCTGGGTGTACCTGGGCAACTCGGCCTTCGTGTCGCTGCTCACCGTGGCCCTCACCATCACCATCTCCTTCCTCGGCGGGTATTCGTTCGCACGGTTCGATTTCCCGGGTAAGAACGTGCTTTTCCTCGCGACGCTCGCGATCCTCATGGTCCCGTATGCCACGCTGCTGATCCCGCTCTACGTTTTGCTCACCCGCGTCGGCCTGGCGAACTCGCTCGTCGGTGTCGCGCTCGTGCTCACGATGTTCCAGCTGCCGTTCGCGACCTTCATGATGCGCATCTCGTTCGAGGCAGTACCGCGAGAGCTCGACGAAGCCGCGATGGTCGACGGCTGTTCCAGCTGGAAGGTGCTCTGGCAGGTGCTCCTGCCCGCCGTGAAGCCCGGCCTCATCACGGTCGGCCTGTTCGCGTTCCTCACCGCCTGGAACGACTTCATGGCTCCGCTCATCCTCATCAACGACACCAACCGGATGACGCTCCCGCTCGCGGTGTCGAACCTGCGCGGCCAGGTGCAGGGCGTGGTCGACTACGGGGCGACGGAAGCAGGTGTCGTCGTGCTCGCGCTGCCCTGTGTCGTCCTTTTCCTCATCTTCCAACGCCACTACGTCCGCGGCTTCATGTCGGGCGCTTTCAAGGGATGACGATGACCCATTCCATTACCGCTGACGTCCGATCCGTGCCCGTCGCGCCGACCAGGGGCGCCCTGTGTCCGCTCGGCCTCACCGAGGTCGCCGTCGTCGGGGGCTTCTGGGCCCGCAGGCAGGACGTGAACGGTCGCAACACGCTTCCGCACATCGAGGCGTGGCTCGAACGCGAGGGATGGCTCTCGAACTTCGACCTCGCCGCGGCGGGACGGCTACCCGATGGGCGCCGGGGCCGTGAGTTCTCCGACTCCGAGGTCTACAAGTTCCTCGAGGCCGTCGCCTGGGAGATCGGTCGGCGTGGCGGCGACGACGAGCTCGATCGGCGCTTCCGCCGCGTGGTCGGCCGGGTCGCGGCCGCGCAGGAGCCAGACGGATACCTGAACACCCGATTCGGCCGGCCCGGCCAGCCGCCCCGCTGGTCGGATCTGGAATGGGGACACGAGCTCTACTGTCTCGGACATCTCTTCCAGGCAGCCGTCGCCCGGGCCCGCACCTGCCCCGACGCGGGCGACGGCCTCCTCGAGATCGCGTGCCGCGCCGCCGACCTGGTCTGCGAGGTCTTCGGCAAGGGCGGAATCGAGCGGATCTGCGGACACGCCGAGGTCGAGGTCGGCCTCGCCGAACTCGGCCGGGCGACGGGAGAACCGCGCTATCTCGAGCAGGCCCGCCTGTTCGTCGACCGGCACGGGGACGGCACGCTGCGCGATATCGAATGGGGCCGGTCCTACTTTCAGGACGACGATCCCCTACGCGCCGCCGAGGTGCTTCGCGGTCACTCCGTCCGGGCGAACTACCTCGCCGCCGCGGCGACCGACGTCGCGGTCGAGACCGGCGACGACGAACTGCTCGCGGCGCTGGACCGTCAGTGGACGCGGACGGTCGAGCGCCGCACGTACATCACCGGCGGCCAGGGCTCGCACCATCAGGACGAGGCGTTCGGCGAGGACTGGGAGCTGCCCCCCGACCGCGCCTACTCCGAGACGTGCGCCGCCGTGGCGTCGGTCATGTTCAGCTGGCGGATGCTGCTCGCGCGCGGGGACGCCCGCTATGCCGACCAGATCGAGCGCACCCTCTACAACGTGATCGAGACCTCCCCCTCGACCGAGGGCACGACGTTCTACTACGCGAACACGCTGCACCAGCGCGCACCCGCCGCCGGCGCCTACACCGACGCCGTCTCACCGCGGGCACGTTCCTCGCTGCGCGCGCCGTGGTTCGAGGTCTCCTGCTGCCTGCCGAACACCGCGCGCACGTTCGCCAGCCTCGCCGCCTACCTGGCCACGACGGACGGCTCAGGCATCCAGCTGCACCAGTACGCGCCCGCCACGATCAGGACCACGCTCGATGATGGGTGCGAGGTCGCGCTCGAGGTGGCGACCGCCTACCCGGCCGACGGCACCGTGCGCGTACGCGTGCTGACTGACGCCGGGAAACCGTGGACGCTCTCGCTCCGGGTGCCGGCGTGGGCACCGGATGCCCGGCTTGCCGTGCGGGGCGTCGACGGCTCACGCCAGGAGACCGTGGTCGGCCCCGGGGTGGCGACCGTTTCCCGCGACTTCGCGATCGGCGACGAGGTCGAGCTCGCCCTGCCCGTCGCGCCGCGTCTCACCCGCGCCGACCCCCGCGTCGACGCCGTGCGTGGCTGTCTCGCCGTCGAGCGCGGGCCCGAGGTGCTCGCCCTCGAATCGGTCGACCTCGCTGGTACCGCGATCGAGGCGTCCGACTTCGCCGACCTGCGTATCGACCCGGCTGTGCCACCGCGGGAGACCCCGGGAGCGGTGATCGCCAGCATCGTCGACGAGCGCACCGGCCTGCGGGCCGACATACCCCTCGTGCGGTACCACGCGTGGGCCGAGCGCGGGCCTTCGACGATGCGGGTGTGGATCCCCGTGCTCGGCGCGTGACGCGTCCGATCGGCGCGGCCTCGTCATTTCGTCTGGATCGTCCGGCACGTCCGGAGCACGTGGAGGTGTCCTGTCATGGCAACCGTTGAATTCGCCGAGGCCACCAGGGTCTATCCCGGCGCGGACCGCCCCGCGGTAGACGCGTTCGAGCTTCAGATCGCCGACGGCGAGTTCCTCGTCCTGGTTGGCCCGTCCGGTTGCGGCAAGTCCACGGCGTTGCGGATGATCGCCGGGCTGGAGCCGGTGGACGCGGGCAGGATCCGGATCGGGGAGCGCGACGTCACCGACCTGCCGCCGGGGAGCAGGGACATCGCCATGGTGTTCCAGAACTACGCGCTCTACCCGCACCTGAGCGTGGCCGGCAACTTGGGATTCGCGCTGAAGGCCGCCGGGGTCGCGAAGGAGGAACGCACCCGGCGGATCCGCGCGACCGCGGCGCTGCTCGACCTTGAGCCCTACCTCGACCGCAAACCGAGAATGCTCTCCGGCGGCCAGCGCCAACGGGTCGCGATGGGCCGGGCCATCGTGCGGGAGCCCCAGGTCTTCCTCATGGACGAGCCACTGTCCAACCTCGACGCCAAGCTGCGGGTCTCCACCCGCGGCCAGATCGCCTCCCTGCAACGCCGGCTCGGCGTCACCACCGCATATGTCACCCATGACCAGGTCGAGGCCATGACCATGGGCGACCGCGTCGCCGTACTCCGCGAAGGCCAGCTCTGCCAGGTCGGCACCCCACTCGCGCTCTACGAACGCCCTGAGACCGTCTTCGTCGCAGGGTTCATCGGGTCACCCGCGATGAACCTCATCGAGGCGCGACTCGAAGACGGCCGCGCACGGCTCGGCGAGACCGTGATTCCGCTCCCCCGCGCCACCGCGCGGGCCGCGGCCGACGAGGGCGCCACCGCTGTCACCGTCGGATTCCGCCCCGAAGCCCTCGAGCTCCGCGGCGATGGCGAGGGCTTCGCCGTCACCGTCGACCTGGTCGAGGAGCTCGGCGCCGACGCCTATCTCTACGGCACCGCCGTCGCCCCCGGCGCGGGCGGGCGGATCGATGCGCCATCCACCGTCACCGTCGTCGCCCGGCTCGCCCCGAAGGGGGTCCCGCGACGAGGCGCGCAGGTCCGGCTCCGCATTCGTCACGACGCCTTCCATGTCTTCTCCACGAAGACCGGCCGACGCCTGCCTGACTGAGTCCAGACGCCGTGGACCCCGACCGCGAGTGGGACGAAGCCTCGCGCGGCCGGGGTCCACGGCGATGGGTCAGGTGATGGCGCTAGATGCGGCCGGTGGAGGCGGCGCGTTTGCGGCTCAGGGCGTCGACGCTGGCGGCGAGGGCGAGCACGCAGCCGGTGACGATGAACTTGGTGCCGGCGCTGTAGCCCATGAGACCCATGCCGTTGTCGATGACCGCGACCACGGCGCCGCCGAGGACGGCGTCGATGATCCGGCCCTTGCCACCGAAGAGGCTGGTACCACCGATGACCGCGGCGCCGACCGCGTAGAGCAGCGTGTTGCTGCCACCCGCGTTCGGGTCGACCGAGGTCGCCCGGGACGCGGCGATGATGCCGCCGACTGCCGCCATCGCCGAACAGATGACGAAGCAGGAGATCCTGATGCGCACGACGTTGATGCCGGCGCGCCGGGCGGCCTCCGCGTTGCCGCCGACGGCGTAGATGTGCCGCCCGTAGGACGTCCTGTTCAGGACGTATGTCCCGACGACGACCAGCACCAGGATGATCGGGATGACGATCGGCACGCCCTTCAGCGAGACGATCGCGGTGC
Source organism: Pseudofrankia saprophytica (assembly GCF_000235425.2). Taxonomy (NCBI): domain Bacteria; kingdom Bacillati; phylum Actinomycetota; class Actinomycetes; order Frankiales; family Frankiaceae; genus Pseudofrankia; species Pseudofrankia saprophytica. The sequence continues at coordinate 1,218,975 of NZ_KI912266.1, forward strand.
GCGAGCGCTCCAGGTTGAGCGCGTAGACCGCCAGGCCCGTGAGCACCGCCAACGCGCCGGTGCGGACGGCGATGACCAAGAGCGGGTCGGCCTGCAGGCCCCCGCGGCGGCGGGTGGCGCTGCGCATCAGCTGGCTCGCGCCAAACCCGAGGACCACCACCGCGAACAGGATCCAGCCGCCATAGGTCGGCAGGTTCTTGTTGGAGATCGCGACGATCGTCTTGTCTCTGATCGAGATGTTCCCGCCGTTGCCGATGATCAGCAGGACGGTGCCCTGGAAGGCGAGGAACGCCGCCAGGGTGACCACGAACGACGGGATACCGACTCTCGCGACCAGGAACCCGAGCACCAGTCCGATCGCGACGCCGGTCGCGAGTCCCGCGAGGATCGAGACCCACCACGGCTGGCCGTGCTCGGCGGTCAGCGTGGCCATGACGGCGGCGCACACGCCGGAGGCGAAGCCTGCGGACAGGTCGATCTCGCCCAGTAGCAGGACGAAGACCAGGCCTATCGCGATCACGGTGACGGCCGCGCCCTGCGTGAACAGGTTGGCGAAGTTGATGGCTGACACGAACCGCGAGCGCAGGATCGCGAACGCGACGCACAGCACGAGCAGGCCCAGGATGGCGGGCAGCGCCCCCATGTCACCGCCGCGCACCTTGCCGATGTACTCGCGGCCGTAGTCGACCAGCCCCGGGCTCTCCACCTGCACGGTGCTCTCGGTGCCGGCAGGCGCCGGCGTGCCCGACGCCGCGGGCTCCTTGCTCAGGTTGGGAGCGACGTCCGTGGCACTCATGCCGAACCTCCGCTGGACGCCGCCACCACGCCGGACGCCGCGACGGCATCGCCCTGCGCTCCGCCCTCGGCGCCGTTCGCGGGCGTCTTCTTGTCCGGCGGCGCGCCGGTCGTGATCATTTGGATGACATCCGAGACGGTGACGTCGGCCGTGCGGACGTCGGCGGCGACCCGGCCAAGGTAGAGAGCGCAGATCCGGTCCGACACCTGAATGACGTCACGCATGTTGTGCGAGATCAGGACGACGGCGAGGCCCTGGTCGGCGAGTGTGCGGACCAGCTGAAGCACCTGCTCGGTCTGCGCGACGCCGAGGGCGGCGGTCGGCTCGTCCAGGATCACGACCGTGCTGTTCCACAGCACCGCCTTGGCGATGGCGACCGTCTGGCGCTGGCCACCGGACAAGCTCGCCACCCGCTGCCGCAGCGACTTCACCGTCCGGACCGAGAGCCCGGCCAGCGTCTTCGCCGCATCCTTCTCCATCGACGCCTCGTCAAGAGCGCCAAAGCGGCCGCGCTTCTCCCGTCCGAGGAACATGTTCTGGACGATGTCCAGGTTGTCCGCGAGCGCCAGGTCCTGGTAGACGATCTCGATACCGAGCGCGGCCGCGTCCTTCGGCAGATGGACCGAGACCGGCTGGCCCTTGAACAGGTAGGCGCCGGAGTCCATCGAGTAGATCCCGCCGATGCACTTGACCAGCGTCGACTTGCCCGCGCCGTTGTCACCGACCAGCGCGGTGACCTCTCCGGCGTTGGCCGCGAAGTCGATGCCGTTCAGTACCTCTACCGGGCCGAAGCTCTTGTGGACGCCGCGCAGTTCGAGGACGGGCGTCCCCGGCGGTGGATGGTCGATCATGATCACTCCTCGCCATGCGCGGATCGGCGGCCGAGGTGGCGCCCGAACGAAGCGGATGGTGGCGGGTGGGTGGATGTGTCCTGAATTACAAATCGATAGCAGTATGGGCGGCTCTGCCCTCGCTGGACAGCGCCGCGGCCAGGCCGGAGACGGTCGACGTCCGTGGGCCGCAACCCCTGTTGCCTGTTGCCGCCCACGGACGTCGCCCCGCACCGGAAGCGTTCTCACCGGCCCACCCGCGGCCCGCCCGGGCACCGGATCTCCGGGTCCGGGTAGGCCAGCCCCTACGGGCGGACCGGCGAGAACTGACTCAGGCCATCGCGATCAGTACCCCGAGCGAGGGACCGCCGGAGGCGCGAAGAAGAACATTTTCGCGCCTCCTTTGGCCTCTAATCCCCTAACAACGGCCGCCGGGCCCGCGACGAAAGATCATTATCGCGCGCCCTTTGGCCAGCTAGGAGATGCCGGCGGTGGTGCAGAGCGCCGCGAACTTGCCGGTGCAGAGCTGGGCCTTGGTCACGTAACCGTCGGCGAGGACGTCCTTGACGTTGTCCTTGTAGATCGCCACCGGCTGCAGCAGCACGGACGGGACGTCCCGGTTCCCCTCAGGGTCGTGGATCGTCTGCGGGGCGTCGCCCTTCTCGCCCTTCGCCAGGCTGATGGCGAGCGCGGCGGCCGCGTCCGCCTCCTTCTTGACGGCCTTGTACACGGACATGCACTGGTCGCCGGCGAGGATGTTCTGCAGCGCGGGAGTGGTGGCGTCCTGGCCGGTGACCGGGACCTTCCCGTTGAGGCCGTTCTTGGCGAGGATCGCGAGCGCCGCCTGGCCCAGGCCGTCGTTGGCGGCGAGCACGCCACCGATGTTCGGCTGCTGGGTCAGCATCTGCTCGAAGATCGTGCCGGCCTGCTGGTTGTCCCACTTGGGCACGGACTGGTCCGGGCCCTTGACGAACGAGCCGTCGTCGTACTTCGGCTTGAGGACCGAGTCGTAGCCCTGCTTGAACAGCGTGGCGTTGTTGTCGGTCGGCGAGCCGTTCAGCTCAGCGATGATCGGCTTCTGCGCTTTGGCGTCGGTCAGGCACTTGACCAGGCCCTCGCCCTGCAGCTTGCCGACCGCGACGTTGTCGAAGCTGACGTAGTACTGAGCGGAGCCACCCAGCGTCAGCCGGTCGTAGTCGATCGTCGCGACGCCCTGCCCCTTCGCCTTGTCCTCGATCGCCTTGCCGGAGCCGGAGTCGAGGTTGGTGATCATCAGCACGGTGACACCGTTGGTGATCATCTGGTCGGCGATGGTCTGCATCTGCGTCGCGTCACCCTGAGCGTTCTGGATGTCGTACTCGATGCCGGCCTTCTGGAACGCGGCCTTCAGCAGCGGCTCGTCGGCCGTCGCCCAGCGATCGGACGACTTCGTGTCGGGCAGGATCACTCCGATCTTGCCCTTGACCGCGCCGCCCGAGGCGCCGGCGGACGAGCCGCCGCCGTTGTCATCGCCGCTACTGCCACAGGCAGCGATGCCGAGCGCGAGACAGGCTCCCGCTGTCGCGACTCTTAAGAGCTTCGTGCGCATCTGCGTAGGCCCCTTCCTTGGGCGAAACTGCCCAGGATGCGGATGCTAAGTTGTGCGGCGGAACATATTCGTGTGATCAGCCTCACGCAAGCGAAAGTCGCCATCAACCGGAAATGGTGACCCTGTGCACACATGCAGCCACTTAAGGGCATCCATCCGCTCCGCCAGACTGGGTCTGTGATGCGCTTTCCGCGGCCACACCCAAACATCTCGGGGATCAAGCAGGAGGAGCTACGCCGCCACAACCTCAGCCTGCTGCTGCGCTACGTCCATCTGGCCGGACCGACCCAGCGCGCCACCCTGACCGCGCACACCGGGCTCAACCGCAGCACGATCGGCGCGCTGGCCGCGGATCTCGCGAGCACCGCCGGGCTCGTCCGTGAGGAGTCACCCGAGGTGCGTTCGGGCGCGGGCCGCCCCTCGTTCGTCGTCGTGCCGGAAACCGAGCGCTACCAGGTGCTCGCGTTCGACCTGAGGGTGGACCGGATCGTCGGTGCCAGGGTCGGCCTCGGGGGCACCGTGCTCTCCAGGGACGTCGTTCCGCTGCTGCCGGACTGCCGGGACTTCGACGAGGTCGTGAAGCTGACGGCGGCCACCGCGCGCCGGCTGGCGGACGCGCTCGGCCCACAGGCCCGCTGTGTGGGGGTCGGGATCGCCACCCCGGCGGTGGTGCGCGATTCGGACGGATTCGTCCGGTTCGCGCCCAACCTCGGCTGGGAGGAGCAACCGTTCGGTGAGGCGCTCGGCGTCGCGCTCGCCGAGGTGCTGCCCGACGGCATGCTCGACGAGGCGGGTGTCCTCGTCGCCAACGACGCCGATCTCGGTGCTCTGGCCGAGCAGGCCAGGGGCGTCGCCCGTGGCCACGACGACATCGTCTACCTGTCCGGCAACGTCGGCGTGGGCGCGGGGATCATCTGTGGCGGCCGGCCGCTGCGCGGCCACGGTGGCTACGCCGGCGAGGCCGGGCACATGGTCGTCAACCCGGCCGGCCAACGCTGCCGCTGCGGCGCGCGTGGCTGCTGGGAGACCGAGGTCGGCACGGACGCCCTCCTGCGCGCCGCTGGGCACGAACCGGGCGACGGCACCACCGTCCAGGACATCGTCGCCAGCGCGCAGGCCGGCAGCCCACGCGCTCGCTGGGCGCTCGACGAGGTCAGCCGCTGGCTCGCCGTCGGCGTCGGCAACCTCGTCAACCTGTTCAACCCCGAGCTGGTGATCTTCGGCGGCGAGCTGCGCGACCTGCTCGCGGTCATGGAGCACGACATCGTCAGCCGGATGGGCGCCGGCGGCCTGGCCGTGTCCCGCGAGCACGTCGCGCTGGTCCCGTCCGCGCTCGGTGGCGACTCCGCGCTGTTCGGCGCGGCCGAGCTCGCCTTCGCCCGCCTCCTCGACGACCCCCTCGGCGTCGCCACGAGCCTGGCCATCACGGGCGGCTGACGACGGCCGCCGCCGCCGGCCGACGTCGCCCGTCGGCGTCAGTTCACGGGGTGCTCCCGGCGCAGCAGGGGCAGGACTCCGTCCAGGACGTCGGCGAAGGTGGACCTGGTCAGCGGGTCCGGCTCGGCGGCGACCAGGTCCGCGGCGACCGCCCAGTCGGGCGGCTGCGCGGAACCCGACAGCGCCCAGGCCGCCTGCCTGGCCGCGCCCCTGGCGACCCACTCGGTGCCGGGATCGGGCAGCGCGACGGGGAGCCCCAGCACCGCCGGCGCGATCTGCCGCACGGCACGCGACCGGGACCCGCCGCCGACCAGCACCGCCCGGCGCACCAGCACACCGTGCTGACGCAGCGCGTCGACACCGACGGCCAGGCCGCACAGCACCCCTTCCACGGCCGACCTGGCGAGGTTCTCCCGGGAGAGGTTTCCCCGGGAGATCCCGGCGAGCAGCCCGCGGGAGCGGGGGAGGTTCGGCGTGCGCTCGCCGTCGAGGAACGGCAGCAGGGCGAGCCCGCCGGCCCCGGGCCGGGCGGCCAGCGCCAGCGCGTCGAACCCCTCGGGGCTCACGCCGAGAAGGTCGGCGACGGTGGTGAGCACCCGCGCGGCGTTGAGCGTGCAGACCAGCGGCAGGAAGTGCCCGGTCGCGTCGGCGAAGCCGGCGACCAGCCCGCCCCGGTCGTGCGTGGACGTCTCGGAGGTCGCGAAGATCGTGCCGCTGGTGCCGACGGAGACGATCACATCGCCGGGCAGTGGGCAGATGCCGAGGGCGGCGGCCATGTTGTCGCCGGTGCCCGGGGCGAGCAGCGTCCCGGGGGTGGCGACCCGAACGGCCTCGGCGACGACCTCGCGGGGGCCGGCGACCCTGGGGAGCTCCAACGAGTGCCCGAGGGCACGGTCGACCAGCTCCGGGAGGTAGCCGCCGGTCGACGGCGACCAGTAGCCGGTGCCGGAGACGTCGCCGCGGTCGGTGGTTCTGGGCGCGTCCGCCACGGCGGGCTCCGGGCCGTCACTCCCGCCGCCCGGCCCCCCGCTCCCGCCGCCGGCGAGACGCCAGGTCAGCCAGTCGTGCGGGAGCAGGACCGAGCTGGTCCTGGCCGCGTTCGCCGGCTCATGACGGGCCAGCCAGCGCAGCTTGGTGACGGTGAAACTCGCCGTCGGCACGCTGCCGGTGGTCGTCGCCCACTTCTCGGCACCAAGCTCGGCGACCAGGTCGTCGGCGTCGTCGGCGGAGCGCACGTCGTTCCACAGCAGCGCCGGGCGCACCGTGCGGCCCGCGTCGTCGAGCGCGACCATGCCGTGCTGCTGGCCGGCGACCGACAGCGCCGCCACCCCGTCGAGCAGTCCGCCTCCGGCGGCTGCGCGCAGCGCGGACCACCAGGCCTCGGGGTCGACCTCCGTGCCCTCCGGATGGGAAGCCGCGGCCGATCGGACGATCGTGCCGTCGGCCGCGTCGCACACGACGATCTTCGTCGACTGGGTCGAGGAATCGACGCCGGCGACCAGCGTCATGGGCAGCCACCGGCGTCCCAGCCACCGGCGTCCCGGTCACCGACCGTCGTCGGCCGAGCGGTGCGCGACCCGGGTTGGGCTACCGATGGGAATCGCGTGCAAGCGGACCCGGACCGTGAGACAGAAGACCCCCAAAGTGCCGCGATTATACCCGTTTCGCGATTGTTTCTCATTGCTACTGGATGTTCACCAACAGAGACAAGGGGTTGCATGGCGGCTCCACCTGGCCTATTTGTTGTAGCCACCACCAAACTAGCTTCGAGGTGACGCCATGGCCAGCGATCTGACTCCGACCCGGGCCGACCGGTTCAGCTTCGGCCTGTGGACCGTCGGCTGGCAGGGCCGCGACCCCTTCGGCGAGGCGACCCGGCCGCCGCTGGACCCGGTGGACACCGTCCACCGCCTCGCCGAGCTGGGCGCCTACGGCGTGACCTTCCACGACGACGACCTGATCCCGTTCGGGGCGGACGAGGCCGATCGGGACCGGCACATCAAGCGGTTCCGCGCCGCGCTGGACGAGACCGGCCTGGTCGTCCCGATGATGACCACGAACCTGTTCTTTCACCCGGTGTTCAAGGAAGGCGCGTTCACCGCCAACGACCGGAGCGTGCGTCGATTCGCACTGCGCAAGACAATGCGCAACATCGATCTCGCCGCCGAGTTCGGCGCGAAGACATATGTCGCCTGGGGTGGCCGGGAGGGCGCCGAAAGCGACGCGGCCAAGGACCCGCGCGCGGCGCTCGACCGTCTCAAGGAGGCCGTCGACACGCTGTGCGCGTACGTCCGGGAGCGCGGCTACGACATCCGGTTCGCGCTGGAGCCGAAGCCGAACGAGCCACGCGGCGACATCATCCTGCCGACGATCGGACACGCGCTGGCGTTCATCAACCAGCTCGAGTATCCGGACATGGTCGGCCTGAACCCGGAGGTCGGCCACGAGACCATGGCCGGGCTCAACGTGGTGCACGGCTACGCGCAGGCGCTGTGGGCCGGCAAGCTGTTCCACATCGACCTCAACGGTCAGCACGGCCTCAAGTACGACCAGGACCTGCGCTTCGGCGCCGCCGACGTGAAGAGCGCGTTCTTCCTCGTCGACCTGCTGGAACGGTCGGACTACGACGGCCCGCGGCACTTCGACTTCAAGCCGCCGCGCGCCGAGAACGTCGACGGGGTCTGGGTCTCGGCCGCGGCCTGCATGCGGACCTACCTGATCCTCAAGGAGAAGGCGACGGCGTTCCGCCAGGACCCGCGGGTGATCGAGGCCATGGAGGCGGCCGGCGTCGGCGCCCTCTCCGACCCGACCCTCGCCGCCGGCGAGACCCTCACGGACTTCCTCGCCGACCGCGCCGCCTACGAGGACTTCGACGCCGAGGCGGCCGGTGCCCGCGCCGTCAACATCGAGCACCTAGACCAACTGGCCCTGGAGCACCTCTTCGGCGTCGCCTGACCCGCCGATCTCCCTGGCCCTCTGCCTCCCGGCCGGCCAGCACCGAACCGCCTCCGGGCGCCGCACCAGGCGCCCGGAGTGCGGAACTCCGGAACCTGGCGTCAGTCGACCAGCACCAGGTCGGCGAGCAGGTCCATCGAGCGCAGCCAGGCATCGAGCTCCCGCCGCCACGGCGCCGCCACCACGTGTTGGACGCCGGCCTCGGAGAACGCCGCCCGCTCCTCCCTGATCAGGCCGGGATCCATGCCCTGAGGATCCCAGCCGGTGCGGGTCGAGATGGTGAACGTGTCCTCGGGCCGGTCGGCCCGGATGCGAGCGACGACCTCGGCGGCCCGCGGTGGCTTGATGCCGACAGCCTGATAGCCATCGCCCCGCTTGACCGCCCGCCGAAAGGCGGCCTCGCTGCCTCCGCCGACCCAGATGGGCATGGGGCCCACCGGTTTGGGCAGCAGCCGCATGTCGTCGAAGGATGTGAACTCGCCGTGGAACGACACCGGATCATCGCGCCAGGCGGCCCGGAACAGGTCGAGAGCCTCGTCCAACCGTCGCCCCCGGTTCGCGAAGTCGTAGCCGAGGGCGGCGTACTCAGCCTGCGACCAGCCGACCCCGGCGCCGATGACCAGGCGGCCGGCGGCCAGGGCGTCGAGGCTGGCCAGGGAGTTGGCCAGGGCGAGTGGATTGTGGGTCGGGACGATCAGGACGCTGGTACCCAGCCTCACCCGCTCGGTGCACGCCGCCGCCCACGTCAGCGTCAGCAGCGGGTCGTAGAGGTAGGGCGACGGGTAGCTCTGCGTCGCCGGATGAACGGTGTGGTCGCTCACCCAGACATCGGCGAAGCCGAGATCCTCGGCATGTCGAGCCGCTCGGGTGATCGCCGCGGGCCCCGCGACGCTGCCGTACTGCGGGAGGTGGATGCCGACTCGCATGTGCGTATCTAACCAGCAAACGTCGCGCGCCGATCCCGGCGTATGCGCTGGCCTCTGATCAGAACGACGGTGTGCCGTTGAACGTGTACGTTTCGAGCCGGTGCCGCCGTTTTCAATGGACCTATCCTCGCGGCGTTCCAGGACAGGCCGCGGCGCAGCCGGAGCCGGGCAATGACCGGTAGTCCGAGGATTGGTTCTGACCGGCATCGCCGATCTCGTGGGCGGCCTGCTCTGGCAGACGTCGAGCACGGACGATGAGGGCGACGACGGCGCGGCCGAAGTCCTGGCCCGACGGGGTAGCAAGGGGTGAGGCCACCGGCGCCGCCGGTGGCCTCTGTCCTGCCTCTTCAGATGGGTGGGGAGGGGCGGAGTTGAACGGCCGACCTTCCGCTAGCGATAGCTGCTTGTGCGGTAGCCAGTACCGAGACCGGCAACGTTTGCCCTATGCCACCGCGACCGATACGGCTCTCGGCCGAAGCCTGATCCGTCGTCGTGCCGCGGCACTCAGGCATGGGCAGAGCGACTGCGTACGATGCGGTTCATGATCGGGAAACGAGCTGGCGCGCTGCTAGAGGTGATGTACCCAATCGAGCACTTCACCCTTGCCCGCGCCTGGGAAGACCTGACCGATGATGAGTTCTTCTGGGAGCCATTCACGACGACCTGGAGTATTCGCCGGCAAGGCGAGTGCTCGACATCGACCCCGTTCGGAGCCGGCGAATGGGTGGCCGACTTCGAGATCCCGGAGCCAGCCCCGGTCCCGATGACCACTATCGCCTGGCTTTACTGGCACATGGGATCCGTGCCTGGCCGTCTGTGCGGCATCGATTTCTTGGGCGGGACCCGCACCATGGCCAGCGGGTGGACGTCCTCGTACCTGTCCCATCATCCGATCTTCATTAGTGCTGCCGAGGCCGTCACTGCGTTGCATGACGGCTGGCAGAGACTCCGCGAGGCGATCGAGCGGGCCGATGACGACCAGCTCGAAGTGACGACCGCTGGGTACACGTATGCCACGGAGCCGCCAAGAGGCGGCGTGTGCGTTGCCGGCCCGCCGGGTCCCACCCACCCGGCCACGCATTTCATCGCGGGCGTGTTCAACGAGGTAGGTCATCACGGTGCTCAAATCGGTGCTCTGCGCGATCTTTACGCGTGGCGACAGACCGACCGCCGCTGACACGGCCACTTGAGAGGATCACGGGATGACCCGCAGCAGTGCGTTCCGCCTTCGGCAGGATCTACCCAACGAGGCCAACCGTTGCCGGTCACGGCACTAGCACCGCCGCCGCCGATCTGGCCGGCGGCGCGGCCAATGCCTTGGCCCCAACGGGGTAGCAGGGAGGCCAACTGAGACTAGGGCTGAGACCAAGGAAGCCACCGGCGCCGCCGGTGGCTTCTGTCTTGCCTGCATATGACGGTGGGCAGGGGCGGGGTCGAACCGCCGACCTTCCGCTTTTCAGGCGGACGCTCGTACCGACTGAGCTACCTGCCCCAGACGAAACGCCCTAGCGGTCGATTGCTCGACCACTACGGACGTTGTGCGCGGTCCCGACGGGATTCGAACCCGCGACCTCCGCCTTGACAGGGCGGCGTGAACTCCAGACTTCACCACGGGACCAAGCTGCGATCTTCAATTTTGGATCTTCGATCCTTGGATCTTGTGTCGCGGCCTGCCCGAGGAGCGCCGTTCACCGCTTCGAGCAGAAGCATACAGGACGGCGGGCGGGTCGATGAGGGTGTGCTCGCCCATCCGTTGAACCACGCCAGGCCGATGCCTGGCGGTGGCGGGGATGGAGAGAGCACCGACACCCGCCGCCCGCGGGGCGTCGATCACTCGCGGATCGTCGGCTCCGGTCGCCGTCGCGGCGCGCCTGGACGGTGACGAGTGCTGGGCCAGTTTCGGGGTGCGCCGCGTGCCGGAGGAGGAGAAGGTGCGGGCGTCCGGGAACGCCGCCGGACCGGCGCGCCCCGGCCACCGGCCGATCCCGCGCCGAGCGACCCGGCCAGCACGTCCCGAGCGAGAAAGCGCGGTCCCACAGGCTGTTCGCCTGGCCCTCTCAGGCCCGCGAGGCGGCCAGGCCCGGAGTCAGCGGCTCGTCCGGGCGAGCCTGCCGGCACCTTGTCCACCGACGGCAGCCTCACCGGCCGCCTCGTCGACTTCGCCGCGACCATCCTGAAGACCACCGTCGAGGTCGTCCACGGAAGACCGGCCAGAAGGCTTCGCCGCCTTACCGAAGCGCCGGGTCGTGTTCATGGTCGTTCAAAGTGGTCGAGACCACGACGCGGTCCCACCTGGCCTGGAGGCCAGGCGCGCCCGGATGCCCGCGGACGCACCACCGTGGCACTGAAAAGCTGAAGGTCGGCAGTTCGACCCCGCCCCTGCCCACGAGCTGGATCCCCTGTTCGCTGGCCCTCCGGGCCGGCTTCCCGCAGGCCGCGACGTCTGCCCCGCGGGACGACTCCTGGAACCCCCGGTGTCGAGCCTCGCTCGACCGAGGGGGTTTTCATCATTTGACGACAACGCCCTCAGCGGAGTTCGTCGTCGAGATTCCGCAGCGTGGTCCGCTTTTCCTCCGGCACGGCATGCGGGTAGATCGTCGCTGATGATGTGGTCGGCAGGACGCTGGAACGGCTGCCGGAGATCAGCCGTCACGCCATACGCGGTATCCAGCGAGCTCGGCGGGTAGGACCTCCCCACGCCGGCGCGACGCCGACAGCGCGAGACCACAAGACCATCTGAAATGCGGCGAAGGCGTCCAGCGGTGACAAGAGGGCGTCTAGCAGTGACAAGGGGAGCGCAATGGCGCAGTCCACCACCGCCGATGGCAAGACCACGACGAGCTCTCACAAGCTGGCTGGCGAACACCTGCTGGGGATCTACCTGAACGACCACCTGGCGGGCTCTACCGCGGGGCTGCGTCTCGCGCGCCGGCTGGCCGGCACACCCCACCAGCAGCTACCGATCGGCGCCGAGCTGTGGTCCATCGCCGAGGAGATCGACGAGGACCGGTCGGTGCTCATCGCACTGATGGAGCAGTTTGGGGCGCCGCGCCGACGCTACAAGATCACCGCTGGTCTGCTCGCCGAGCTGGTGGGTCGGCTGAAGTTGAACGGCCGCCTGTTGACCCGCTCCCCGCTGAGCACCATGATCGAGTTGGAGACGTTGCAACTGGGGGTGGAGGGCAAGCGGCTCGTCTGGGCGACGTTGCGCGCCTTGGCCGAGGAGGACCCGGGCCTGGGGCTGGACCCGCCGCGGTTCGACCAGCTGGAACAGCGGGCGATCGGGCAGGCAGCGCGGCTGGACGCCATGCGCCTGCGCACCGGGCGTGCGGCCCTCATGGAGCGGTGACCACCTGTTCCTCCGGGCCGCCATCTCACGACTCCTGGCCGCCATCCCACGGGAGCAGCCCGCTGGCCGTCGCGGTGGCCAGCGGGCTGCTGAGAAACCGGGGTAGGTGGACCTTCGCGAAGGGTGCCGCCAGGGTCAGCGCGTGGCGTCCTTGAGGTGCTCGCCGGCCTGCCTGACGTCCCCGCCGGCCTTCTCCGCGGCGCCGCGAGCCTCCAGCCCGGGGTCGCCGCTGACGCGGCCTGCGGTCCGCTTGCTGCGTCCCGTGAAGCGCTGCAGCGTGTTCTTCATCTTGTCGACCATGGTCATCGAAACACTCCTTCAGTCCGGTGACCGCGCCCTGGCGATCGCTTTGCGGCTATACCCGGTCTTGGACCGGCAACCCGCGCGGCACGACGCACTGCCCGCACGCTCGCGCCAAGGCAGGGCACAGCGGCAGGGCGGCAGGGCGGACAGGACAGGGCACCGGCGGAACGATGCCGCCGCAGCCACTTTGATCCCGATTGATCCCGACAAACCGGAGAGATCAGCGGGGAGCACCACGGCGGTCGATGTTCTTCCCTGCGCGTGGGGGATTCGGATACCTGGGTTCCCACCTGCCACCGATATCTCACTCGACGCACATCGCCGACACACCCAGACCAGGAGAACGGAACTCCACCGCCACAACATTGCCGGCATTGCCGGATGGTGCTGCCACGATAGCGGGGCGGGCTGTCCGGGTCCGCGCCGCTCTGCTGCAAAATCGGGTCATTCGAGGCGTGCCACGTCCACTCCGACCTGCGGGGTGGACCGGCGGCGCGGTCGAGTGCGACCGCCGGTTCCGCGCCTTGTTGGGGAGGAACCTATGCGACGCCGGGATCGAGACATCGGCGACCTTGCCGACCGCGTCGACCCCGCCCGCGGCCGGGTGTCGCTGGCTGATCGTCGGATGGCCTCGTGGGGCTGCTGACCCGGTTTGCCTCCTCGCGGCCCGCCGCTCGAGGCACCATGCCGGACGAGGGCGGAACCGTCACGGTCGTCGAACCGGAGCCGGGAGCGCCGCTACGCCCCCGCGACCCCGTCTTCGTCGGCTCCTACCGAATCCTTCGCCTACTCGGTGAGGGCGGCATGGGAACCGTCTATCTGGGCGAGGCCCTTGACGGCCGGCGAGTAGCGGTAAAGGTCATCCAGTCGGAGTACGCCCGGGACCCCGAGTTCCGCGAGCGGTTCCGCGCCGAGACCGCGCATGCCCGCCAGGTCTCGGAGTTCTACACCGCCGAGGTACTCGACGCCGACCCGGACGCCGCGTTGCCCTACCTGGTCACCGAGTTCGTCCCCGGGCCGACGCTGCGCGCCGCCGTGACGGCCGGCGGTCCGCTGGGCGCCGACGACCTCGCCCGCCTGGCTGTCGGCATGGCCGCCGCGCTGACCGCCATCCACGCCGCCGGGATCGCCCACCACGACCTCAAGCCGGGCAACGTCCTGCTCGGACCGTCCGGGCCGCGGGTCATCGACTTCGGTATCGCCAACGGCTTCGCCGGCCCGGCGGTCAACCACAACGGACGTGGTGGCGGGCGGGGGCGCGGCCGGGGCCGGGGGCGCGGGCATGCCCACGACGCGGCTCAGATCGGTACCCCCGGCTACATGGCGCCGGAGCAGGCCCAGGGCGAGGAGGTCGGGCCCGCGGCGGACGTGTTCGCCTGGGCGGCGGTGATGACCTTCGCCGCGAGCGGGACACCACCGTTCGGCGAGGCCCCACCGGAGGAGCTGCTGCGGCGGGTGGGGCGGGACAGCCCGGACCTGAGCTCGCTGCCTCGCGACCTCGTCCCGCTGGTGCGCAAGGCGTTCAGCAAGGACCCTCAGGACCGTCCCTCCGCCGCCGACCTCCTCCTCACGTTGATGGGTGAGAAGTCGGCGGAGCACCGCTCGCCCGCCCCCCAGACCGTCCCGCGGCGCACGGCCATCGGCCCGGCCAGGCCGCCCGCGTCCTCGCCGGCGCCCGCGGCGCGGCCTGGGCGAGCGCTGCCCGCGGCGATGACGCCGCCGCCAGCGCTTGCCCGGCCGGTGCCGCCGCCTCTCGCCTCACCGCTGCCGCCGCTCCCCCTGCCGCCGCTCCCCTTGCCACCGCTGGTTCCGACACCGCTCGCGTTGCCGGTGGCGACCGCCCCGCCAACCGACCAGAACCAGGATCTGGACCAGGACCTGGCCACCCGAGGGCCGATCGCCGGGGCGGTCGAGACGGCCACCGCGGCATCGGGTCCCGGCACGCCGACCGAGACCGAACCGATCTCCGTGGAGTCGGCCTGGGACGCGTCGCCGCTCCCGCCGGCCGAACGGGATGAGCGGGCCGAACGGGATGAGCGGGTCGGAGCCATCTCCGGCGTCGACGACAGCGACGTCGACGATGGTGATGCCACCGCGCTCGGCGAGGGCACGGCCGCGAACCAGCCAGCAGGCCAGCAGGTGGGCCAGCCAACGGACCAGCCAACGGATCTCGTGTCCGCGCCGGCCACCGGCCTCGCCGCCGCCGCGTCCGAGGCCGAGGCCGAGGCCGGCATGATCGATTCTGCCCCGGCCTCGGACGATCTCGACGCTCCGGCCGGTGCGCGCGCCGGTCACGAGCTGGCTGACGTCGCGGACGGCGATGCTCGCCCCCGGGCCGGCGAAGACGCCTCGGGCGGGTTCGTCGTGGAGCTCGCGGACGTCGATCCCCGCGAACCACTCGACGTCCCATTCCACGCCGTGCCCGCCGTGGACGCGCCTCCTTCGGAGGTGGTCTCGGAGGTGGTCGTCGACGGTATCTCCGACGATGCGCCCGCGGACGGGCCGGTTCTCGGCATCGCCGCGGAACCAGTCCTCGACCTCGGCATTCCCACGCCGGCGGCGGCCCAGTACCCCGTCCTCGACCCGCGGCCCACCGCCACCGGCCTGGACATCGGCGACCCGCTGGACATCTCGCCGACGGACCCGCTGGGAATCGGCGACCTCGTCGGGGCCTTCCCTGACCCGTCACCGGCCGCCGACGAACCGGACATGGACGACCTGGTCGCCTCGGCGGTCCTCGACATCCCCGCGCCGAGGTCCACTCACCTCGCGAGGGTTCTTTCCGCCTCCAGCGACGCGGTGGAGCCGACCCCGGCGGCGCCAGCGGCCGCGGACGAGCCGGTGACGGACGAGCCGGCCGCGGACGAGCTGGTGGATGTGGTGCCGGCGGTCCCGCCAAGGCCGGACGCCTTCGTCAGCACCGAGCCGCTCGCGGACGTCGACATCGTCATCGAGGACATCGACGACGTCCCGGGAATCACCGAGATCACCGTCGCCGAGGTCGCCGCGGCACAGATCACCGTCGCGCAGGTCGCCGACCCCGTCGCCGCGCCGGCGGCGGTCGAGGCCGAGAACGAGGCGCCGAAGGACGACGCACCGCTGGACTACTCGCTCTCGTACGACTCGTCCCGGGACGATGCGGGGACGCCGGACGACGAGGAGGCCGAGGCCCCGTCGGCGCAGGCCGCCCCGGGCCTCGAGACCCCCGCGGCCATGGGGACCGAGCTGGTGCTCGCGCCGCGGTTCGACCCGGTGGCGGCCATCACCGAGCTGCTGCCCCCCGACGTCCTCGCCGCCCGCGCCGCCGCGACGGAGATCGACGTCGACGGCGTGATCGACGTGGGGCCGGGCTGGATACAGGAGACGGGCGGGAGGCCCGAAGCGACGCTCCAGCCCATCAGGATCGCCGAGCTGCACGCGCTCTGGGACGGCGAGGTCGATCTCGACCCGACGACGAGCGCGGCGGACGAGGCCGCCGAAACCGCCCTGGCCCTCAGGCCGGACGCCTCCCTGGCCGATCCCGGGATCGCCGCCGGATCAACGAGCCCGGCCGGCGAGCTCGCGGCGTCGTCGCGGGCGTTGCCGGCCGTGCCGGAGTCCTCGACGGCGCTGGCGACCTGGTCCCCCACTCCCCGCTCCCCCGCGACGGCCGCTTCCGATCGCGGGACGTTCGGGCCGGCTCCGCGGGCCCTGGCCGCCGGTACGTCCAACGGGACGTCGTCGTCCGAGACGGCCGCCGAGGAGATGGACGACGCGACGGTCGCCACCGCGGAGACAGCCGACACCCCGGCTCGGGCTCCCGGCGCGCGGGCCCGCGCGCGGGCCGCTCGTCGCGGTGCCCGCCGGCGGCGGGTCACCACGATCATCGTCGCCGCGGTCGTCGCGCTGCTGGCCACGTTGGTGCCACTCGCCCTGCGTTCGACCGATGGTGCCGCGACGGTGGATACGACCGACGCGGCGAACGCGTCACCCGCGTCCTCGGTAGCGCCCGGCGCCGGCGCCGGCGCTCCGGGCGCGAGCGGCGCGCCCGCCGCCGGTGCTCCCTCCCCGTCCACCGCGGCCACCGCCGCACAGCCGCCGCCGGCGGCGGCCAGCAGCCCGGCCGCGGCCGGGGGCGCGCCGGTGGACGCGAAGGCGCGGCCGGGGGTCCCGGGGCTGTGGCTGCAGTCGGTGCCCGCCGGAGTGACCGTCAAGGTCATCGCGCCGTTCGACGGTGGCGCGGTGACGTCGTACCGGGTGACGGCGAACCCCGGTGGGGTACGCGAGCTCACCAAGCCGGGCATCTTCCAGGTCTCGGTCAACGGATGCGCCGAGGTCAGCGTGACCGTGCAGGCGATCGGCCCGGGAGGCTCCTCGTCGGCGTCGTCGCCGGTGAAGGCCCGTGGCTGCGTGCCGCCCGGCGAGCCGCGCGGGCTGCTGGCCATCCCGGACGGCCACGGCCACCTCATCATCAACTGGGATACGCCGGCCAGCGTGGGTGGGAACCAGATCTCGCTGACCTATGAGCTGACGATCTACCGGACCGGCCCGGCCGGTGTCACCTCGGAGACGGTCAGCGTGACCGGCCACAGCTACACCCGGACCGCGCCCGGCCCCGCCGACCCGTACTTCCGCGTCACCCTCGCCGCCCGCAACACGGCCGGCGTCGGCCCCGCCGTCCTCGCCTGGGGCCAGTAGGGCACGCATCGCGCCCCGCTCATCACGCGCTGGGGACGTCGGCCGCCCCGGCCGACGTCTCCAGCGGGGGGGGCGGCCGGCCGAGACGTCGGCGCGGGCGCCATCGGTCGGCGGTGGCCGGTGCCTCGCGCACGCATACACCGGGGACGGGCCGGACATCCATGGACGGATTGGCCTGAACGTGACCGGGGGAGAGGCCCGGCGAGGGGCCGCCAGGCTGCACACTGTGGCGATGCCGGGACTGTTGCTGCCCCTATCCGCCGGTTTCCCCGTCTTCGGTCTGCACCCTGGTCTTCTCGAGCCACGCTGGCTGGAGCTCTGGGATACCCGACGGCCTCGCTCGGAGCAGGTGTGGCGGGTTTGCCTTGGCCACGGCGACGCGACGCACCTGGGGCCGAGAGTCATCGTGACGACGGTGCCCCGGCTGCCCGCGATCCAGGTCGGAGAGGTCCACTACACCCCGACGGTGGCCGACGACGCGATCGGCTGGGCGCAGCAGAGCATGCTGCACGCGGTGGCCCCGGACTTCCCGGCGGACTCGCCGGACCGGCAGGAATGGTGGCGGTACCAGCTGGAGCTGGCCGGCTGGCTGTCGGGCAACCTGGACGCGGAGGACTGGACGGCGGTCTCGGTCCCCGTCGACGGGGTGGAGCTGCCGTTCTGGGTCCGCCAGCACGGCCCCGCCTGGGCGGCCTTCACCGAGACGGACGGTGGCTGGATCGCCTTGGACGGCATTCACCTCGGATTGCAGGGTCTCGCGCTGAGCACGGTCCGGGTTGCCGACTACCAGCCGATAACGGTCTGAACGACGGCGACGCCGCCGGCCGGGCGATGTGGTTTCCCTGGCCGAGCCGGACCCGGGTCGCGCGCAGGGTGGTCAGCTCGGCCTCGGTCTCGATGCCCTCGGCGAGCACGCTGGCGCCGATCTCGTCCGCGATCTGGATGAGCGCGTTGGCGACGGCTCGGCGCGCCGGATCGGCGTCGATCCCATGGGTCAGGTAGTGGTCCATCTTCACCAGGTCGGGCCGCAATGCCAGGAACCGGGAAAGACCCGCGTACCCAGAGCCGATGTCGTCCGCACCGATCCGTACCCCACGCGCGCGCAGCTCCGCGAGCGTGCGGAACACCTCCGAATCGTCCTCGATCCGGGTGTGCTCGGTGATCTCCAGCAACAGCCGGCTCGGCTCGACGTCCTGGATCAGCTCGAGCAGCTCCGGTCCAATGGTGCCCGGAGAGACGTTGACCGACATGAACACGTCCGGCGGCAGGTGCGGCAGGTAGGCGAGCGCGGCACGCACGGCGGCGAGCTCCAGCTCGGTACCGAGCCCGACCGCCGCCGCGCAGGCAAACCACCGCTCCGGCTCACTGGCGCCGACCTCGACGGGTTGGCGCCAGCCGCCCGCGCGGTCCCGGACCGCGGTGACGGTCGCCCGGGCCGCCACTGGCACGTCCGCCGCCGGCAGATCACCAGCTGTCCGGGTGCCCTCACCGCCTGCCTGGGTGCCCTCGCCGGCCGCTGCCCGGGCTGACTGGATGCCCTCGCCGCCCGCCGCGTCGACCCGTGCGCCGTCCTCCTCGGCGGTAGTGGCTTCGGTGGCTTCGGTCACGTTGGACGGGAAGCGCGCCAGCGCCTCCACGCCCACGATCCGGCCACCGGCGCCGAGATCCGCGATCGGCTGGAAGACCATGGTGGGGCCGCCGCCGTCGATGACCTCGCTGACCCGATCCCAGAACGCGGTACGCCGCTCCCAGACCCGGTGCAGGTCCGACACGGAGTCGGTGATCACCTCGGCGACCAGGCGAAGGAACCGCCCGTCACGTTCCTGCAGGTCGGGGCGCGGGGCGTGGGACAGCGCCGCGAGCACGCCGTAGGGCGACCCGTCGCGCTCGAACACGGGCACCGCCGCGTACGCGCCGGCCCACGGTTCGCCGGTTGACGGCAGCGTTCCGGCGGGCATCTGCGCGCGGACGTCACGGATGATGTCGGGGCATTCGCCCGCGAGCACCAGCGTGTGGTGGCTGGCTACGCCGCGAAGGGTCGCGCCGGGGACGACGCCGAACGACTCGCCGTCGCCGTCGAGCGCCTCGATGACGACGAGATCCTCCTCGGCGCGGGCCAGCCAGGCGACATCCATCCGCAGCCGGAGCCGCACCGTCTCCAACAGGTCGGCGATGGTGCGATCGGGCGTCGGGACATCGAGAATCGGCCCAAACGTCCAGCTCCGCTCCCTGGGCACGGCTCACCCCCGAAGCAGCATTCCCCGCTGCCCGGGTTGGTCACCTCCCGGCGAGCACGCCCCGCCTGGCTGGTCGCGCCGCGTCGAGCGGCGCCGAGCAGCCCGCTCCGCGGCGAACACGGCGAACACTGCGAAACCGACGGAAACGGGCGCGGACGAGATCGGGCGGCGCGCCTGAGGCGCGCCGCCCGTCGTCCAGGTGGTGCCGTGCTGAACATCTGACCGGCACGCGCCCCGCCGCTGCGGGCCAAAGACAGCCCGACGGGTCGCGTGGGTCAAGCCGCGTCGATCAGAAGCGGGACAGGAACGTGAGCTGGGTGCCCGGCGGCCGGTCACGGCCGGGCCGGGCACCCCTCGAACGCCTGAAGATTCGCAGGCCACTGAGACGCCTGCCGGCGCCTCAGGGTCCCGCCGATCCGGCTGCCAGTAGCGGCAGCCTCGACCTGGCCGGACAACCCTGGCGAGGTCTGATGAATCGGTGGGACGGGCGAGCACACCGCCGGTACAGCACGCCGAATAGCCCGACGGCCCGGCCATTCGGCCGGGATCGTCGGCGCTGGCAGATCGACGTGCCGTACCGGAGACCCACCCCTTCGGTACACAGCGCGCCCGTTGTCACGCGGGCTAGCGGGAAGCCACCCGAAAGGTGGCGAACAGGACACCGTGTACCGAGCTGGTCGATGCGCCTAGAGGTCACCGCCCATGTTGGGGACCCCCTTCAGCAGGGCCCGAACCTCCGCCTCCCGGTAGCGCCTGTGGCCACCAAGGGTGCGGATAGACGTCAGCTTCCCAGCCTTGGCCCACCGGGTGACAGTCTTCGGATCAACCCGAAACATCGTCGCCACCTCGGCCGGAGTCAGCAGGGGCTCGGCGTCCGGCGTTCTCGTCGTCATTGCGTTGGCCTCCCGTCACAGAGCGTCGCTCCGTCCCATACAGATCGTGCATCCTTCGGGGGCATTTCGGACATGGCACGTCGGGACCATCTGCTGACTAGTCACAGCTCGTCCGAAGCGGGCGGCGACTCAGCGTTAGCAAGCCCGCCGATCAGCTGGCGGATTCCCTTGTCTGCAAGGGGCGCCATCTGACCAGCACGCGCTCATACGCCTCGGTCGCCCGGTCCGTTCGCCCTTGGCGTAACGCTCTGACCGCCTCGGTGAGGTCTTCGACGGAGCTGTCGCCGCGCAGCACCTCGTCGTCGAGCAACTCGACCAGACCGTCGTAGTCCAGCTCGACCCTGCTCCGCGGGTGGAAGGAGTCCAGCCAACGAGCCAGCTCCGTCACGCCCTCGACGGCGGAGGCGTCCGGCATGGCGGCACGCATGGCGGCGAGCGTCTCGACCGCCTCGGCGACCCGCCGCCGGGCGAGCCCGATCTCAGTCCGGTAGATCATGGAGCGTTCGGCCGTGTCGCCGGTGACCAGCAACCGCTCGGCCGGGTCGAAGAGCAGGAACCAGGAGGTGGGCACCGACCAGGTCGACGTCTGGATGTGGACCTTCAGCTCCGGGCGGCGGGCGCGCCAGCGGTCCAGCTCGCTCTCAGCCGGGTCGACGATCCGACGTGGCAGGAAGACCTCGGCGATCCGCTCGGGCATCCCACCGCGGAACTCCAGCGCCGCCTGCCACACCCGCAGCTGCGTCGACCACGGGCAGACGAACATCAGACCGTCGACCATCTGCACGAACGCGGACTCGCCAGCGACGTCCAGCGTCGGGCGCAGCGTCGCGACCAGCGAGACCATCCGTTCCCTGCGAGCACCCGCGCGGCGCGACGGCGGCGCCGTGGCCGCGAAGCGCTGCCAGCGCAGCCGCTCGGCCGGCGAGAACGCGGCAAGCGGCTCATAGACGCGCAGGTACGCCGCTGGAGAGACGACAGGCACCGTTCTAACCCCCCTCCGGGCCGATCCGCCGACGCGAGGCTATCCCGTAGAACGAGGGCGCGAAGCGCCCCATCGCCAGACTCTCCGCGCCCGACGGCCATGGTCCTCAGCTCGACGGGGCACCGGACACGATCCACCCAGGGATCCGGCCGGCGATCCGGCCGGCGGCCCGGGCCCAGCGGCCCGAGCCCATGCGTTCAGGGGTCGACGCGGCCCGGCTGGTGGCGGCGGTCGCACGGCGCCGACGGCCGGCACCGCGCCGTAGGGTTCGGCCATGACAAAGGTGTCTGCGTCCGCGTCGAACCTGGTCGAGGGGACGGGGGTCAGCTCCTCGGTCTTCGACGCCGGCGCCGAGCACGAACAGGTGGTCTTCTGCTCCGACCCGACCTCCGGGCTGCGCGCGATCATCGCCATCTACTCGACCGCGCTCGGCCCAGCGCTCGGCGGCACCAGGTTCCACCCCTACCCGGACGAGTCCGCGGCGCTAGCCGACGCCCTGGCGCTGTCCAGGGCGATGGCCTACAAGGCAGCCTGCGCCGGCCTCGACCTCGGCGGCGGCAAGGCGGTCATCATCGGTGACCCGGCCAGGGACTCCTCCGAGGCGCTGCTGCGCTCCTACGGACGGTTCGTCGCCTCTCTCGGCGGCCGCTACATCACCGCCTGCGACGTCGGCACCTACCCGACGGACATGGACATCGTCGCCCGCGAGGCCCGGTGGGTCGTCGGCCGCTCGCCGGCGCACGGCGGGTCCGGGGACTCGGGAGTGATGACGGCCTACGGCGTCTTCGAGGGCATGCGGGCCTGCGCCGCGCGTCTGTGGGGCAGCCCGAGCCTCGGCGGCCGGACGGTGGCGGTCAGCGGCGTCGGGAAGGTAGGCGCCCGACTCGTCGGGCATCTGCTGGAGGACGGGGCGAAGGTGATCGCTTCCGACGTCAACCCGGCGGCGTTGGCCCGTCTGCACGACGTGCATCCTCAGGTCGAGATCGTGGATCATCCGGACGCGTTGATCGGCGTGCCCGCCGACGTCTACTCCCCGTGCGCGCTCGGCGGCGCGCTCACCGAGGCGACCGTGGGCCGGCTACGCGCCCGGGTGGTCTGTGGCGGGGCCAACAACCAGCTGGCCCACCCCGGCATCGACAAGCTGCTCGCCGAGGCCGGGATCCTCTACGCCCCGGACTTCGTCGTGAACGCCGGCGGCCTGATCCAGGTCGCCGACGAGATCGAGGGTTACCGGCCGGAGCGAACCAAGGCCGCCGTGGCCCGGATCTTCACGACGACTCAGGACGTCTTTGAGCTGGCCGACGCTGAGGGACAGACCCCGGGCGCCGCGGCCGTGACGCTCGCCGAGCGCCGGATCGCGCGGATTGGCCGTCTACGGCGCATCCTGCTTCCCTAGCCACCCGGACCCAGCCGGGAGCACATCGGGCGAAACAGGCAGGTCGGGCGCGGAGAGTCCGACCCGCGAGGCGCGAACGGTGCGCTCAGCACGCCTTCGAGTGACCGCCGCTGACAACTGTCGGGTTGGCGTGCCGACCGGCCCACGATCCCTGTAGTCTCGGTAGGCACGAGACAGTTAGAGCACCGGGGCGGGTCCCCGTCGTCATGTTCGAGGGGGTCGAGCCATGGGGCGCGGCCGAGCGAAGGCCAAGCAGACGAAAGTCGCCCGCGAGCTCAAGTACAACTCGCCGTCGATGGATCTGGACCGGCTCAAGGCGGATCTGGGCGTCTCTGGATCGACCACTCGGGACACCACCGAGGAAGACGATCCGTACACGGATGACGAGGACGACTACAGCTCGTACCTCGACGAGGACGATTAGTCTGGTTCGCTCCGTGCGGGCTGTGTTGCTGGTTCGCTCCGTCCGGGCGGCGCGCTCCGGCCCCGTACTCACGACCTCCGAAATCGGCTTCGCCGATTCCGCAGGGACCCCGTCGCTCCCACGGGACCTCCGCGCGCCGTCCTCCTCCGCTCACGGGCGCTGCGGCGACCTCGCGGAGGCCCAGCCCCGTTCGCTTCGCTCCGGGGCCGGGCCTCCGCGAGGCGCGCCTCCGCGCCGCACGGTCGCCCGCCGCTGAACGTCACCAAACCAAGACCAACCCGATCTGGGGCCTTGCGGCGCCACTTCGCATCGCTCGTGGCTGGGCCTTCGCGCCAGCTCGGGCACGACACGCTCGGACGATGCGAGGTTGGCGTACCTGACGGTGTGAGGTAGGCCTACCTATGGGTGGTCGCCGGTGAGGCGGGCGGTAAGCCCATCCACAGCGGGCTCGGTGCCCTTGCTGTTGTCCGCTTCGGTGACGTGGCCGGCTAGCCAGGCGGGGACACCGCGGGTCGCGAGGACAGCCAGGGCGTCGTCCACGGCCGCCGGCGCCACGACCGCGACCATGCCGATGCCCTGGTTGAAGGTGCTCTCCATCTCCTCCCGGGCCACCGGGCCGCGTTCCGCGAGCAGCGCGAAGATCGGCGGGGGCGTCCAGGTGGACCGGTCGAGCGTGGCCAGCAGGCCCGCCGGGATCACCCGGGCGAGGTTCGCGGCGAGCCCGCCGCCGGTGATGTGCGCGAACGCGTGGACGTCGGTCGCCGCGGCGAGCGCCAGGCAGTCCTTCGCGTAGATCCGGGTCGGTGTGAGAAGCGCGGCACCGAGGGTGGTGCCGAGCGCCGGCTCCTCGCGCCGCAGCACCGCCTGGCCGTCCGGGCCGATCCCCCCTGGGAACTCCGGCTCCACGCGGCCGAACAGCACGTGGCGCACCAGCGAGAACCCGTTCGAGTGCACCCCCGACGACGCCATCGCGATCAGCGCGTCCCCGGGCCGGACCCGCTCGGGCCCCAGGACGTCGTCCGCCTCGACGACGCCGATCCCGGTCGCGGCCAGGTCGTAGTCGTCCGCGCCCATCAGGCCGGGATGCTCCGCGGTCTCCCCGCCGACGAGCGCGCAGCCGGCCTGCTCGCAGCCGGTCGCCACCCCGGAGACCAACAGCGCCACCCGGTGAGGGTCGAGCGAACCGCAGGCGATGTAGTCGAGCAGGAACAGCGGCTCGGCGCCGCAGACCACCAGGTCGTCGACCACCATCGCGACGAGGTCGACGCCGACCGTGTCGTGGACGTCCAGCGCCCGCGCAATGGCGATCTTGGTGCCTACCCCGTCGGTCGACGAGGCGAGCAGGGGCTTGCGGTAACGGCTGGTGTCGAGAGCGAACAGCCCGGCGAATCCGCCCAGCGAGCCGACCACCTCGGGTCGGCTGGCCCGCGCCACATGGCCGCGCATCGCCTGGACGGCCCGCTCGCCGGCCGCGACGTCCACGCCGGCGGCCTGGTACGACGCGCCCCGCGGGGCACCACTGGCCTCGGCCCCGTGGGACGGAGCGACGCGGCCGTCGCCAGGGCTCACGGGCGCGGTCATGGCCGGACGCTCCCAGCCGGCGCGACACCGGCACCCGCGCCACCGGCACGCCCCGCCGACACCGCCGGCGCCTTCGACGCCGGCGCGGGCGAGGAGGCGTCCAGGGCGGACAGGTCCTCGATGCCCTCGAACGTGTCTATGCCGGCCAGCTCGTCGAGGTCGTCGGGCGACGGGTCCGCGCCGTTCATGCCGGCCACGACCCCGCGGCGGAACGCCTCGGCGAGCGCGGCGCTGGTGGCCTCGCCGCTACCCATCGCCTCCAGCTGGTGCTTGCCGGCCAGCCGGTCGGAGTCGGACAGCGGCACCGGGTAGATGCCGTCGAAGCATGCCCGGCACAGCTCGTCAGCCGGCTGGCGGGACGCGGCGATCAGGCCGTCGAGCGAGACGTAGGCGAGCGAGTCCGCGCCGAGCGACTCCCGCACCTGCTCCACCCCCGCCCCGCTGGCGATCAGCTCGGCCCTGGTGGCGAAGTCGATGCCGTAGAAGCAGGGCCAGCGCACCGGCGGCGAGGAGATGCGGATGTGGACCTCGGCGGCGCCGGCCTCGCGCAGCATCCGCACCAGCGCCCGCTGGGTGTTGCCGCGCACGATCGAGTCGTCGACGACGACGAGCCGGCGGCCCTCGATCACCTCGCGCAGCGGGTTCAGCTTCAGCCGGATGCCCCGCTGGCGGATCGTCTGGGACGGCTGGATGAACGTTCGCCCGACGTAGGAGTTCTTGACCAGGCCCTCGCCGAACGGAATGCCGGAGGCCTCCGCGTAGCCGACGGCGGCCGGCACACCGGACTGCGGCACCGGGATGACCAGGTCGGCGTCGACCGGCGCCTCGCGGGCGAGGGCCCGTCCGGTCTCGACCCGGGTGGCGTGCACCGAGCGGCCGGCGATCGTCGTGTCCGGGCGGGCAAGGTAGACGAACTCGAACAGGCAGCCGTGCCGGTCGGCCGGGGCGAAGCGCGCCGAGCGCGGCCCGGTCGCGTCGATGATGACCAGCTCGCCCGGCTCCACCTCGCGCACGAACGTCGCGCCCACGATGTCGAGCGCGCAGGTCTCGCTGGCCACCACCCAGGCCCCGGCTCCCGCCGCCGGGTCGGCGGCGGCCGATCGCTCGGCCCGTTCGTCGGCGCGGCTGTCGAGGCGGCCCAGCACGAGCGGATGGATGCCGTGGGTGTCACGGGCGGCGTACAGCGTCGAGGCGTCCGAGAAGACCAGCGAGAAGGCGCCGCGCAGGCGGGGCAGGATGTCCAGCGCCGCGTCCACGAGCGTCGGGCCGGCATGGCTGGCCAGCAGCGCGGTGATCAGGTCGGAGTCGGTGGTGGCGTGCATGCCGGCGTCCCGGTCGTCACCGAGTTCCTCGGCCAGTTCCATGATGTTGGTCAGGTTGCCGTTGTGCGCGAGCGCGACGCCCTCGCCGAGGCGGGCGGTGCGGTAGGACGGCTGGGCGTTCTCCCAGGTGGACGAGCCGGTGGTCGAGTACCGGGTGTGCCCGACGGCCATGTGCCCGGACAGGCTCGACAGCGTCCGCTCGTCGAACACCTGGGCGACCAGCCCCAGCTCCTTGAACACCACGATCGCGCGGCCGTCCGCGACGGCCATGCCGGCCGCCTCCTGGCCGCGGTGCTGCAGGGCATACAGGCCGTAGTAGGTGAGGTTCGCGACGTCCTCGCCGGGCGCCCAGACCCCGAACACCCCGCAGGCGTCCTGGGGGCCGGCGGCGTCGCGCAGCTCGAGCTCCCAATCCCTGTCGACACGGTCCCGGTCGACACCGGCCCGGGCGGCCGGGCCGGGCAGGCGGCCGGCGGACTGACAGGGACCGGCCGAACAGTGATCACCGGAACCGGAAGCGGCGACTGTCCCCTTGGTCATGGCACCAGGTCTCCTTGCGTGTCACCGTCCGGGATCCGGGCTCGTCCCCGGGCTGACAGAACGGGCGGGCCCGCCAGGCCGCCCGCGCGGGAGCCAGTACGCCAACCCGCCGTAATCGAGATATGGACGGACCGTCCCACCATGAACGCGCCGTCGGCAGCCACTGTCTTCCACGCTAACAGGAGGCGGGTTAGTGGGCATTTCGCTTCGGACCTACCCGTGAGCAGTACCACCACGCGCCCACGCCCGTTCGGTCCACCGAGCGGACGGACGGTCGCCCGAGAGCCGAACGGGGCGAGAGGAGACGGGTGGCTGGTCGCCGGGCGGCTGGATGGGCTACAGGAGCGGGAAGTAGGGACGCAGGTCCGAACGCTCGCCGCTGGCCGTGAGGCGGCCGTCGGCCAGGGCCGCCGACCAGTCCAACCGACCTGCGGCCACCGCGACGAAGGCGACCGGGTCGGCCTCGACGACGTTCGGCGGGGTGCCACGGGTGTGTCTGGGTCCCTCGACCACCTGCGCCGCGGCGAACGGCGGCACCCGGACCTCGACCGACCGGCCGGGCGCCCGCGCGGCGAGCAGATCGACGAGCGTGCGCGTCACGATGCGCAGCGCGTCCCGGTCCGGCGCGAGCCCCAGGTCCAGGCCGTGCACGACTCCCTCGACGCACCGGGTCGCGACGAAGTCACCCAGCCGCACCGGCCCGCCGGGCGAGGTCACCACCTGGTCCCAGGCCGCCGGCCCGCCGGGCTGCCCGGTGGTCGCCGCCGCGAGGGCGCCGCGCGACGCGGCCACCGCCGTCCGCAGCAGCGAGCGCAGCTCGCTCGGGGACAGGCCCGCGGCGTCCGAGCGGGCGGTGTCCGCGATCGTCTCGGCACGGCCACCGACCCCGCCCAGGTACTCGACGGCGTTCGCCGCGCCGACGTCGCCCGCGCGGGCCTCGCCCCGGCCGGCGCCGGCCGCGCCAGCGGCGTCGGTGTCGGCCGTCTGGGTGGGCGACGCGTCGATGAGCGCATGCGCCAGCGCCCCACCAGACCGGGCGCAGTGCGCCACCAGGTCGGCCGTCGTCCAGCCGGACAACGCGCTGGCGGCGGCGAAATCCTCGTCACCCAACGCATCGACGCCGGACACGACCAGGTCCCACTGCTGGATGAAGGCCTCCACCAGTCGAGAGTCGTCCGGCCGCCGTGCGCCCGCTCGTCCAACCACTACTGTCACCTCCGCCGCACCCGACCGGCACAGATGTCCAGCCTAATTCGCGCCAGACCTGGACCGAGGCCGCACAGCGACGGACGGCCACCCACCGCCCAGCCGGCCAGCCGTTTCAGGCGGTGGCGAAGATAGAGCAGTGGAAGCGACGCATCTGGACGCGGCCGATGAGCCGGCGGTTGGTTCCGCCACACCGGCGGAGCCGACCGGCGATCCGTTCGGGACGGCGGCAATCCGTGGGCGGGTGCTCGATGCCTGGGCGGCCTCGCCTGCCCGGTTCCGAGAGGACGCCAACGCCGAGGAGGACGCGGCGCTCGGCGCCTACCGTGACCGCCTCGTCGTCGAGCTGCTGCAGAACGCGGTGGACGCCGCCGCGGCGGCCGGGGTCGCCGGCCGGGTGCTGGTCCGGCTCGCGGGCGACCGGGTGGAGGTCGCGAACACCGGCGCGCCGCTGACCGCCGCCGGCGTGGAGGCACTCAGCACGTTGCGCGCCTCGGCCAAGCGGGACGTCGGCGCCGTCGGCCGGTTCGGCGCCGGGTTCGCCGCGGTGCTCGCCGTCAGCGACGAGCCGTCGATCGTCTCGCGCGACCCGGCCCTGGCCTCGGCCGCGGCCGGCGTGCGCTGGTCCAAGGAGTCGACGGTCGCCGCCGTCCACGAGATCGGCGCCGCGGGGCTGCGCGCCGAGCTCGGCCGTCGCGACGGCGCGGCGCCCATCCTGCGGCTGCCGTTCGCCGCGGCGCGGGAGCAGCCACCGCCGGACGGCTATGACACGATCATCCGTCTCCCGCTGCGCGACGCCGAGGCCGCCGCGACCGCCCGGGAGCTGCTGGCCGGCTTCGACCCCACCCTGCTGCTGGTCCTGCCTGGCCTCGCCGAGGTCATCCTCGACCTGGACGGTGACGTCCAGACACACACCTGCCACTGGGAGTACACCGCGGGTGACGAGTCGGCCGACGAGCCGCCAGCGGCGATGGCCGCCCCCCGCCACGGCGACCCGGCCGACCCCGCGGACGTCCCGCTGGACGCCGCGCTGGAGATCGCGCTGCTCGATGGGGAGCGCTGGCGCGGCTGCGTGCGCCGGGGCACGATCCCGGCGGCGCTGCTCGCGGACAGACCCGTCGAGGAGCGGGCGAGGACCGGCTACGCGGCCCGCGCGATGGTTCGCGACGGGGCCTGGCCGGCGGGGATCCCCAAGGTGGTCCGCGCGCCGCAGCCGACCGACGAGCCCCTGTCGCTGCCGGTGCTGGCCAGCGTCGAACTGCCGTTGGAGCCCTCCCGCCGGCACACGGTCGCCGGGCCGCTGCGCGACTGGCTGACCGACCGTCTGGCCGAGGCGGTCGTCGCCCTGGCCGTCCACCTGGGTACCGCCGGTCCGGCCGGCGCGGGCGACCCCGCCGCGCCCACTCCGGACGGCGACGGCGACGGCCGGGACGAGGACCTGTTCGCGGCGTTCGCGTCGGCGGGCCCGGTGCCCGTCACCGAGCGCCGGCTCGCGCCGGCCGACGCGGATCCGCTGGTCCCGCCGGACCCGCTGGCGGCACTGGAGCTGGTGCCGTCCGGGCTGCCCGCCGGCCCGGTGGACGGCCGGCTGCGCGACGCCGTCGCGCGGATGCTGCCCGAGGTGGGGATCATGCCGGGCGGCCGGCTCGGCCGCGAGTGTGTCGTCTGCGACCTGGGCCCGGCCACGGACGCCGTCACCGCCCTGCTCTCCGCCGCGGGCAGCGGCGCCGTGACCGACCACGGCGCCGCCTCCGACCCGGACCTCGTCGACGCGGAGTTCGACGCCGGCGCCGTCCTCGAGACCGAAGGTCCCGGGGCGGAGGCCGGGGACTCCCACGAGGGCCCGGTCCCGGGGCTGCTGCCGGCGCGCTACGGCGCCCGGCACTGGCGGCGCGCCCTGGACGCGCTGGGCGTGCGCCGGCTCGACAGCGCCGGCCTCGTGGAGGTGCTGGCGGGCGTGCGCCGGCCGCCGGCCTGGTGGTCGTCCCTGTACGCCGCCCTGATCACCGCGCCGGACCGCGACGCCCTCGGCGCCCTGCCGGTGCCGGTCGCGACGGCGGCCGGCGACGACGCGGCGGGCGCGGGGCCGGCGCTGCGGGTGCGGATGGTCACCGGGCCGCGCGGGGTGCTGCTGCCGACCGAGGGTCTGGACGTGCTGGCGCTCGCCGCGTCCGGGCTGCCGTTGCGGGTCGTGCACCCGGACGCCTGTGTCGGCGTCGCCAGGGACGCGCTGCGCACCCTGGGCGCGGTCGAGGGCACCCCGGCCGGCGTGCTGCGCGACCCGGCCGTGCACGAGGCGGTCGTCGACTCCGACCCGGACGACGACCCCGAGGAGCTGCTGGCGCTGGCCACGGCCGTGCTCGCGCTGGTCCGCGACGCGGATCTGTCCCCAGCGGAGACGGCCGCCGGGCTCGACTGGCTCGGCGAGCT
Organism: Pseudofrankia saprophytica; assembly: GCF_000235425.2. Taxonomy (NCBI): domain Bacteria; kingdom Bacillati; phylum Actinomycetota; class Actinomycetes; order Frankiales; family Frankiaceae; genus Pseudofrankia; species Pseudofrankia saprophytica. Next base: position 1,248,847 of record NZ_KI912266.1, read on the forward strand.
GCTCCTGCCGGACATCGAGGGCGAGTTCGCCGCGTCGGCCGAGCTGCTGATCGCGGACGGCCCGCTGGACCGCCTCGTCGCCGGTGACACGCCGTTCGGCATCCTGGCGCCGGAGGTCACCGACGCCTGGCCGGCGAGCGTGCTGGAGGCCGTCGGCGTGCTGCGCACGTTCGGGGTTCTCTACGCGAGCGACGTGACGCTCGACCCGGACGAGCCCGTGCTGCTCGACCTCGACGACAGCGACACCTGGGTCGACGAGGCGGCCGAGTCGCCCGCGCTCGCGCCGGCCAGGGCCACGGCGGCCCGCGCCGGCGGCCTTGGCGCTCCGATGGTGCTGTCCAGCTTCGCCGCCGTGCGTGACCTGGAGCTGGTGGACCCGGCGGCCTGGCCGGAGGCGCTCGCCGAGCTCGCCCAGCCGCCGCTGCGCGACGTCGTGCTCGGCGAGGAGCCCTCGTACACCCGCTGGTGGCTCGCCCGGCACGCCCTGCTGCCCGTCGCGAGCGGGCGGGACGCCGGCGGCGGCGCGGCCGCGGACGATGGCGCCGACGAGTACGGCGAGGACCTCGAGGACGACTACGACCGGGACCGCGACGACCGAGAGGCTTTCGGCTTCGACGACGGCCGCGGCGGGGTGGTTCGGCTGCCGCCGGCGGAGCTGCGCCTGCCGGGCGCCGACCCGCTGCTCGCGGGGCTGTTCGCCCCGGCGAGGCCGCTGCCCGGGGTGGACGCCGAACTGCTGCGCGCGCTCGGCTGCCGCCACACCCTCGACGACGTCCTCGGCGACCTCGCCGGTGTGCTCGACCTGCTCGACCGGCTGGGCGACGCCGATCGGGACGTTCCGTGGCTGTCCGCCAGGGCGCTCTACGTCGCCGCGGTGACCGCCGCGACCCGGCTCGCCGCCGGGCCGGACGGCCGGCCGGGTGGCGTGCTCGCCGACGGCCGGCTGGACCCGCCGCTGGCGGTACGCACCCCACTGGGGGTCGTACCCACCCGCGACGCCGTCGTCCTGGACGCCCCGGACCTGCTCACCCTGCTCGGCGACGCGGCGCCGCTGCGGGTGCCGCTCGACCGGGCGGCCGAGGTCGGCTACGTGCTCGGGGTGCCGCTCGCGTCGGCGGCCGCGGACTGCCCGGTGCTGGATGGCCCCTACAACACGGCCGAGCGCCAGGCGCCGGACGGCACGCCGTACGTCGAGCACGCCCGGCTGGTGGTCGCCGACCTCGCCGGCCGGCCGACGCAGACGCCGTGGCGGGTGGTCGGCGGCATCGGCGGCGAGATCCACGTCGATGCCGCGGGTGGCCCCGACGCGCTCGCCCGCGGGCTGGCCTGGCGGGCCGGCATCTGGCACCGCCGGCATGCCCTGGCCGCCGCCCTGCGCGACCCCGACGGCACCGCCTTCCGCGACGCCGAGGACGACCTGGACGACGAGGCGATCGCCCCCCTCTGGAGCGCCACACCCCGGTGACCGCCCCGGATCAGTCGGTCGGGACGGTGCCGATCGGGGAGTACTCGCTGGCGTCGCCGGCCCGGGCGACGCTGGGCCGGCCGTCCTTGCCGACCGGGATCGTGCCGGCGACGGTCACCCGGTGCACGATCCGCGGGCTGTCGGCGTAGTCGTTGATCGCGTAGTGCTGGGTCGCGCGGTTGTCCCAGATCGCGACGTCGCCCGTCCGCCACTTCCAGCGGACCGTGTTCTCCGGCTTCGCGACCACCTCGGCGAACGCGCGCAGCAGGTCGAACGACTGCGCCTGGTTCACCCCGGTCAGCTGCTTGACGAACCCGCCGAGCAGCAGCGACGGCTCGCCGGTCTCCGGGTGGACGCGCACCACCGGGTGCTCGACCTCGAACTCCTTGGACCGGAACTCGAAGAACCGCTCCTTGAACACCTCGGGCAGGCCCTCGAGGTCCTGCGCGCGCAGCCCGTAGTCGTGCTGGTTGGTGTGGAAGACGCGCAGCTTGTCGGCGGCGTCGCGCAGCTGGTCGGGCAGGTCCCAGTAGGACGAGACGGTGTTCGACCAGATGGTGTCGCCGCCGACCGGCGGGATCTCGACGGCGCGCAGGATCGAGAACGCCGGCGGGCGGTCGGTGAAGGTGACGTCGGTGTGCCACGCCCCGGCCCGGCCGCCCTTCGACGCGTCCAGCTCGTGGATCAGCGGGTAGCCGTCGAGGGACGACTGCGTCGGGTGGGCCAGGGTCAGGTCGCCGAACAGCCGGGCGAACGCGATCTGGCGGTCCGGGGTGAGCTGATCCTGGCCGCGGAAGAACACCACCCGGTGGCGCAGCAGGGCCGCGCGGATCGCCGCGATGGTGGCGGAGTCCAGGTCACCGTCGAGGCGGACCCCGCGGATCTCGGCTCCGATCCGGATCGTCAGCGGCTCGATGTCCAGGGCGACGGCGGTCGAGGCCGGCGCCGGCGAGGTGTCGACGGTCATTTCTCGCTCCTTGTGGAAGGCCCGGCCGACACGTGGGCCGGCCGGGTAGGGCGGTTACGAAGGTCGCGGTGGGTGGCGCGGGCGACGCGGTTGCTGGGAGCTCAGGAGGCGCCGGTCGGCACCGGGCGCTGGCCCCCAGCCGCCTGCCGGGCGGGCGCGGCGGGTGCGGCGGGCGGCTGCGCGGCGGCCGGGGCGCCGTCCGGCGTCGCCAGCAGCCCGCGGCGGCGCAGCAGTGGCAGGACGCCTTCGGCGAACCAGTAGGCCTCCTCCAGGTGCGGGTGGCCGGAGAGGATGAAGTGCTCGACACCGAGCGCGTGCAGCTCCTCGATCCGGTCGGCGACCTCGCTGTGGCTGCCGACCAGTGCGGTGCCCGCGCCGGGGCGCACGAGGCCGAAGCCGGCCCACAGGTTCGGCGCGATCACGAGGTCGTCCGTGCTGCCGGCGTGCAGGGCGGTCATCCGCTGCTGACCGACCGACTCGGCCTGGGAGAGCAGCGAGTGCGCGAACGTGATCGTGGCGGGGTCGAGGCCGCCGAGCAGGTCGTCGGCCACCGCCCAGGCGGCCGCGGACGTGTCCCGGGTGATGACGTGCACCCGGTAGCCGAACCGGAGCTCCCGGCCGGCCTCGGCGGCGAGCGCCCGCATCCGGTCGAGACGTTCGGTGACCTGCGCCGGCGTCTCGCCCCAGAGCAGGTAGACGTCGGCGTGCCGGGCCGCGACCCGCTCGGCGGCGGGCGACGCGCCACCGAAGAAGATCGGCGGCGGGTCGAACGGCTTGCGGGTGGTGGCGCCGACGATCCGGTAGTGCTCGCCTTCGAAGTCGAAAGGCGTGTCGCCCCAGGCACCGCGGACGATCTGCAGGAACTCCGCGGTGCGGGCGTAGCGGGTGTCCTTGTCGTGCCAGTCGCCGAAGCGGCGCTGCTCGTCGGTCTCCCCGCCGGTGACGACGTTGAGCAGCAGCCGGCCGCCGGACAGCCGCTGGTAGGTGGCCGCCATCTGGGCGGCCAGCGTCGGGGTGACGAGCCCGGGCCGGAACGCGACCAGGAACTTCAGCCGCCGGGTCTCACCCAGCAGGGCGGCGGTGGTCAGCCAGGCGTCCTCGCACCAGGTACCGGTCGGGGTGAGCACTGCCTCATAGCCGAGCCGGTCGGCCGCCTTGGCGATCTCGGCGAGGTAGTCGATGTCCGGCGGGCGGATGCCCGCCGTCCGTGACGACCGGTTCGCCTCGTGCGTCAGGGTGGCGGCGTCGAGGTTGCGGCTGTCGCCGGCGGTGGGCAGGAACCAGTGCGGATGGATCGACATCGAGGATCGAGCTCCTACAGGTGGGCCGGGCGGCCGGCGGCGCGGCCGATGGCCCTGCCCGCGCCGGCGGCGCGGGCAGGGCCCGGGATCAGCCGGCCGTGGACAGCGCCACGGTGTCGTTGAACTGGTCGGTCGCGAGATCCGCGATCTTCACCTTGACAGGAATGATCTTGGCGTCGGCGAACGTGTCGGCGACCTTCTGCAGGCGGCCGACCAGCGCGTCGTCGATCACGACGGCCTTCGTCGCGGTGCGGTCGACGAAGACCTTCGAGATCTCGATCGGGACGCCGGCCGCGGTGCCCCAGGCCTGTGCCCAGGTGTCGGCGTGGGCCAACGCCCACTGGCGGGCCTTGCCGACCCGGATCAGCAGGTCACGGATCGCCGCGGCCTTGCCAGGGTCGGCGATGACGTCCGGCCGCGACACCTCGAAGGCGAGCCCGGTGGACAGCCCGCCGGAACCGTCGACCAGGATCTTGGCGCCGTTGAGCTGCTGGGCGACGGCGGTGTACGGGTCCCAGATCGCCCAGGCGTCGACGCTTCCGCTGCCGAACGCGGCCAGGGCGTCGGGTGGCTGCAGGTAGGCGGGCTGGATGTCGTCGAACGTCAGTCCGGCCTTCGCCAGCGCCGTGAGCAGGTGGTAGTGCGCCGACGAGCCCTTCGCCACCGCGACCTTCTTGCCCTTCAGGTCCGCGAGGGTCTTGATCGGCGAGTCCTTCTGCACGACGATCGCCGCGCCGGTCACGTCCTGCTGGTAGGCGGCGACCAGACTGATCTTGAAGCCGGCGGCCGCGGTGAAGATCGGCGGCGTGTCGCCGACGCCGCCAAGGTCGATCGCCTTCGCCGTCAGCGCCTCGAGCAGCGGCGGGCCGGAGGTGAACTGGCTCCACTCGATCTTGTACGGAACGTCCTTGAGCTCACCGGCCGCCTCCAGCGCGGCCTGGATGCCCGCCTTCTGGTCACCGACCTTCAGGGTCACCTTGCTCAGGTCGACCGCGGCGGCGCTGGTGGCGGCCGGCGCGGCGCCGGCCGGTTTGTCGTCGCCGGACGAGCAAGCGCCGAGGCCCAGGACCGCGACCGTCGCGGCCAGCGGAACGGCGGCCCCCCGAAGGCGGCGGGCGAAGGGGGACATGTCGGTTCTCTCCTTGTGAATCTTCGGAGCCCGTGCCGTCGGTCGGCCAGGGCGAACGGCGAGGGCCGAGTCAGGCCGCGGCGGGGGTGGGCACGCCGAGCAGGGTGAGCAGGTGGGCCCGCAGCGCGACGATCTCGGGGTCGCCCGGCCGGCGCGGGCGGGCGGCGCGGATCGCCACGTCCTCGCTGATCACGCCGTCGCTCATCACCAGCGCGCGGTCGGCGAGCGCGAGCGCCTCGTCGACGTCGTGGGTGACCAGCACGACGGCGGGCGCGTGCCGTGCCCACAGGTCGGCGATCAGCGCCTGGGTCCGCAGCCGGGTGAGCGCGTCGAGCGAGGCACACGGCTCGTCGAGCAGCAGCAGGTCCGGCTCCCTGACCAGGGCCCTGGCCAGGGAGGCCCGCTGCGCCTCGCCGCCGGACAGCGTCAGCGGCCAGGCGTCGACGCGATGATCGAGCCCGACCTCGGCGAGCGCGGCGAGCGCCCGCGCGCGGGAGCTGTCGCCGTGCCCTGCCGACGACTCCCCTGCCGACGACCCCCGCGGCGAGCGAAGCCCGAGGGCGACGTTGCGCCACACCCGCTTCCAGGGCAGCAGCCGCGGCTCCTGGAAGGCCACCGAGCGCCGGCGCGGCACCGCGACGGTGCCGGCGACGTCGAGGTCGAGGCCGGCGAGGACGCGCAGCAGGGTGCTCTTGCCACAGCCGCTGCGGCCCAGCAGGGCCACGAACTCGCCCGGCGCCACCGTCAGGTCGAGCCCGTCGATCACCGCGCGCCCGCCGAACTCCCGGCGAAGGCCGCGCACCTCGACCGCCGCGCGTGCCCGGGGACCCGGCTTGTCGAGGACGTCGACCGCGAGACCGCCGGCCTCATCCGCCCCGCTGGTCCCACCGGTCGCACCGGCCGGCCCGAGCCCGGCGGCGGAAGGTTCGGTCACTGACCGCTGAAGCCGCGTCGCCATGACAGAGCTCCCTTCTCGAGCATGCGGACGAGCAGGTCGGTGGTCAGCCCGAGCAGGCTGTAGACGATCAGACAGACCGTGATCACGTCGGTCTGCAGGAACTCGCGGGCGTTCATCATCAGGTAGCCGAGGCCCTTGTCGGCGTTGACCTGCTCGGCGATCACCAGCGCGAGCCAGGCGACGCCAAGGGAGTAGCGCAGGCCGACCAGCATCCCGGGCAGCGCGCCGGGCAGGATCACGTGCCAGACCAGCTCCAGGCGGCGCAGCCCGAGGGTGCCCGCGGCCTCGACCAGCCGGCCGTCCACGTCACGGATCGCGGCGTAGGTGTTCAGGTAGATCGGGAACGCGACGCCGAGCGACACCAGGACGACCTTGCTGGTCTCCCCGATGCCGAACCAGATGATCAGAAGCGGGATCAGGCCGAGGAACGGAAGCGTGCGCAGCATCTGCATGGGCGCGTCGATCAGGTCCTCGCCCACGCGGAGCAGACCGGAGACGATCGCGAGCACGAGGCCCGCGATCCCGCCGAACAGCAGCCCGTAGGAGACCCGCCGCAGCGAGACCAGCAGCCCGTCGACGAGCGACCCGTCCTTGATCATGTCCCAGGCGGTGGTCACCACGGTGCTCGGCGAGGTCAGCGTGTGCGGGCCGATGACCCCCGTGCTGCAGCCGAGCTGCCACAGCGCGAGCAGCAGCGCGGGGCCGCTCGCCCGGCGCAGCCAGCGCGGCACCGGCCGGCGGCGGCGCGCGCCACCCACGCCGCGCAACGTCTCGATCTCCGGCAGGCGCCCCGCCGAGCCGGCGAGCTGGGGGTCGGCCAGCTGAGCGTCGGCGAGCTGGGGGTCGGCGAGCGCGGCGTCGGTGGACACGCCCTCGGCCACGGTCGGTACCCGCGTGGCGAGGCCAACGGGGACTCCGGGCGGACCGGGCGGCTCCGTCACCGCCAGCACGGTGCTCTCGGACGCGGACATGGCGACCTTTCGAGTCTGGGGCGCGCGAGGTCGCCGCGGTTCACGCAGGACCGCGGCCCGCCTCGGCTACCCGGCGCGGAGCTCTCTGGGGATTGGATTCGTGGTTACGGGAGGAAGGGGTGCTCGGCCGACGCCGCCCGGGCCGGGACGATCCCGCGAGCCTCAGCCGGGGCAGGCGGAGAGTGCCGGCCGGGCCGACGCCATCGGCCGGCGAAGACGGAGGGCGGAAAGCACGTGCCGGCGCACGAACGGGCGTCGGGCACGATCACGATGGGGCATCGGAGATGCCCGTCTCAGCGGTGCCGCCGGCCTAGCGACAGCTCCGACACAGCGAGCTCGCCACCCGCTTGAAGTCCACGTGTGGGCGGCCGACGAGCAGGGCCTGGTGGCGCCGGGCCGCGACGGGCGCGGCCGGGCGCGCGCCGCGCCGACGCGGGCCTCCAGCAGACATGGGTCGAACATAGGCCGCGGGTGGCACTATGTCCACAATTTCCGTTGAGAATATTGAGTTACCGACCAGCGCGACGGGCGGCAGGCGATCGATCGTCGATTGCGCGCCCCGGTCGACACGGCGAGTGGCATGGATGCCGCCGACGGTCATCGAACGGCCGCGGCCGATGGTCCGAACTGGCCACATATCGCCTGGGCCGTGGGGTGTTCCGGCGGAAGCCGCGACGGACCGGGCCGGCTGGGGCGATCCTGGTTGTCAGGAGCGCGGCGATCCGTGGACTAAATACACCCCATTCCGATCGTTGAAGTCGAGAAAGTAAGCCATGAGAGAGGCCCGAGATGAGCAAGCCGATCAAGCAGGTCCACCTGGCGGCGCACTTTCCCGGCGTGAACAACACCACTGTATGGAGTGACCCGGACGCTGGCAGCCACATCGAGTTCGCCTCGTTCCGCCACCTCGCGCAGACCGCCGAGCGGGGCAAGTTCGACTTCTTCTTCCTGGCCGAGGGGCTGCGGCTGCGCGAGCAGAACGGGCTGATCTACGACCTGGACGTCGTCGGCCGCCCGGACACGTTCACCGTGCTCGCCGCGCTCGCCGCCGTCACCGATCGCATCGGCCTGACGGGCACGATCAACTCGACCTTCAACGAGCCCTACGAGGTCGCCCGGCAGTTCGCCAGCCTGGATCACCTCTCCGGCGGCCGCACGGCCTGGAACGTCGTCACCTCCTGGGACGCGTTCACCGGCGAGAACTTCCGCCGGGGCGGCTACCTCCCGCAGGAGGAGCGCTACGCCCGGGCCAGGGCGTTCCTGACGACGGCGCTCGAGCTGGTCGACTCCTGGACGGGTGACGAGATCGTCGCCGACCGGGACACGGGCCAGTTCCTGAGCCGACCGCTGCCGGGCACGTTCGACCACCACGACCCGTACTTCGACATCTCCGGCCACTTCAACGTGCCGCGCGGCCCGCAGGGACGCCCGGTCATCTTCCAGGCCGGCGACTCCGAGGAGGGCCGCGAGTTCGCCGCGGCCAGCGCGGACGCGATCTTCACCGGCCACGCGACCCTCGAGGCCGGGCAGGCGTTCTACGCCGACGTGAAGGGACGCCTGGCCCGCTACGGGCGTGCGCCCGAGTCGCTGCTGGTGCTGCCCGCGGCGACGTTCGTGCTCGGCGACACCGACGCCGAGGCGGCCGAGCTGGCCCACGAGGTCCGGCGCAGGCAGGTCAGCGGCCAGACGGCCATCAAGTTCCTCGAGCAGTTGTGGAACCGCGACCTGTCCGACCACGACCCCGACGGCCCCCTGCCCGCGTTCGATCCCGTCGTCGGGGAGAACACCGTCGCGCGTGGCCGGGCGAGCGTGCGGATGTTCCGCGACCCGATCGCCATCGCCGCCCAGTGGCGGGCGCTCGCGGAGGCCAAGAACCTCACCAGCCGAGAGCTGATCATCGAGGTGACCGGGCGACAGACGTTTGTCGGCTCGCCGACGACCGTGGCGACGGCGATCAACGACCTGGTCCAGGCGGACGCGTCAGACGGCTTCATCCTCGTCCCGCACGTCACCCCGGGCGGGCTGGACCTCCTGGTGGACACCGTCGTGCCGCTGCTACAGGAGCGCGGCGTCTACCGGGCCGACTACGAGGGCACGACCCTGCGCGATCACCTCGGGCTCCCCCCGCTCGACACGCCGGCGTCGGCCTCCGCGCGCGGCCGAGCCGTGGTGTAGTGCGACCCCCGAAGGTGGGTGTCGTGGCCGGGCTACGATCATGCGTCAGAGGCGAGCCGGGGGGTGAGGACGACGCGGCCTGACTTCGTCGTCGCCGCCCCGCCCGAGACGGGCGGAACGCGGCTCGTCGCCGTGCTCGCGCGCCATCCCGGCCTGCGGCTCACCGAGCCGCGGCAGGTGCCGGTGGGAGCACCGGCCGGCGACGTCTGGGGTACCGACGGCGACGTCTGGGGTACCGACGGAGTGACCGGCGTCGCGGACGGGCGGGCGGCGGGGGGTCGCCAGGGCGTGCTGGCGCCATACCTGCTCGCGGACTTCACGGCGCAGCGGCGGCTACACGAGTGCACGGCCTACCCGCGGCTGTTGGTGGCGCTGCGCGATCCGGTCGACCGGGCGTACGCCGCCTGGCGGCGCGCGCGGGCCACCGGCGCCGAGCCGTTGGCCGACTTCGTCGCGGCGCTGCTCGCCGAGCCGGAGCGTGCCAGTGCCGGCTCCGGCTGGACATGGCGCTACGCCGAGCTGGGCCGCTACGGCGACCAGCTGAGAAGGTTGTACACGCTGTACAGCCCCGGTCAGGTGCTGCTCGTGCACTATCCGGACCTGATCGCCGGGCCGGGCGCCGTCTTCCATCGGGCCTGCGGCTTCCTCGATGTCCGCGAGGGTGCGGCTCCCGACGCGCGCGTCGGGCTCGACGCCGCGGCCGGGCCGGCCGGCGAGCCCGGCCAGCCGGACGACCGCCCGCCGCCCGAGCTGCGCGCGCGGGTCGTCGACCTGTTCGCGGAGGACATCCGCCTGCTGGAGTCGGTGACCCACCGCTCGTTCGACGCGTGGCTCACGCCGTCCGGCGAGTCGGCCCCCGTCGCCCGCGGCGCGGACGCCTGACCGCGCGGCCCCGGCGGTCGAGGCCCACGGTCCGCGCGTCACCAGGACAGTCGCGGGCCGCGTGGCCGGGTAACGTCCCCAGCGTGGAGGCGAACGCTACGACGAGCCAGGGCGCCGGCGCGGTGGGCCGGGAGCCGAACGGCCCCTCGGAGACGCCCGCGCGGCCGGACGGCCCGCCGCCTCAGCCGGACGACGGCGCGGGCGGTCTCGCTCCCCTGCCGCAGGACGGGGTCGTTCCCGTCGCGGTCGGCACGATGGTGTGGCTGGTGGCACTGATCGTCATGCTGCCGTTCACCGGCGACCTGCGCGCGGACGGACACCTGTGGTGGCTGGCCACGGCGGCCTGCGGCTTCGGCCTCGGCCTGCTCGGCCTGGTCATCGTCATCCGGCGCCGCAACCGCCTCCGCGACGCTCGCGAGAGCTCGCCGCGCCCTGACGCCTGACCGCTCCGTGGCTCTCTGACGCCTGAACCGTTCCGCCGCGCGCTGACGCCTGAACCGCTCCGCGGCCGGCCGGGGCGTCTTCGCGCGCCGGTCCGCGCCGCTGATTCGAAAACTCAGTGAGTCGGCCCCGTTTCGTCACCCAGGTGCCGGAACGGGGGCGGGCTGGAGGGTGACGTGGTAGCCGAGTTGGCCGAGCTGGTCGACGAGTCGGCGGGCGGTGCGGGCCTTGCCGCGGTCGTCGAGGCGGTTGATGAAGTGGTCGGGGCCGAGGTCCTGGTAGGGCAGGTCGGTGGTGAGCATGTGCCAGACGGAGATGAGAACGGAGTGGCCGACAGCGACCAGTGCTCGTTTCTTGCCGCGGCGGGCGGCGATCCGCCGGTAACGGGCCGCGAGGTAGGTCCCCTTCGTGCGGCCGGCCGAGACGGCGACCTGGCCGAGGGCGGCCTTGAGCCAGGGGTCGCCGTGGCGGGTCGGCCCGTTGCGGGCGGTGGCTCCGGACTGGTTGTTGCCCGGGCACATCCCTGCCCAGGACGCCAGCGCGGCGGCCGAGGGGAACCGGGCCGGGTCGGCGCCGATCTCGGCGAGGATGACCTGCGCGGTGCGCCGGCTCGCGCCGGGCACGGTCTCGATCAGGTCGAGCTGGCGGCGAAAGGGACGGACCTGTTCGTCGATCTGGGCATCGAGGCGTGCCTCGGTGGCGCGGCAGGCATCGATCCGGTCGAGCATCGTGCGGGCGATGAACGCGTGATGCTCGTTGAAGTTGCCACTGAGCGCGTCGGCGAGGATGGTCCGCTTGCGGCGCATGGAGCCCAGCGCGAGCTCGGCCAGCACCTGGCCGTCGCGTTCACCGGCGATCAGCGCCTCGAGCATCGCGCGGGCGGAGACCCCGAGCAGGTCGGAGACGACCAGGGACAGCTTGACTCCGGCATCCTCAAGGAGCTTCTCGAGCCGCTGGGCTTCCCGGGTCCGCTCCCGGACGATCTCGGTGCGATAGCGGGTCAGGTCCCGCAGCTGACGGATCGGCTCCGGGGGCACGAACGAGGGACGGACCAGGCCGTGCTCGACGAGCCGGCAGATCCACTCGGAGTCCAGCACGTCGGTCTTACGCCCGGGGACGGACTTCATGTGCCGGGCATTGAGCAGCCAGCACTCCAGGTCGTGTTCGAGCAGGTAGAACACCGGCTTCCAGTAGGAGCCGGTCGCCTCCATCCCGACCACCGTGACCCGTTCGGCGAGCAGCCAGTCCCGCATCACCAGTAGATCCCGGGTCATCGTCGAGAACGTCCGGACCTCGCTCTTCCTACGTCGGCCCGCCCCCGGCAGCCGGACGCAGACCTTCACGTCGCCCTTGCTGATGTCGATGCCCGCGCACCGCTCATGCACCACGTCGTCCACGTGGCACCTCCCGCCTGGTCCCGACCGGGGCGGACCGCCCGGCGGGGATCTACCAGGTCAAGAGTCTGATTCACGTGCTCGAGGCAACAGTTCCGGGTGCCTGTCGATCAGATCCCCAGCGTCCTACTAACCCACGGGCTCCGGAACGCGCCAAGGCGGCACGACGTCAGCCAGACGATCCACAGACAGTTTTCACCCGATCAGGGTGCGCCGTCAGGCGCACGGGCTACTAACCCTCGGGAGCCGGGTCTGACCCGGGTGCCTCGTTCCGCGCGAGCGCCTCGGAGATCGTGCCGTAACGGCCGTCGTGGTACAGGAGCGGCTCGTCCGTCCGGTCGATCCGACTGTCCACCACCTCGGCGACGACGAGGTAGCTCTCGCCGGCCGCGATCCGATGCTCGATCCTCGCCCGCAGCCACACGGCCGCGTCGGACAGCACCGGCTCGCCGGTCGGCAGGGTGCGCCAGCGGACCGGCGGCGCGAACCGGTCGACGCCGCTCGTCGCGAACCGGCGCGCGATCTCCTCATGATCGGACGAGAGCAGGTGCACCACCAGCGTCTCGGCGGCCAGCATCGCGGGCGCGCTCGACGACGTGGCCGACAGCGACAACGACAGCAGCGGCGGCGCGGCCGACAGCGACGTGACCGACGTCGCGGTGAACCCCACCGGGCCGGCGGGCCCGGTCAGGGTGACGACCGCGACACCGGCCGCGTGCCGGCGGAAGACCTGCCGTAGCGCCCCCGCGTCGACGGTGGGCGCGGCCCCCGGCGCGCGGCGGCCCAGCACCACCGGCCGTGGCTCCCGGGCCGTGTCCGGCACCTCGGCCAGTGCTGGGTCGACATCCGCGAGGAAGTCCGCGTCCGTCATCGGGTGCCCCACCAGCCCTTCCCCGCCGACGGCCACGCGAGGGCGAGGCCTCGCGTGGCCGGAGGGCTCTCGGCGAACTCCGTCGACGGATTCACGTCTCTACCCAACAGTTCCCGCCGCCACCATGCAGCCAGAACTCGAGGTGATTTGGACCAGGATCACGCGGATGGGGCCGGTACGGCGGCACCGAGGCCACCGTCCCGGCCCACCGCGCCGTCAGCCGAGCCTGTCGGCCGCGGCGGGACGGTAGCGATAGCCGACCCGGCGGACGGTCTCGATCCGGAATCGGTGCTCGGTTCCGAGCTTGCGGCGCAGCCGGGTCACCAGCACGTCGACGGTGCGCCCGGCCTGGCCGGGGTCGTCGTCGACGTGGTGTCCCCAGACGTGGCGAAGCAGCGCCGCCCGTGAGTACACCCGGCCGGGGTGGCGGACCAGGAAGTCGAGCACCTCGAACTCGAGGTACGTGAGGTCCAGCAGCTCACCGTCGAGCCAGGCAGCCCAGGCGGACCGGTCGACCGTGAGCCCGCCGCGCCCGCCCGACGCCCCGGCCGGGCCGAACGGGCTGCCGCCGGCTCCCGACGTGGCCGCTGCGGCCCCGGTCACCGCGCGCACGGCGACGGGGGCGCGATGGAGCTGGCGAAGGTCGAAGCGCTCGGCGGGGCCGCCCGGCGCACCGGCCCGGGCACGTGCCCCGGCCCCGGTGGGCTCGTCCGGCGCGCCCGCCGGACGGCGGACGGTATGGATGGTCGCGAGCGCGGGCACCCGCGGCGAGGTCGGAGGCGCGGGGACGGTGGCGGGCTGCGGCGGCATGTGGATCTCCTCAGGCAGGGCGGCGCGGGACGAGCGGCGGCGTGACGATGGCTGCGCCGGTGGGGTCGGCTCGAAGCGGGGATGGCTCGAAGCTGGGACGGACCTGCGCCGGCCGGGGGCGGTGACCTCGTGCTCGCCGCCGGCTTCGTCGACGGGCGCGGCGAGGAGGTCTGGTTCGCGACCGGTCTGGCGGCGCGAGGTGGTCGGCCGCGACGCCGGGAGACCGGCGACGCGGGCGAGCGGGGAGTGGCTGGCGGCTAGGGCGACGGGGTCTTCAGCGGACCGGACAGGCCGCGGAGGCGACCCGGAGCAGGTCGATGTAGCCCCTGGTCACCAGGTAGGCCGGCTTCAGCACGAAAGCAACGGAAACACACTCGTAGCGCGGCCGCCAACGTTTTCATGATGTGTTGTAATTCACTTTTCAAGTACTTGACTGAACAAAGTGGATTTTTGACCGCTGGGCGAGGTCGAATCAGGCCCCAACCAGAGGCCACGTGGACTCGACGGTGTAGCGCGGATGAGGGCCCAGCACGCTCCTCACGAGATCGAAATGGTCGACCGTCCACGCCAGTGCCGGCAGCTCCCCGAGCGCCACCAGCGCCGGTTCCAGGTCGGCGGCGCCCGGCCCCCGCTCCCGTCCGGAGGCGGCTCGGCCGCCACCGTCCTGTCCCGGCCGCCGGTCGTCGCGCGCCCGCGCCAACGTCAGGTGCGCGCGCAGCGGCCGATCGTCGAGGCCAGCGATCCCGGCCTTGGCCGCCGCGCGCCGAACCCCGGCGGCCAACGGGGCCAACTCGCCGGTGACGCCCGCCCACAGCACCCGGTGCCCGAACCGGCCCGCCCCCGCCAGCTCCACGGCGACCGGAGGGTGGCGGTGCGCCACCCGGCCGAGCCGATCAGCCAGATCCGCGCGCGGCGCGTCGTCGACCGGGCCGAGGAACGCCAATGTCAGATGGATCCGCTCCCGGTCGACCCAGCGCAGTGCCGGCGCCACTGGCCGGGCCCGACCGACCGCCGCGACCAGCGCCTCGATCACCTCGACCGGCGGTGTGACGGCCACGAACAGCCTCGCCCCGGCCGGACGGCCCCCGGACGTCCCGGAGGTGGCGGAGGTGGCGGAGGTCATAGACGTCCGGGAGGTCACAGGAGTCGCGGAAGTCACACCCGAAGGCGGCGCTTCCCGGGCGAGGCCCCGCCCGGCCGCGGTCGGCTCAGCGGACATCGCGTCCTCCTTGGTCCTCACCCCGGCCGCCAGCGGCCGAAGCGCCCTGCCGCCGCGGGATTCGCCGGCATGGCTCGCGCGGAGCGGCCTTCACCGGGCGCCGGGCAGGGGCACTATCTCTAGCCATGACCACCGTGCCTGAGCTTGTCGGCCCGCGCGACCCGATGGTCGCGCGGGCCTGGCGGGAGCGACAGCGCGCCGCGCGGCGCCTGGCGGACCCCGCGCGGCTGCCGGTCGTCACCGCGCTGGTCACCGACGGTTCGGAGCGCGCGACCGCCGCGCTGCTGCGGGAGGCCGGGCTGGAGGTGGTCGGGCTGCTCGCGCCCGAGCCGCTGGAGTCGCTGGCCTGGGCGGCGGACATCGAGGCGCCGCGGGCCTACGCCGACCTGGTCGCGCTGCTGTCGGACGACATCGAGGCCGTGTGCATCGAGCTGGCGCCGCCGGCTTCGGATCTGATCGCCCAGCGAGCCGCCGAGGCGGGGCTGCACGTGCTGATGGTGCGCGCGGTGACCGATGACCCCGCCGCGCTGCGCGCCGTGGCCGACGTCGCCGAGGACGCGGACCTCGCCCATGTCGTCGCCTTCGACGACCGGGCATGGCCGGCCGCCTGGCACGTGCAGGAATCGGTGCCCACGCTCGGCCGCCTCACCCAGATGACGGTGGTGGGTGCGCCGTCCGGGCCGCTGGGCCGGGCGGAGATCCTCGATCTCACGGTCCGCTGGTGCGGCGACGTGCTGGCCGTGTGCGCCGATCCGGAGGTCATGCCGGCGCGCCGGCTCACGGAGACCGCGCCCGTCACCCTCGCGCTCCTGACCGCGAGCGGCGCGACGGTCCTGGTGCACGAGCAGATGGGCGGGACGCTCGACGAGGCGACGTTCACGCTGTGTGGAGAGCGGGGGCGGATCGTCGTCGAGGGCCGCCGGGTCCGGCTGGCCGACCACGACGGAGTGCGCACCGTCTGGACACCCGCCCCGGCCTCCGACCGTCCAGGCCTGGTCGAGGCGGCCTACGACCTGGTGCGCGCGGTCGAGCTGGGCGACCCCGCGATGGTCCGCGGCGCCACCGTGCACGACCTGCTGACCGTCACCAGGCTGCGAGACGCCGCGCGCCGCTCGCGGGACAGCGGCGGCTGGGTCGAGCTGTGACGGCCGCCAGGCCGGGCGCCGGGGCGGTGGGGGGAACACCGGCACGGCGGGGGCGCCACCGAGGGTCGGAACCGGCGAGGGTCAGGACCCGGCGAGGCGTTCGAGGATGGGAGCCGCGCGGCCGAGCGCGGCGATGTCGTCATCGGACAGCTGGGTCAGGCGCTCGGCCAGCCACTCGTCCCGCCGGCGCCGGTCGGACTCGAGCAGGGCGCGGCCGGCCGCGGTGATCTCCGCGATGACCTGACGGCCGTCGGTGGGATGCGCGGACCGCGCGGCCAGGCCGGCGTCCGCGAGATAGGTGATGACCCTGGTCATCGACGGCGGCTGCACCCGCTCGTGCGCGGCGATCTCGCCGAGCGTCATCGGGCCGTGCCGCTCGAGCGTGGCGAGCGCGGCGATCTGCGTCGGCGAGAGGCTGCTGGAACGCTCCTGACGCATCCGTCGGGACAGCCGCATGACGGACAAGCGCAACGCCGACGCGAGTTCGGGCATCGCCGCGGTCTCCATCGTCCGACGGTACTCGTTAGCGAAGCTCAGGATGTACCGGGCCCCCTCGCGGGCCCGGCGGAAGGGACCATCGGCGAGCTCTCGCCCGGACGACCCTTCGGAAGCCACCGCTCGGGCGACGTAAGACCACCAACGGGCGGATCTGGACGACGAGGTAGGTGGTTACCCCCATCCTGGCGCCGAGGCTGTGACGGACCGTGTCAGGCTTATGACATGGCTCCTCAGCATCGGAGGGTGTGCTGACATGGCGTGGTCTCTGGTCTCGCCACCGAGTGACGGGCAGATACGCACGAGCAGGTCCGAGTGCCGCTTCCTGGCCCCGGTGATGCTCGTGCTGGCGACGGCCTGCCTCCTCACCACGCTGTTCGGGATGGCGCCGGGGGGCCGCGTATACCTTCCGACGGTCCTCGCGTTGCTCGCGATCCCCGGATCGTTCGCCGCCGCGGCGGTGCGCTGCCGGCTGGCCCGCGAACGGACCACGCTGCTGCTGGCGTCACTGCCGGTGCCGCCGTCGCTGGCGGACGTCAGGAGAGTGCTGCGGACGGCGCTGGGTGACCCGACGGGCGAGATCCATCTGTGGGTCGAGGACGACAAGCGCTACATCGTCGCGAACGGCGCGCCGGCTGATCCCCCGGACCCCGCCAAGGGCATCGTCCGATTCCCGTTGCGCGACCGTGACGGCCGCCCCCTCGCGGTGGTCGTCCTGAACGCCCGGCAGGGCGGACCCCGGGACTTCGTCGACGTGACGGTGAAGGCGCTCGCGGTCGCGTTGGAGAACGTCCGGCTGAAGGCGACCGCCGACGCCCGTCTCGAACAGATCGTCGCCTCGTCCGCCCGCGCCAACGCGGCCGCCTACGAGGCCCGCCGCCGCCTCGAACGCGATCTCCACGACGGGGCCCAGCAACGGCTCCTGGCGCTGGGTACCCGCCTCGGCGTCGCCCGCCACACCACGACCGAGCCCGAAACCCTCGCCGCCCTGGACGCCGCCCGCGGCGACCTCGCCGCCGCCCTCGCCGAGCTGCGCACCCTCGCCCGCGGCCTCTACCCCGCCCTCCTCGCCGGCGGCGGTCTCGCCCCCGCGCTCGAGGCCGTCGCGGACGCGCTTCCCCTCGCGATCACCATCACCGCCCCAGACGAACGTCTCGCCCCCGCCATCGAGGCCAGCGCGTATTACACCGCCTGCGAGGCGCTCACCAACGCCGTCAAGCACGCCCAGGCCACCGCCGCCGCCGTCACGATCACCTGTACCCCCCTCACCCTCACCCTCACCGTCACCGACAACGGCCAGGGCGGCGCGCGGGCCACGCCGGACGGCGGCCTCGCCGGGCTGAGCGACCGGCTCCACGCGCTGGGTGGCCGTCTGACCATCAGCAGCCCGCCGGGCAGCGGCACGACGCTCACCGCGGCCATCCCGATCACCTGAGCGACGGGGTTCTCATGCGGGTAGCCGTCGCCGACGACTCGGCCCTCTTTCGCGACGGCCTGGTCCTCCTCCTGCGCCGCGTCGGCGTCGAGGTGACGGTCGCCGCCGGGACAGCCGAGGCGCTGCTGGCCGCCGTCGCCACCGATCCCCCGGACGCGGTGATCCTCGACATCCGGATGCCACCGACCTTCGTCGACGAGGGCGTGCGGGCCGCCGAGAGGCTGCGCGCGACCCACCCGGAGATCGGCGTGGTGGTGCTGTCGACGTATGCCGAGGCACCGCACGCCGTGCGGCTGCTCGGCGACGGCTCCGGCGGGGTGGGCTACCTGCTCAAGGACCGGGTCGACGACGTCGACACGCTGCTGGACGCGTTGCGCCGGGTCGCGTCGGGCCGGCTGGTTGTGGACGAGCAGATCGTCGCCCCGCTGCTCGAGCATCGCCGCCAGGCGAGCTCGCTGGCCCGGCTGACCGCCCGAGAGCGGACCGTGCTGCGCCACATGGCGGAGGGACGGTCGAACCAGGGCATCGGCGCCGTGCTGCACCTCTCTCCGAAGACCGTGGAGAACCACGTCGCGAGCGTGCTGGCGAAGTTGGATCTTCAGGTCACCGCGGACGACAACCGCCGGATCCTGGCGGTGCTGGCCTGGCTACGCGACCGGGCGGACGACGATCCGTCCGCCGTTCCACTGCCCAGCCAGGGCTGACCGCCTCGGCGCGCTGGGCCCGACCGTTCGTCGAGCTCGACCGGGGCCAGATGGTCTCGTTCGGTGCGTTTTAAACTACTCTACGTAATTTCAAATATCGGCAAATAGACTCTTTTGCCGTCCTCTCGAAGCGATGCCAAGGGCAGTGGGGACCGGGCGGGCAATCCGGTACTACGGGCACACGCCAGGCGATACCTGATACACAACGCGTTCCCACCAATAACGATCGAGAGCTACCGGAACCAAGGTCGACGAGCGTTACGACCACGAATTGTGGCTAGCTCAGGGCGCTACGCATGGCTGTGGCGACGCAGCAGACCAACCCGGCTACGCGGGACGGACCGGGTGGCGCAACCCACGTCGGATGTTCCACTCCGATCACGCGCATGTGGCGCGCCGAGCGGCCAGACTTGGGAGTAACGAACTGCCAGCAAACCGGCGCGAGGGCTTCCGTTACCCGGACTCGTGGCGCCGGCGTCGTGCCAGCCCGTCGACCGACTGCGCTGCCACAGCGAGAGGAGCCCGGCGTGTCCGAGCAGGTCAGCACCCTGACCGTGACCGACAACCGCACCGGTCGTAGCTACGAGATTCCGATTAAAGACGGCGCCGTGCCCGCGGCCGACTTTCGCAAGATCAAGGTCGACGACGCCGACTTCGGGCTGATGACCTACGACCCTGCGTTCACCAACACGGCGAGCTGTCGCAGCGCCATCACGTTCATCGACGGCGACGCCGGCATCCTGCGGTACCGCGGCTACCCAATCCAGGACGTCGCGGAGAAGAGCAGCTTCCTGGAGGTCGCCTACCTCCTGCTCGCGGGAGAGTTGCCGACCAAGGACGAACTGTTCACCTGGGAAGACGAGATCACGCACCACACCCTGGTGCACGAGTCGATCAAGAAGTTCATCGACGGCTTCCACCATGACGCCCATCCGATGGGCATGCTGGTCTCGTCCGTGGGCGCACTGTCGACCTTCTACCCGGACGCCAAGAAGATCAAGGATCCGGGGCTGCGCCGGCTGCAGATCGTCCGGCTGATCGCGAAGATCACCACGCTCGCGGCGTACTCCTACCGGCACTCCGTCGGGTTCCCGTACGTCTACCCGGACAACGACCTGTCGTACGCCGGCAACTTCCTCAACATGATGTGGAAGGCGACGGAGCTCAAGTACGACCCGGACCCGGTCCTCGAGCACGCCCTCGACGTGCTGTTCATCCTGCACGCGGACCACGAGCAGAACTGCTCCGCGAACGCGATGCGCGCCGTCGGCAGCTCCGAGGCCGACCCCTTCTCGGCCGCCGCCGCGGCGATCGCCGCGCTCTACGGCCCGCTGCACGGCGGCGCCAACGAGCAGGTGCTGCGGATGCTGCGCGAGATCGGCTCGCCGGAGAACATCCCGGGCTTCATCGCGCAGGTGAAGGACGGCAAGAAGAAGTTGATGGGCTTCGGCCACCGGATCTACAAGAACTACGACCCGCGCGCCCGGGTGATCCGCCAGATCGCCGACGAGGTGTTCAAGGTCACCGGCACGAACCCGCTGCTGGACCTGGCGATGGAGCTGGAGCGGATCGCGCTCGAGGACGACTACTTCATCAGCCGCAAGCTCTACCCGAACGTCGACTTCTACACCGGGATCATCTACCAGGCGATGGGCTTCCCGGTGGAGATGTTCCCGGTGCTGTTCGCGATCGGCCGGATGCCGGGCTGGCTCGCCCAGTGGGAGGAGGGCCTGCTCGACCCCGAGCAGAAGATCGCCCGCCCGCGCCAGCTCTACGTCGGCTACGACGAGCGCTCCTACGTCCCGATGTCGACCCGCTCCGCCGCCCAGGACGCGGACGTGGACGCCATCGCCGCCCAGGCCGCCCAGGCCGCCCCGGAGCGCCCGCTGCGCTAGGCCCCCGCACCCACCCGGCGCAGGCCTTCGGCTGAGCGACTGACCCGCAAGACCCGCAAGACCCGCAAGAAACCCCGGCTCGACCCGAGCCGGGGTTTCTTCGTCTCCGCCGGCCAACCATGATCGCCAGATGTGTACCGGGATCCGAATGCCCAAGCCCCGCCAGTTCGGATTTCGATACACATCTGGCGATCAAGCCCGCTGGCGGCTCTGGTTGGGCCGTCCTCCAGCACGTGACCGGTCGCCCTGGTCAGCCGCTCGGGCTGGAGCGGTCATCGTCAGTCGCGCAGCCGGGAACGGACCTCGGCCATGGCGGCGGGGCACACGTGCCCATTCCGGGTCAGGGTGCGAGCCGCTCGACTGTCCACCATTCCTCGCTGTCCACCTTGGTCGACCTCCCCTCACTGTCGTCCGCTGCCACCGCGCTGGCCGGCCTACCGGTAAGTGGGGCCGTGCGGCGGTAGCGGAGGCGGTCGTGCAGGCGGTCGGGGCGGCCCTGCCAGAACTCGACGGTCTCCGGGACCACGAGCAGCCCGCCCCAGAACGGCGGGACCGGGATCGACGTCCCGGGCGGCCAGCGCTCGACGAGCTCCGCGTCGCGGCGCTCGAGCTCCTCCCGGGACGAGAGCACCGCCGACTGGTGGCTGGCCCAGGCGCCCAACTGGCTGCCCCGGGGGCGAGAGTGGAAGTACTCGGCAGAACGTTGCACCGACACTCGCTCCACGGTCCCCACCACGATCACCTGGCGTTCCAGCGAGTACCAGGGGAAGACCAGGCTGCCGTGCGGGTTGGCGGCGCTTTCCCGACCTTTGCGGGACGTGTAGTTGGTAAAGAGGAGGAATCCCTCGGCGCCGAACCCCTTCAGCAGGACCGTACGGGCGCTCGGCCGGCCGGCCGCGTCGGCGGTGGCGAAGACCATGGCGTTCGGCTCGAGCACCCCGGAGCCAGGCGCGGCGGCGTCGGCGAACCAGTGCGCGAACTGCTCCAGCCAGGTCGACGCCAGGTCGCTCTCGTCAAGCCGTCCACCGCCATAACCGCGGCGCACCGCGGCGAGGTCGGCGCCGAGCTGGGCGTCGGCCTCCGCCGGGACCCGAGCGAGGCGGGCGGGTCCGGGATGGACCTGACCGGAGTGGGCGTAGTCAGAGCGGGGCAGGTCCGATGGTGACGAAGCAGACCGTGGCCGGGTGGGCTCGGGCTCGGGGGCGGCCATGGGCCGATCCTGGCATCGCTCGCGGGGCCACGGGGAACCGGAGCTCCCGGTAGAGAGCGGCGGTCTCGCGGCAGTAAAGGCCGCCGGCGGAACCAGTACGCCGTTCTCTCCGTAACACGCAGGTTTCACCTGCCTGACCGCTTCGCGGGATGTGAAGTACGACACCTCCCCGTCACTGGGGGTTTCCCTGCGGCCCCGGACAGGACGATCGTCCCCTGCCAGGGGTTGGATGGTCGGCGGGGCCTGTTCGTGGCGTCGCCGGGCCCCGGGCGGCAGGATGCTCGCCGCGGGGGACGCAATCACTGCGATACATAGAGCGGAGATCCGGACTCGATGGCCGAGAAGACAAGCGATTTCAAGCCCGGTCTGGAAGGCGTGATCGCCTTTGAGACCGAGATCGCCGAGCCGGACAAGGAAGGCAGCGCGCTGCGCTATCGCGGCGTCGACATCGAGGATCTCGTCGGCAAGGTCGACTACGGCCATGTGTGGGGCCTCCTGGTCGACGGCTCCTTCGAGCCTGGCCTGCCGCCGGCCGAGCCTTTCCCGGTGCCGGTGCACTCCGGCGACATAAGAGTCGACGTGCAGAGCGCGTTGGCCATGCTCGCCCCCTACTGGGGCTTCGGCCAGCTGATCGACATCCCGGACGAGCAGGCTCGCCAGGACCTCGCCCGGTCCTCCGTGATGGCGCTGTCGTTCGTCGCGCAGTCCGCCCGCGGCCTCGGCCAGCCGGCGGTGCCGCAGACCGAGGTCGACAGGGCACGCACGATCACCGAACGGTTCATGATCCGCTGGCGTGGCGAGCCGGACCCCAAGCACGTCCAGGCCGTCGACGCGTACTGGGTGTCGGCCGCCGAGCATGGCATGAACGCGTCGACGTTCACCGCCCGCGTGGTCGCCTCCACCGGCGCTGACTGCGCGGCGGCGCTGTCCGCCGCGGTCGGCGCGCTGTCCGGCCCGCTGCACGGCGGCGCGCCGTCCCGGGTGCTCGCCATGCTCGACGAGGTGGAACGCACCGGCGACCCGGTCGGCTACGTGAAGCGCGCGCTGGACAACCACGAGCGGCTGATGGGTTTCGGCCACCGGGTGTACCGGGCCGAGGACCCGCGTGCCCGGGTACTGCGGCGCACCGCCCGCGACCTTGGCTCGCCCCGCTACGAGGTCGCCGAGGCGCTGGAGGCGGCGGCGATCGAGGAGCTCACCAACCGCTACCCAGACCGGCCGCTGCGCACGAACGTCGAGTTCTGGTCGGCCGTGGTACTCGACTTCGCCGAGGTGCCGGCGCATATGTTCACGTCCATGTTCACCTGTGCCCGGACCGCGGGCTGGAGCGCGCATGTGATGGAACAGAAGCGCACCGGCCGGCTCATTCGGCCGTCCGCGCGCTACGTCGGTCCGGCGCCGCGGCCCCTGGGGGATGTAGCCAGTGCCTGATACCGACATCGTTCTTCCCGACGAGCTGCGGCCGGTCGACGGCCGGTTCGGCTGCGGCCCGTCGAAGATCCGTCCGGAGGCGGTCGCGGCGCTGGCCGCGAGCGGAACCGGGCTGCTCGGCACCTCGCACCGGCAGAAGCCGGTGAAGAACCTGGTCGGACGGGTTCGCTCCGGGCTCGGCCAGCTGTTCTCGCTGCCGGATGGCTACGAGGTCGTGCTCGGCGTCGGCGGGTCCACGGCGTTCTGGGACGCCGCGGCGTTCAACCTGGTCCGTGAGCGCGCACAGCACCTCGTGTTCGGCGAGTTCGGCGGCAAGTTCGCGGACACGACCAAGGGCGCCCCGTTCCTGGGTGAGCCCTCGGTGGTGAAGTCCGCGCCGGGCACCCACCCGGACTGGTCGCCGCTGGCGGGCGTCGACGTGTACGCCACGCCGCACAACGAGACGTCCACCGGTGTCGCCAAGCGGGTGCGCCGGCCGGTCGGTGCCGACGAGGGCGCGCTCCACCTGGTCGACGCCACCTCCGGCGCGGGCGGCCTGCCGGTCGACGTGTCCGAGACGGACGTCTACTACTTCGCGCCGCAGAAGTGCTTCGGCTCGGACGGTGGCCTGTTCGTGGCGCTGATGTCGCCGGCGGCGCAGGCGAGGCTCGCCGAGATCAGGGCGACGGACCGGTGGATCCCGCCGTTCCTGGACCTGACCACCGCGTTGGACAACTCCACCAAGGACCAGACGTACAACACCCCGGCGGTGGCGACGCTGTTCCTGTTCGCCGAGCAGCTCGACTGGATGCTCGGGCAGGGTGGGCTGGACTGGTGCGTGTCCCGGACCGCCGAGTCGAGCTCGATCCTTTACACCTGGGCCGAGAAGACCCCTTACACGGTGCCGTTCGTGACCGACCCGGCGCATCGCTCGCAGGTGGTCGTCACGATCGACTTCGACGGAGTGGACGCGGCGGCGGTCGCGAAGGTGTTGCGGGCGAATGGCGTCGTCGACGTCGAGCCATACCGCAAGCTCGGCCGCAACCAGCTGCGGATCGCGTGTTTCCCGGCGGTCGACCCGGCCGACGTGGAGGCGCTCACCGGCGCGGTCGAGTTCGTGGTCGAGCACCTGTAGCCGCCACGCGACGCTCGACAGAACGGCCGGTCCGGTCCTCCTTCGGGAGGCGGACCGGCCGTTTCGCGTAGGTGCGGGGGTGGCTCGGCTTACGGGACGCACAGGTCGCCCGCCGGACCAGGCGGGCTGTGACCTGCCTGGCGCACTCCGGCGTGGGGTCGGCGGGGCCCGCCGCGAGATTGTCACTCAATGGCAAAACTCGCCCTTAGTGGTGGGACAAGCTTCCTACGTGGAAACCGACACCCAACGGCAGCGCTAGATCGTAACCCTACCTGTGTATCCGCTATGCCTTGTTGGTACCGTTCCTGACCGGTACCGGTGCGCGCGCAGGGGAAGTGCCCCCGTCGGCTCGGGCCAACTAGCCCTCGTGGGTGGCAACCGCGCGGGCCGGTCTGCGAGGGAGACGGATTCATGCGTAAATCCAGAATGCGGGCCGTCGTGGCCGGCACTATCGGCGCGGCGGTGATCGCCGTGGGTGCTCCGGCGTGGGCGGCTTCCCCCTCGCCGAGTGCCAGCCCCGAAGCGGCCTCCAGCCCGTCGGCCAGCCCCACGGCCACGGCGACTCCCGTGACGAACGGCCTCGGCGTGACCATCAGCCCGCCCGCGGTCATCCCGCCCGGCGCCACGGCCACGGCCACCTCGACGGAGACGCCGACGCCGACGCCCGAGGCCGGCCTGACCAGCACCGCGGTGACGTCGGCGAGCCCGACGGCCACCGGCACACCCGGAGTGATCGTCGTCCCGGGCTTCGGTGAGATCGACTTCAAGAAGGGCTGCGACACCTTCAACTCCTTCTCGCCGATCAAGGTCCCCTGCGACAAGGAGATCAACGGCATCGAGGACTTCGAGGTCAACCCGCTGCTCATCACCGCCACCTGCGGCCCGAACGGCCCGGACTGGACGATCAAGAACACCGGCGCCAAGGCACTCGGCTTCGGCTGGTTCGACATCAACCTCGGCGGCGGCATCTCGACGATCGCGCCGGGCGAGACCCAGAAGCTCAACACCCACTCGAAAGCCGTGATCGCCTCGCCATGGGACGCGGCGACCAACGTCCTGCTGGTCGCGATCCCCGCCGTCGGCTTCTCTACCTGCCCCGGCGCCCCGGCCCTCCCTGCCGTTCCGGTCAGCCTGCCGACCGCCCCGCCCGCCGCTGCTGTCCCCGGCATCCCGCACTTCACCGGCTGATCCATGCGGTTCTCCGGCAAGATCGCTCGCGCCGCGGTGATGGCGGCTCTGGTCGCCGTCGCCGCGGCCGGCTGTGGGGGTGGCGGCACCCCGGAAGCCACCCCCACCCAGATGCCGGACCCGGTGAAGACCCAGCTGGCCGCCGTGGCCGGGGTCGGCGTGGACAGCACGATCCTCACCGCGACCGGTAACTCGGTCGCGGTGTACCCGGCGCCCGGGGCACCCGGCGCCGCCGCGACTCCGAAGCTACGGCTGGCCAACCCGAATCAGGACGGCGCGAAGCTCGTCCTCCTCGTCACGGCCAAGATGCCGGGCTGGTGGCAGGTCCTGCTGCCGGTCCAGCCGAACGGCTCGACCGGCTGGGTCAAGGCCGAGCAGGTGGCCGCGAGCAGCACTCCGTACCGGATCGTGGTGTCCCGCGGCCAGCACACCCTCACGCTCTACAAGTCGGGCGCCTCGATCGCTGTGGAGAAGGTCGCGATCGGGACCTCGGACACTCCGACGCCGGGTGGCCAGTTCTACCTGGCGGAGCTGCTCAAGCCACCGAACCCGAGCGGTCCGTATGGTCCGTACGCATTCGGCCTCAGCGGCTTCTCCACGACCCTCGACTCCTTCGAGGGCCAGGATCCGGTGATCGGCATCCATGGCACCAACCAGCCGCAGCTGCTCGGCCAGGACGTCTCCCACGGGTGCATCCGGCTCAGCAACGACGCCATCACTCGCCTGGCGGGAACCGTGCCGACCGGCACCCCGGTCGACATCATCGCCTAAGACGCTCGAGGGGCGCCACGGTGACCTGTGCGGTTCGTCGGATGCTGGTCGGGCACGACGCAAGACACGCGGGCTGTCGGCCATCTGACAGCTCGGGAAGTCGAAATCCGGTGGTCAGTCGGCCGCCGGATGCCTGAACCTTGGCAGGACGGTCCCGGCCGACCTATTCAAAAAGGGCGCGTAAGCCCGGCCTAGCTGGGTAGGGGCCCATAACGTTGCCGGTCAGGCCTCGAAGTCGCGGCTTGGACCGGCGACAGTTAGAGAGCAGGACGTCGAGACTAGGCGGAGGTGATGGGGATCCCTCCGCCGTTGGGACCACAGACGTGTGGAGTAGGAGGGCTCTACTCGTCAAGGACGGTCCCGCCCGGCCGCGGTCGCGCCGACCCTACGCTCGGAGGGGGGCGTATGGAGGCGCGACCGCGATCGGGGTATCCCGTCTCCCATCCCGCTGACCCACCAACCACTGGCCGACCAACCGCCGCTGGCTGACCAGCGGCCGGCGCCGGCCCCGGGTAGCACCCGTCAGGCCGCTCGCGGCGCCCGTCAGGCCGCTCGGCGCGGGGTCGCCCGCGGAGACGGCCGGTTCCTTGCCCCGGACGTCCACGGCGGTCGCCATCGGTGGCGCCAACCGCCGGGTCTCCTTCACCGCAGCCGATCGGCCGATCATCAGCGTCCCGCCGATGAGGGTCCACAAGGGCCGCTCAGGCCCGGTCACCACGGATGATGTTGAGGTGGGGCCGGTGGGCGTCCGGCTTGGAGGTGGAACCGGTCTTCTCGGCGGCCGAACGGTAGCGGTCGAAGGCAGCCTGAGCACGGCTTTCCAGGTCATCGACGAGCTCGAGCTGAGCACGGACCCGCCGCTCGCCCGCCGGTCCGGCGGCAAGCAGATCCGACAGGCAGTGGTCCACCGCCCGCCGCGCCGCCAGCCACCCAAGAAGCAGGCGGGAACGGTCCATGTCCGATATCTCGTCCACCGAGAGTTATCCCTCCGGATTGCTGACTGCTCGCTCCGGTCGCGTCTCCTGCCTCGCCTGGCGGTGCGACGTGTGTCGGCGCCGTCTCGGCGCCCGCGCTGGTGCCCACTCCCAGAGTGCCGCAGTTAGGCCGACGACGCTCGACAGTTCGACGAAACCGCCCATCACACCGATCTGCCAACTCGGCCTTGCCGCTGGCCAGCATCTCCAGCCCCACCCGGCCAGGCTGACGGACCCCCAGCCTCTGGGCCGACCTCGCCGCTGACCTGCCGGATCCGTTCCGCCGATCCGGCGCCGCGAGGTGGCACCCGACCCGCCGCCGGCCATGACGCGCCGTTCGAGCGGGCGGATGCCGTGGCCGGTCGGTGCCGGCCGATCCGGTGGTCGGGAGGATTCTCGTCGGTCGGCGAGCGGATTGGTGGGACGCAGCGGGGACGGGGTCTGAAGCGCGGCGACGGCGCCCCTGAGGCCCTTCACGAGGCCGGCGCAGGCCGCTCACGGGGGGGGCGGTTCATCCGCGGGATCGCGCTCGGCGCTGGGTGACGACGACCTGGGCATCGCCGCCGGTGGGCCGGGTGAAGCGGCGCATGTCGGGGCAGGACGTGGCAAAGCGAGCACCGACGGCCATGACGGGCGACCAGCGGTCGAACCGGTGGACAGTACCGGACAGAATGGGCGTTGTGTCGGCCGTTCGTTGCCGCCGGGCCGTCACGGTCTGGCTTCTCAGCCTCGCGCTCGCCGCGCCAGTTCTGGCCGGATGTGGAGTCCTCGCCGACGATCGACCAGCCACCCAGGCCTTGCCGGGCTCCACTCCGGCCGCGGCCGCCGCCGCGACGCGCACGGCCGGACCGGACGCGTACGAACGCTCCGGCCGGACCGGCAACCTGCGGCTGATACTGCCGGGCTCCGACACCGCGGGGCCGTACCCGCTGGTCATCGCGCTGCACAGCCTGTACCACGACGGCGGTGAAGTGGCCGGGTGGGGACTGGACCAGTTGGCGAAGACCGCTGGCTTCGCGCTGGTCAGCCCGGACGGCAGCGACGGATCGTGGAACGCGGGCAGCTGCTGCGACAAGGCGGCCAGCACTTCGATCGACGACGTCGGCTGGCTGCATGCGCTGATCCAGCACATGGAGACCAACTACCCGATCGACCCGGCCCGAGTGGTGATCATCGGGCTCTCCAACGGCGGGATGATGGCCTACCGGTACGCCTGCGAGCATCCCGAGGACCTCGCCGGGATCGCGGTCGTCGCCGGCAGCCTGCAGCGGCCCGGCTGCCGGCCGAGCACGCCGATCACGGTCGTCTCGGTGCACGGCGGCAGGGACCAGTACGTGCCCGCCGCCGGGACGCCGTGGCAGCCGGCGCTCAGCTCGCCGGTCACCTCGACCGAGCAGAGTCTCGCCCCGTTCCGGACCGCGAACCGCTGCGCGGCCCCGACCAGCCCCGGCGATGTCACGGCCACCGGCTCGGACGGCGCGCCCCGGCTGTCGGAGACCCTCAGCACGGGCAGCGCGGCGGTGACCCCGGCCCAGATCCGGGCCGCGATCGCGGCGCCGCCCTCCCCTGCCGCCGGTGTCCCCACCACGCCGTCGGTCACGCTGGTACCGACCGACCAGGCGACAAGCCCCACGGACGCGGTGCGCACTGAGTCGACCTGCGCCGCGGGTGCCCGAGTCGTCGACTACTACCTGCCGAACGTCGACCATGGCTGGCCCCCGGCCACCGGTCCGAGTGCCTTCGCCACCACGTCGGTGATCTGGCAGCTGCTGAGCGCGGTGCGCGCCCACCCGGCTCCCGCCGGCCGCTGACGGACCTGAGACGACCTGACGCGACCCGGGGCGTCTTCCACCTCCGTGGCGGCGGCCTCAGGCGGCCGGCTGGAAGGAGGCGCGCAGCGCGGTCATCAGGGTGTCGAGGTCCCCGTCGGAGTCGGCGGGCACCCGCACGATCAGGATGTACACGGCACCGGGCGCGTCGACCGAGCGCATCAGGTAGGAGACCTTCTGGCCCTGCCTCACATAGGTGCCAGTCAGCTCACGCACCTTGGCGCCGGAGACCGGATCGGTCACGTCGCCGGAGCCGGTGACGGCGAGGCTCGGCTGGCCGCCGAACTCGAGCGCCTGCACCTTGGAAAGCGCGCCGGCACCGTCGACCCCGGTTCGCCGGGCTACGCCGACCATCCGCGACCCCGACGGCTCACCGAAGAACACCCCGGTGGAGTCCTCACGTACCGCCCAGCCACCGGGGTGGGAGAAGGTCGACTTCGCCTTGCTGGCCGTGGTGGTGTACGCGACCCAGTCCGGCGGCACCGCCGAGGTCGGCGACGCGCTCGCCGTCGGGGCCGGGGATCCATCCGCCGGCGCGGACGCCGTCGGCGTGGCGCTCGGAGCCGAGGCCACGGCGCTCTCTCCGCTGGGCCGGACCTTCTCCCACACGACGCCCGCGCCGACACCGAGGCCGAGCGCGAACCCGAGCCAGACCAGCGCGATCACCAGCCGGCGCAGGAACAGCCCCATCCCGGGGTCAGGCGCCTCGCGAGCGGAGCCGGAACCGCCGCTCAGGCCCTCGTCGGCGTCGTCCTCGGGGTCGTTGACCTTGGCGAAACGGCCGGTTCCGGTGGGCGACGGCGAGGCGGCGGAAGCGGCCGCCCCGGTGGCCGCGCGGCGCGGCCCGGTCCCACGACTCGGCCCGGTCCCGCGGCTCGGCCCAGTCCCACGGCTCGGCCCGGTCCCGCGGCTCGGCTGGAAGCCGCCCTCGTCGTCGTCGCCGCCGGCGTCGCCGGCACGGGACACGCCGCCTCGATCTCCGGCACGCCAGGGACGCTCGTCGACGCGGCCCGGTCCGTCGGCCCTGGTCCGCTCCCCGCCGGGCGCGCCCGGCCTGGCGGCGAACCGGCCGCTGGCGCTACCACCCCTGGCCGGCTGCCCGGTGCCGACCGGCGACCCATCTGTCTCCGGGTCCTCGGCTGGCCTGACCCGCCCGGCCGGTCCGCGGTCGCGGTCGCCCCAGCCGTCCTGGCGACCCGTGCCACCCGAGGCACGGGCGTCGGTGTCCTGGTAGCCGCCGCGCCGGGGCGCGGGGGCGCCGTCCCGGTAGCCACGGGCGGGTCCGGTGCCTCGCGGGGCGGCTCGTCCGGGCTCCAGGCCCCCGGCCTGTCACGGTCGCGCCCGGCGTACCCCTGCTCGCCTCCGGCGCGCCCGCGGCCGCCCTCGTAGCCCGGCCGGCCGCCTCCCGGGTGGCCGGCGCCGTCCGCCCGGCCAGCGCCGCGGCCGCCGGTTGGGCGGCGGGCTTCCGGTTCCTCGTAGTACTCGTCACGCTGGTATGACGCGCGCCCGTAGCCGTCCTGCCGGTATCCGTCGGTCTCGTCAGCGCGACGCCCTGGCACCGCGGGCCGACGCGGGTCGGGCGGGCCGGGCCGGCGAGCACCGTCCGTCACCAGGCAGCCTCCATCCGGGCCTCACGCCAGCTTTGCCTCACACCGGTGTACCACCGGCGTTGGTTCCCCATTGCGGCAGGTCCTGATCAACCGGACCTTCGTCGCCCACAGAGCATTCAGCATGCCACTGGGCATTTCGATCGCAAAGCCGTCGTCCGAGCACCAACGCGGATAGGACGACGAAATCATGACGGATTGCCGTCCACCGGGCACGCGGAGGAGACCAGTCGGTCACGCAACGCGGTCGCATCGATCCGGTGCCCCACCTCGATGCCCCCGGCTTTCGCTCGGTTCAGGCCGTCCAATCGGGCGTTCGAGACATTCGTCTACGGTGGCCAGTCAGATGGCGCCCGGCCCGCACCCACGTCCGCCCCGGCGGCCGCGGGGAGCGGGACGGCCCGCCCGCGCTCGGGCGGGCCTCGCCCCACGCGGGTCACCGACCGGTGCCTGAAGGACAGATACGAGGGGGAGCAAATGCGGGACCTGCTCAAAGGGTTCAAGCAGTTCATTTTGCGCGGCAACATCATCGACCTGGCCGTGGCGGTCGTCGTCGGTACCGCGTTCACCGCGCTGGTCACATCGTTGGTGAAGAACATCTTCACGCCACTCATCGCGGCGATCGGCGGACAGCCGAACTTCTCCACCCTGCACTTCAAGATCCACAATAGCGTGTTCGCCTACGGTGCGTTCATCAACGACCTGCTCACGTTCCTCATCGTCGCCGCCGTGATCTACTTCATCGTCGTGATGCCACTGGCGAAGCTCGCCGAGCGGCGCACGCGGGATCAGGTGCCGGTCGAGGAGGAGCCGGTGCTGTCCGACGAGGCCCGGCTGCTGATCGAGATCCGCGACCTGCTGGCCGCCCGTGAGCCCGGCACCGGCACCGGCACCGGCCTGACCAAGTCGAACCTGTGACGGTCCCAGCCAGACCAGTCTGACCTGCTCTGACCTGACGGGCCGCCGCCAGCCGACGTGCCGGTCTGCGTCGATCGCGCCCGGGACCCCGGCGTCTCGACATCCGCGATACCGTGCGCGCGGGTCGGTGGCAAATGCCGCCGGCCGCCCCAGCGGGGAACGGATGACAGGGCGGGTGGTGGCGGGCGGGGCGCGATCCGGTCCAGCACGGCCATGCCGGTCGCCCGGTTCACCCAACCCACGGCCGCGCAGGCGGCGGCCTCAGCAGCCATCGGGGACAGCCCGCCACGCGGTGGACGGTGGGCGGCAGGACAGGAGGGCGCCGGGCGCTGTCGGCAGACCGACCGCGCCGGACCCGCCTGTCCGATAACCGATAGCCTATGGAGACCGCTTAGCGGAAACGTTGGATGGATTTCAGGAATCGCTCAGGGTCCGCCGGGAAAGTGCATCTCATGACAACGCGTCCCACCTTCAACACCACCGCGCCAGGCAACAACGACGCGGAGGGCCGGCCGATCGATGCCCGGGAGGTGCCTGACGCCGCGTCCGAGTACCGCTCGCCGTGGGCCCCGCCTGTGACGGCCTCGGCCGAGAACACCGGACCCGGCGCGGCTCCCCAGGGGCCGCCCGGCGGGTTCGGGCACATGCCCTACGCCGGCGGCGCGAACCCGGCGACCGGCCCCGTCCCGGTCGGCGCCGCGACCGGCGGCCTCCCGACGCACGCGGTGTTCAACACCGAGGGCACGCCGGGCCCCAACAACCCGCCAACAGGCCCCGGGCAGGGCTCCCCGTGGGGCCCGCCATCCCCGCAGTCGCCACCGTCACCGCCATCGCCCTGGTCGACGGGCCAGCCTTCCGGCCAGCCGTGGACGACCCCGCAGTACCCGCCACCCAGTGGTGGGTACGGCTCGCCCGTCGGCCCCGGTGGGCCGGGCGGGCCGGGCGGGCCGGGCGGGCGGAACACCGACTCGGCGCGCTCCGGCCCGCTGGGCGGACGGCGCCGGCTGATCGCCGCGGCGATCGCGCTGGTGCTCGTCAGCGGCGGCATCGGCGGCGGCGTCGGCGCCCTGGTCGCCGACAGCAACGGTTCCGCCTCCCAGGTCGTCACCAGCTCGGGGCTGACCCGCGACACCGACAACTCCCCCGTCGCGCCGGCCGCCGACGGCACCGTGAGCAAGGCCGCGCAGGTCATCCTGCCGAGCGTGGTCACGATCTCCGAGGTGTCCAGCAGCGAGGCCGGCACCGGGTCGGGCATCATCATCCGCGCGGACGGCTACATCCTGACCAACAACCACGTCGTGTCGGGCGCCTCCAGTGGCGGGTCACTCACTGTGACGCTGCAGAACGGCGAGCAGCTCGACGCCACCGTGGTGGGTACCGACCCCAGCTCCGACCTCGCGGTCATCAAGATCAACAAGACCGGCCTCACGGCCGCGACGTTCGGCGACTCGGACGCGCTGCAGATCGGCGAGCTGGTGGTCGCGGTCGGCAGCCCGCTCGGCCTCAACGGGACGGTCACCTCCGGCATCGTCAGCGCCGTGCACCGGCCGGTGCGCACCGGCGACAGCGAGGTGCAGGACCAGAACGCGGTGCTCGACGCGATCCAGACCGACACGGCGATCAACCCGGGCAACTCGGGTGGCCCGCTGGTCAACAGCAAGGGCCAGATCGTCGGCATCAACAGCGCGATCGCGACCGTTGACAGTGGTGGCGGCGGGTTCGGTCAGCAGCAGCAGCAGTCCGGCAACATCGGCGTCGGCTTCGCGATCGGCAGCAACTACGCGCAGAAGATCGCCCAGCAGCTGATCGCGACCGGTCACGCGACTCACCCGTACATCGGCGTGAGCGCGTCGGACACGGGCAACAACCAGACCGGCACCGGCGGCGCGGGCGCCCAGATCCGCTCGCTCGTCGGCGGCGGCCCCGCCGAGCAGGCCGGACTGCAGGTCGGCGACGTCATCACCAAGCTCGACGACCGGGCGGTGGCCGACACCGACTCCCTGATCGCGGCGGTGCGCGCACACGAGATCGGCGACACCGTCACCGTCACCTACACCCGCGATGGCCAGACCCACACCGACCAGGTCAAGCTGGCCCAGCAGCCGCAGTAGGCAGGCGGCGCGACAACCCAGCGCCCGCGGGCAGGGAGGCCAGACGGCCCCCGCGGCCGAGGGACGGGCACCCGAGCCCGGCCGGTGGCGACCACCGGCCGGGCTCGCCGCCTTCGGACCTTCGGACCGGCGCCCTGGGCGTTGCCCTT
This sequence comes from Pseudofrankia saprophytica, assembly GCF_000235425.2. Lineage (NCBI taxonomy): Bacteria > Bacillati > Actinomycetota > Actinomycetes > Frankiales > Frankiaceae > Pseudofrankia > Pseudofrankia saprophytica. Next base: position 1,282,406 of record NZ_KI912266.1, read on the forward strand.
CGGCTTCTGGCGACCGCCAATGGCGGCCATGCCGCGAATACGCGACGGAATCGCCGGCTTTCATTCGAGCTTTTCCCACCAGCTCCACCACGGATCATCAGATAATGATTTTCCGGATCCGGCGACCGCCATGTGGCGCGGATTTGGCGCACACCGAGGCCGCTCGGACCCCGCCCAGAGCGGCCCGGCGGGCAGCGGCGGCGGCGGCGTCCCTCGGGGCGACTTGTCCCGTAACCGACGCGGTTCACCCAAGAACCTGCTGTACGTCCGGTAGCCCCAGATGAGACCATGTTCGGGAGTGGGGCGTCACGGATCGGCACCTGATGGGTCGAGTACGACCATCACCGTCAAGTCCGATGGGCTGTCGAACGCGCGACACGGCGATCTTCGCAAGCTTCACGCCCAAGGAAGGCCTGGCTCCTAATATTGGTGCGTCCGACAGAACGACAGGAGTGGCGGGCGATATGGGCGGCGACGCGGACCTAGTGGCACGAGTACGCCGCGGCGACCGTCAGGCGTTTGACGATCTCTACGATCGGTACGCGGACGACGTCTTCTCGATGTGCCTTGTGGTTCTGGGGGACCCGACGGTCGCCCGCGCCGCGGCCGGCACGGCGTTTGCCCTCGTGGCCCGCACCCGGATGAACCCGCTGAGCGAGCCGGATCGGCTGCGGTCGTGGCTGCTGGAGCTCGCCCGAGGCAGCGCGCTGGCCTGGTCCGGGTCGCCGCAGGCTCGTAGCGCCCCCGTCCCGCACGGCGTCAGCGCCGAGGAGATGATCGACGGGGCCGTGGTGCCCGCGCCGACCAGCCTGCGCGCCGGCCTCGCGCGCACCTTCGACCGGGCAGCCAGCGCCGCCGCGCATGAGCGGGCCGCCCAGGAGCGGCTCGCCTCCCGCACGGGCTACGGCCTGGAGTCGTCCTCGCTGCCGATCCGCACCACCGGCGCCGCCGTCGCGATGGCTGGCGCCGCCGCGTTCGCCGAGCCGAACGCGGACGACACGGACACGGACGCCGAGACCCGACACGACGTCGCGGGGGCCGTCGGCCTTGGCGCCGTGGCCGCGGCCGGGCTCACGGACGCGCCCACCGTCGCCTCCGGCGCGGCCGGAGACGTCGGTGTGGCCGCGGCCGGTACGGGACCGGCCGGCTCGAACCTCGCCACGGCGGCGGCGGGCAAGGGGACGGCGGCCGGCCACGCCCAGGGCGGGAACCTCGCCCAGGCGGCCGCCGACAACGTGACCAAGGCCGCCCACGGGACCACCAAAGGCGTCGGCGCCGCGCACGACCACGGCGGGAACGCCGCCCAGGCGGCCGCCGACCACCTGACCAAGGCCACCGGTCACGGGGCGGCGGACGCCGCCGGAGCACACGGCCACGCCGTCAACCTCGCGAAGGCCTCCGATGGCGGCTCCGCGGCCAGCCATGGCAACGCCGAGGCCACCCAGGCCGCGGCCGGCCACGGCAACGCGGCGGACGCCGCCGCGCAGGCGCGGTCGTCCCAGTATCAGAGCGCCGTCGACCCGGTCACCAGCCCAGTGCGGCTGCCCGACGACGACGTCGACCCACCGACGGTGGACGTCGACCTCAGCGAACTCCCCGCGTCGAACGTGGTGCCGTTCCCGGCTCACCGCCACGACGCCGACGGCCACTACTACGCGGACGGCCAGGGCGCGCCGCTGGTGCCGATCGACGGCGCCGAGGGGCGCCGTCGCCACGGGCCGGACTGGCGTACCCGCCCGGCGATCGCGGTCGCCGCGTCGTTGGTCGTGGCGGTCGCGGGCATCACCGCCGCGCTCAACTGGCCGGCACCGACGGCCGAGCTGTCCGCCCAGGACTTTCCCGACGTCGCGATCGTGGCGCCCTCCCTGGAGGTGGGCAAAGCGGGCGGCGACGCGTCGACCAGGCAGCCGACCCCGCCCGGCCCGACGGCCGCACCGACCGTCGGCGCCACCAGCCGCCCGGACCCGGGCGGCAAGCCGCGGCTCGTCAGCGACGACCGCCCGATCGCCACGACGACGCCAGCGCCGCCGTCGCGGGCGGGTGCCTCGTCGGCGCCCGTGACCACCCCGCCGCCTCCGCCGACCACCACCAGGGGCACCAGCTCCACGCCGTCGCCGACCCGCACGACGACCTCGCCGACGCCGTCGCCGACCCGCACCACCACCTCGCCGACGCCGTCGCCGACCCGCACGACCACCTCGCCTCCGCCAGGTGACGGCGGCGCTCCCACCACCGCCCCGCCGTCGACCTCCTCGGCACCGACCACCACGCCGCCGGCGCCACCCAAGACGACGAGTCCTCCGGCCAGCGCGCCGGACAACGGCACGGCGTCGCTTTCCGGGACCGGTGGCTCCGGAGCCACCGCCAACATCTAGCCCTAGCGTGGGCAGCCAGGCCGGCCGAAGCGGCTAGGACTCGCGGAGGTAGGTCAGGACGGCGAGCACGCGGCGGTGGTCGCTGCCGGACGCCTCCAGGCCCAGCTTGGAGAAGACGTTGGAGATGTGCTTCTCGACGGCGCCGGCGCTGACCACCAGCTCGCCGGCGATCGCCGCGTTGGAGCGTCCCTCGGCCATCAGCCGCAGCACCTCGCGCTCCCGCGGGGTCAGAGCGGCCATCGGGTCGTCGCGCCGGGTACGGACGAGCAGCTGCGCGACCACCTCGGGATCCATCACGGTGCCGCCCGAGGCCACTCGCCGGACCGCGTCGACGAACTCCCGGACGTCGGCGACGCGGTCCTTGAGCAGGTAACCGATGCTGCCGGCGCCGTCGGCGAGCAGCTCGGCGGCGTACTGCTTCTCGACGTACTGGCTGAATACCAGCACCGGTGAGCCCGGCACGGTGGAGCGGGCTGTGATCGCGGCCCGCAGCCCCTCGTCACGGTTCGACGGCGGCATCCGCACGTCGACGACCGAGACGTCCGGGCGGTGCTCGATGATTGCCTCGACCAGGGCCGGCCCGTCGCCGACCGCCGCCACGATCTCGCACCCCGCGTCGGTCAGCAGCCGGGACAGTCCCTCCCGCAGCAGCACCGAATCCTCGGCGATCACGACCCGCACGAGCCCTCCCGGTCCTGGTCCATGGTCGGCAAGCCGCCACGGCGCATCGCTGGCACGCCTCCGGCCGCGCGAGGCTTCGCCATTGTCGCGCGGCCCCTCGGCGTGGTCGTTCTCGAGACTCCCGGCGCTGACGGCGTTACGCGGGCGGCGGCGGAGTCACTGGATCGCCAGGGCGCACCGTGCCTGCGCCGCGCACCTGGACGTAGATGCCGCATTCGGTATGACCGTAGTGGTCGGAAAGCTCCTTGACGACCTTGAGGTCACGCTCGGCGGTATCCGGATTGACGGTGGTCGCGGCGCAGCGCCGGGTGACGGAGAGCACCTGGGCCCGCACCGGGCCCAGGGCGATCTCCCGGCCGACCCAGTCGCGCTCGGCCCAGGCCGGGATGCCGTCGACGTAGACGTTGGCCCGGAACCGCAGCGGGTGGACCGGTTGGCCGACCCGCTGGGCGAGGTCGCGCACGGATGCCAGGTTGACGACCGAGACCGCGCGCATCAGGTCCGGCCCGCCCGGCCCCGCGTCGGTGAACCGGTGCCCGCCATGGGCCTCGACCAGCCGGGGCAGCGCGCGGACCCCGTCCGGACTGTTCAGGCCGGGCGAGCCGTCCGTTCGGTTACTCCGAGCAGCGGCGTCGGACGTGCCGGCGGTCGGTGCGGCGAGCGCGCCGAAGTACTCCTCGACGGCGCGCCGCCCGGCCGCGGTGCCGAGGTCGGCCGACCAGCGGCGCGTGCCGTCGTCGACGCTGAGCTGGCCGGTAGGCGGGTCGTAGCCGGTGCGGACCCTGGCGAGCGCCTCGTCGCGCTGCAGCATCAGGAACCGTGTCTTGTGCAGCGCCACCGGACGTTCCTCGTCGAACTGGGTGTCGGGCAGCGCGAGCGCGAACAGCCGGTCGCCGGGGACGCCCTCGCCGACGCTCAGCGCGACCTCGTCGATCGGCTCGGCGGACAGCCCTTTCACCGGGTACCGGTAGAGCTCGGTCACCAGCGGATCAGCCGAAGCACCCATCTATCCGCTCCCTCGCCCGTCCGCCGCCGTCCGGCCGCCTGCCGCGCGACGGCGACGCGGTCTCACGCGGCAGAGGCGGCTCGCTCGGCGGCGCGCATGTCCGACGCTACCGGGCATCGGGCGGCTTCTTCACCGTGGCTCTCGCAGCGCCGTCGGCCGGCGGGCTCACGGCGCTGCCCACGGGTCAGCGGACGCGGTAGGTGACGATCGTGGAGTACTGGTCGAAGTCATTGATCCGCAGGGTGATCGTCATGCGCCAGTCGCCCGGGAGCGGGACCTGCGCCTCCTGGGTGGTCAGCACCCCGGTGCCGGCCGCGACCACCGGTACGTCGAGCGGGCCGACCTGGGCCGCGGGGAGCGACAGCGTCACCGACGCCTCGACCAGCCGCTGTAGCTGGCCCTGTGGATCACGCACGGTGACCTCGACGCCCTCCAGCCCGATCCGGGTGGGTGATACCCGCACGTCGACCGTGAGCGGTCCGGCGACGGTCGTCGTGTGGAACGGCGGCGCGTACGAGTTACGGCCGGGGACACGGTTGATCAGAACGACGGTCACGGCCAGCACGGCCACCGCGATCACCGCTTCGGCGACCACCCCGCGCCGCAGCGCGGCGAGTGCCCCGACGGTGACCTCCTCCCCGGAGTCGCCCAGGTCGGGCGCGGTGCCCGCCCCGGTGCCCTTCGGGTCGTCCCGCGCGCCTCGCCGGCGGGCGGTGCCCGCGACCACCGCCTCTGTCTCGGGTGTCATGGCCAGCGCGACCCGACGGTAGTGGCGCCTGACCCAGCGCTGGGAGACGTAGCCGATCCCGAGCATCGCCAGCACGAACCAGAGCTTGTAGAGCAGCAGCCGCCCGTAGTCGGTGTCGAACAGCGCTGGCAGCGTGCCGACCTCGCGCCACGCCTGGTAGGTGCCGCTGACCACGATCGCGGCGACCGCGGCCATCGCCGTGCGCGACCAGCGCGGGAGCACCGAGGCGAGTTCCGCGGCCCGGTCCGCGGGCACCGGCACGGCCTCGGCGCCATGCTCGTCCAGGTAGGCACGGGCGGCGTCGAGGTCCGCCTCCTCATCGGCCTCGCCGCTGTCTCCCCGCTCGATGGTGGAGGCCCAGCCGGCGGATCCGCCTCGTCCGCCCGTCGTCGCGGCCTCAGCGCCTCGCCGGTCGATCAGCCCGGCGGCGAGCGTGGCCAGACCTCCCAGCCAGATCGACATGGCGAGCAGGTGCACCGTCACGCTGCTGGCGGCGAGCCAGGACCACGAGCCCGCGCCCGCGTGCCCGACGAGCGCCGTCGTCGCGGCGACCGCGACGGCGAGGCCGCCGAGCTCGGCCATCACCCAGGGCGACGGCCGCTGGGCGCCGGTGGCCGGTGGCCGGGCGGCGGCTGCGTCGTCGGCGGTGGCCGCGGTGGCCGACAGCACGCCTCGCAGCAGCGGAAGCGCCAGCAGCAGGGCGAGCAGGTGGATCAGGGTGAGCCGGCCGTAGCGGTCCCCGAGGGTGGCACCGAGCGGATCCCAGCGTGCCAGTGCCGAAAGCCCGAGTCCGCCGGTGTAGACGCCCTGGAGGAGCAGACAGGCGATGGACCCGACGAAGGCCGCCACCCAGCCGGCGGCGACCAGCCGCCGGGGCGCGGGCCGGCGCAGCCCGGCCGGCCACAGCGCCGCCAGGAAGAACACGGCGCCGAGCAGCAGCGCCATCCCGGCGAACGCGACCAGCCGGGCGAGACCGAAGGTGAACCCGGTGACCGCAGACCCCTTCGGCGTCGCGCTGGCCGCCGCCGCGGCGCCAGCCGCCGGGGCCTCACCGATCCCGAACGCGTAGCCGCCCGCGATCGGATGGCTGTCGGCGGAGACGACCCGCCAGCTGACGAGGTACGTCCCGTTGGGCAGCCCCGGCTTGAGGGCCACGGTCACGTCGGAGCCGTGCGCGCCGCCGTGCGCGCCGCCGGTGTCGATCCGGGTGCCGTGGGTGTCGATGACCCGGATCGAGTTCGCGTCGGTTCTGACGGGCTCGCTGAAGCCAAGCGTGATGCTCGTCGGCGCGGTGGCGATGGCGGTGCCGCCGGCCGGGGTGGCCCGTTCCAGGATGGCGTGCGCCCAGGCCGGCGCGGCCGCGCCACCGACGACGGCCAGCGCCGCCGCGAGGGTCAGCACCAGCAACGTCCCGGCCCGGCGGCGACGATGCCCGGCCGCCGCGACCCGGCGCTGAGGACGACGGGCCGTCGGGCCGGAGCCTCCCGTCGGAGCCGTCGGCGCATCGGCCGTGGCGTCCGGCCGAGGTTGCCGGGAAGAACCCGGCGAATTCGCCGCCATGCCGGTTGTACCGCTCATAACCTTCAGTCTCTTCCTGTTACCGCTCCCGGCGGGCCTGCCCGCCCGGTGACCGTTCCACCGGGCGGGCAGGCCGCGCGTGCGCGCGTCAGCCGCCCGTGCCGGCGCGGCGCCGGGAGGTGGCGAGGGCGAAGCCGGCCGCCGCGAGCCCGAGCACGCCGACGACCAGCCCGGCGATCCCCAGCCCGCGAGCCGTGCCATCCGACAGGGACGCCGTCCCCGTCAACGTCGAGACTCCCGCAGGCGTGGCGGCGGCCGTGGCCCCGTTGCCGGTGTCCTCGGACGCGGTGGTCAGGGCCAGGGCGGGTGCCGGGTGCTCCGGCTCCGGCTGACCGGCCGCGCTCGTGTCGATCCAGCGCACGATCTCGCCGTCCGAGTAGGTCTGCAGCGTCTTGAAGGTGATCGACGAGACGCCCTCGGGCAGCGGGCCGGCCGAGACGACGAAGGTGTCGAACTCGCCTGGCCTGATCCCGGCGGAGCCGTCCGCGGCGGTCCAGATGATCTCGGTGACCACCTCGTTGACCTTGTCACCGTCGTCGGTGACCACCGGTTTGCTCGGGGCGCCCCTGCGGACCTCGTAGGTCCAGCCCGCCTTCGGCTGCACGCTGACCGACGCTATCGGCGTGTCGGTGGGGAACGCGACGTCAAGCTTGGTGGTCGACGCGGTGTCGCTCTCGGTCGGCACCTTGAACGCCAGCGTCGTGTAGCCGCCGGCGGGCGCGCTCGTCGGGGCGACGGAGACGTGTGCCGAGGCGGGCAGCGCCGTCGCGACGACGGCTACGGTTCCGGCGGCGAGCACGCCGGCGGCCCGGACGACCCGGGACATGGTTCGGGACATCGTGGTCCTTCCACGCAGGTGGACGAGCGATTGGCAGGGGAGGGCCACCCGTTGCCCAGGGACCGTCATGGCGGTCTCGCCCTGGACGGTCGCTCATGGGCCCGGTCGCCCAAGGGGGCTCACGGGTGGCGGCGAGGCGCCCACCGGTCGGCCCTGCTCCGCCGCGCGGTGGCGACGGAGCACCGGCCCCGGTCATGGGATGTGCCTCGTTGTGGCGTGCCGCGCCCCGTACCCGGCCGTCGTCTCCTGGGCGTCAGAGCCTCGAGCCTCGGAGTCAGGCGGGTGTCAGGGCGCCCCGCGACACGGGCGGTCCGCGCCGCCGCGCCGCCCGGCCGACTGGCGCGTCCCGCGGCGAGACCGGTGGCGTGGCCGACCAGGCCGACCGAGCCGGCACGCCGGCGTTCATGGCCGCCGGCAGGGCCGTGATCGCCCGGGCCAGCAGGCGCCGCAGCAGCGCCACCGCGCCGGCCAGCGGGCCGAGGACGCGCGCCGTCAGGTGGCCCGAGGTGGCGCGCAGCGTGGCCACGGCCCACAGCACCTTCTCGGCCCGGTGCAGCAGGGCGCCGGTGACGACGACCGCGACCAGGTGAGCCAGGATCATCAGCCAGGAGCTGGCCAGGTAGTGCCCACCGCCGTAGGCGAGCAGCTCCGCCGGGGCCACCACATGGTGATGCTCCGGGTTCGCGGCCCGGTGGCCGCTCAGGACGAAGGCGACGTGCAGCCCAAGCTGGGAGCCCGCCAGCGCGACCAGCACCGCCGGCAGACCGCGGCGACGCCCGGCCACGCCGTACGCCAGCCGGATCAACAACGCGCCGGCGACGACGACCAGCACGCCCGCGGGCGGCGCACCGCCGGCGGCGGCGTGCGCGGCGACCCCGAGACTGGTCGAGGCTCCGCCGGCGACGACCGCTCTGACGAGCCGCACGCCCGGGGCGGTGGGGTGCCCAGCCAGGGGGTGCCCAGCCAGCGCATCAGGCCACCGCGGACCGGTCACGCCGGGCGACCGGCGCGCGCGGGCCCGACCAGTCGTCACGACGGTGACTCTGCCATAACCCCAACGTTCGCCACTATTGCCCACGCAGTCGGCCAGGCGTCAGCTGTCCCGCCGAGCCGGCGAAGGCCACGCCGGATCACCCTCAGCCGGCCGCGGTGGGCTCCACGGCCGGGGAGCGGGACGTGACGAGATGGACGCGGGGGGCGACGAGCAGCGAGAGGGCGAAGAAGGCGGCGATGGTGAGCACGATGGCACCACCGGCGGCGACGTCCCACTGGGCGCTCACCGCGAGGCCGATGACGCTCGTGGCGACTCCCAGGGCCATCGACAGGGCGGTCATCGGGCCGGTGCGGGCGCACCACAGCCGCGCGGTCGCCGCCGGGCCGACGACCAGCGCGATCGCCATGATCGTGCCGACGGCGGGCACCGTGGTCACGACCGTCACCTCGACCACGAGCAGCACCACCAGGTCGAGTAGCCGGGCCGGGTAGCCGGCGGCCCAGAGCGCCGTCGGGTCGAAGGCTCCGAGCAGCAGCTCCTTGCGCAGCGCGGCGAGCACCGTGAGGACGACGGCGGCCACGACGGCGGTGATGGCGAGGTCCGCCGTGCCGACGGTCAGGATCGAGCCGACCAGGAAGGCCGTCAGATCCTTGGTGAAGCCGTCCTGGGCGGACATCAGGGCGACGCCGAGCGCGAACCCGCCGGACAGGACGACGCCCGTCACGCTGGACAGGTCACGCCCGCCGCGGCCGGCCGGAGCGGCCGAGGGCAGGGCACCGCCCCCACCGCGCGCCCCCGAGACGGCCGCGACCACGCCGACGACGAGCAGCCCGAACAGCCCGGCGCCAAGGACGAGGTGCACGCCCAGCAGCGCGGCGACGACGACGCCGGGGAACGTCGCGTGGGTCAGCGCGGTGGTCAGGAAGCTCAGCCGCCGCAGCACCACATGCACCCCGACGGCCCCGCAGAGGACGCCGACCAGCACGGCCTCGGCCAGCGCGCGGCGGGTGTAGCCGTCACCGAGGGTCTCCCACAGCCTCATCGCGTCTGCCGCGGGCGCAGCCGGGCGCGGGCGGCGGCGGCCGCGAGCGCGAGCAGGTAGGCGGCGACGAGGACCAGCACGACGGTCGCGCCGGTCGCGAGCCGGATGCCGTGGTCGACCGAGATCCGGTAGCTGACCAGCAGACCGAGCCAGCCACTCGCCATCCCGAGGGCCACGGCGACGGCGACGATCACGACGATGCGGTCGGAGAGCAGCCGTGCGGCCGCAGCCGGGACCACGATCATTGCGATCACCAGGACGGTGCCCACCGCGCGCACCGCGGCGACGACGACGAGCGCGATCGCCAGGTTGAGCGCCAGGTCGAGCGCGGCCACCCGGTAGCCGGCCGCCCTGGCCGACTCCGGGTCGAACGCGACGAGCAGTAGCTCCTTGCGCAGCGTCGCCAGGATCGCGAGCACGAACGCCGCGACGACGGCGGTCGTCACGATGTCGGCGACGCGCACGGTCAGCACTCGGCCGAACAGGAACGCCGTCAGGTCGGCCGTGTACGACGAGCGCCGGGACACCAGCACGACGCCGATCGCGAAGAACCCGGTGAGCAGGATCGCGAGCGCCGCGTCCTCGCCGACCCGGCGGGTCGCCGCGAGCAGGGTGAACAGCCCCGCCGCCACGCAGGCGACCACCAGGGCTCCCGGGAAGATCCCCGACTGCCCGCCGAGCAGGAAGCCGACCACGACACCCGGGAACACGGTGTGGGTGAGCGCTTCGGTCAGGAACGCGAGCCGGCGCAGGAGCACGAACACCCCGACGACGGCCGCGAGGCCGCCGAGCAGCAGCAGCTCGACCAGCGCCCGGACGAGATAGGGCCGCTCGAACGGCGTGATCAACAGCTGGCTCACTGCGCGGCTCCGCGGGACGGCCCAGGCGGGCCACCCCGCCGGGCCCGGCGGGCCGAGGTCATGGGCGGGCCACGATGACGCCGTGGGCCCCCAGCTCCACCGCGGCGCCGCCGTAGGTGGCGCGCAGCAGCTCGGGAGTGAGGGTCGCCGCCGGCGGGCCGAACGCGAACTGGTGCCGGTTGAGCAGGCAGACGTCGTCGCAGGCCAGGTGCGCGAGCGCCAGGTCATGGGTCGAGATCACCACCGCGGTGCCCGCGGAGGTCAGCCGGGCGAGCGCCGCGAGCAGCGCGTCCTGGGAGACCGCGTCGACGCCGTTGAACGGCTCGTCGAGTAGCAGCAACCGCGGCCGCGCCGAGATCGCCCTGGCCAGCAGGACCCGCTGGCGCTGCCCGCCCGACAACGTTCCGAACCGGTCGTGGGCACGGTGCTCGAGCCCGACCGCCGCGAGCGCCTCCTCGGCGGCGGCCCGGTCGTCGGCGCCCGGCCGGCGCACCCAGCCGATCCGCCGGTAGCGGCCCATCAGCACCACCTGCGCGACGGAGACCGGGAAGTCCGCGTCGAGGGTGTCCGCCTGGGGGACGTAGCCGACCTCGCGGCGAGCCCGGGCCGGCGCCTGGCCCAACACGGTCACCGAGCCGGACACCACCGGGACCAGGCCGAGCACCGCCTTGATCAGCGTCGACTTGCCGGCACCGTTCGGGCCGATCAGCGCGACCGTGCGCCCGGCCGGCACCCGGCCGGTCACCCGCTCCAGCGCCGGGGTACGGCCGTAGGCGACGGTCGCTTCCGAGAGCACCAGCGCGTCCGGCGCTCCCGCGGCGGCCGGTTCGGCCGGCACGGCCGCGTCGGCGGGCCGCGCCA